>NZ_JBFTOX010000006.1:0-190321 GCF_056398185.1 Cupriavidus sp. 05L310
GCGAGGTGCGCAGCCTGGCGCAGCGCAGCGCGAACGCGGCCAAGGAAATCAAGGGCCTGATCGGCGATACGGTGGCGCGCGTGGACAACGGCTCGGCACTGGTGGGCCAGGCCGGGCAGACCATGGGCGAGATCGTGCAGGCGGTCAAGCGCGTGACAGACATCATGGGCGAGATCAGCGCGGCATCGGCCGAGCAAAGTTCGGGCATCGAGCAGGTGAACAAGGCCGTGGCCCAGATGGACGAGGTGACGCAGCAGAACGCGGCGCTGGTGGAGCAGGCCGCCGCCGCCGCCGGTTCGCTGGAAGACCAGGCCACGCGCCTGCAAACCTCGGTGGCCAGCTTCCGTCTGGCGCAGGCGGATGCCTTTGCCGGCTCGCGCATCGAAGCAGCGCGTCCCAAGGTGATCGCCGCGGCCAGGCCGGCACGGACCGAACCGTCCACGCATGTCGTCCGCCAGGAAGTCACCGAGGCCGCCGAGCCGGCGCCGGTGGACAAGGGGGGACGTGAGGGAGGCCGTGAGGGAGGTCGTGAAGCGAGCACGCCCGTCCTGGCCCGCACTGCCCGCCCCGCCGCGCTTGCCACGTCCGACAACGGTGACTGGAGCGCCTTCTGACGTCAAGCGCAAGGGTTATGCCGCCGGCCTCGGGCCGGCGGTGGCTCGCCGTTAGCGTCACTCAGCATCGCACATCATGACTACCGACATCACCCTGGCGCTTCCCGAGGAAGCCGCGGCCAAGCTGCGCTCCGAGTTCGAACATTTCGTCAAGCTCTCCACCGGGCTGGACAGCGAATTCAGCCCGCCAAGCTTTGACGATTTCCTGCGAGCGCGCCTGCTTCAGCATGACGGCCCGCTGACCGAGCGCGCCGTTACGCGGCTGCTGTCGGGGGGGGAGTACGCATGGGCCAAGCGTGTGTTCAACAAACAGCTGCCCAATGCCATGGCGACCCTGATGCGCGACGCGCAGCGCTTTGGCTACGGCCTGGCGACGCGCTACGAATGGACGCCGCAGGAACGCCTTGCGCATGCCCGTGACTGGTCCCGGCAGATCCTGGAGGACGCGGGGGCCGACCTGGCCTTCATCGAGCTCCTGGCGTCGCAGCTGGCCACCTCGGCGGTGGACATCCGTGCGCTCGAGGAGCAGATGCAGACGCCGGCGTGGCGAGTGGCGGAAAGCCTGCGGCGCCGGGTCTACGACCTCATGTACATGGTGCAGACCGAACGCATCGCGGGCACTGCCCGCTCGCGGCTGGGAGAGTTGCGAGCGGTGGTGGGGCTGGCCATGGACTATGGCACCGTGAGTGCCGAAGAGGCAGCGCGCGTCATGGAGCAGGTGGAGCAAACCTGTCCGCACCTGTTCAGCGAGGAGCCCAATGACCTGCTAGCAAGGGTCGCCGCATGGCTGCGCCGCGTGCTAGTGCAGTGACGTCCCTTTCGTCAATAGTGGAATGTGATTAGTGCACTTCTGGCTGGGGTGATCCAAGAGGCAGATTTAGAGTCTTTAATCTGTTACATACGCGTAACAGTTTTGATGCAAATCACATTACAAAGGCGTGACTTGTTACAAACTTCGTCTCCCATGTATGTTTCGTGCGACATTGCTGTACCCCAACGTTAGAGGGGATTGGCAGTCCGGTTGAATTGCCGATATAACTCTCACAGTCACACTTACACTCTGTAACACTTGTAACGTTTCGGATAAGTCTGACCAAGCGCAGTTCCTTAGTCGTACGCAGTACCCGTCGAACACGCACTCAAACGATCTGGTCGCCTTCAGCCTTCGGCTGCGGGTAAGCGCCGGACAAGCGGTCGAAGGGTTTTTGGTAGCGGGGAAAAATTGGAAAGCAGTGAAGTTCTCCAGGAGATCAGGGAGGTCAATCTCGCCTATCTGCTGCTCGCGCAACGCCTGGTGCGAGAAAATCATCTGGAAGCCATGTTCAGGCTTGGCGTCAGCAAGGAAATTGCCGACATTCTCGCCAAGTTGACACCGGCCCAGTTGGTCAAACTGGCAGCATCAAACATGGTCCTGTGCCGTTTCCGGTTCGACGACCATGCCTTGCTGTCGACACTCACCCATACGGCCAAGAGCCATGATATGCAGCAGATCCATGCTGCGATCCTGCTCGCACGGCAGCCCGTGGAGTCGCTCAATTGACCGCGCTCCTTCAGGCCCCGTCAGTCCGGAGTACCACGGCCACTCCGGTTCCCAATCGCAAGAGCGTCTTGCAGGACGCCAACCAGACCCAGCTCGCCATCGAGCTGATCGGCCTGGGGGCGCGCCTGCAGGTGCTCGAAGCCGAGACCACGCTCTCGCGCGATCGATTGATCCGCCTCTACAAGGAGCTGCGCGGCGCCTCGCCGCCCAAGGGCATGCTCCCCTTCTCGACCGACTGGTTCACCACCTGGTTGCCAAACATCCATTCCTCGCTGTTCTTCTCGGCCTATCAGTTCATGGTCCAGCAAGGCGAGACGGTGGGCATCCGCGCCGTGGTGGCGAGCTATCGGCTCTATCTTGAGCACGTATCGCTGCTCGAAAGCGAAATTGTCTTAAGTTTCACCCGTGCCTGGACGTTAGTACGGTTTTTCGAGAGCAACATGCTGCAGCTTTCCAGCTGCACGTGCTGCGGCGGGCAGTTCGTTACACACGCGTACGAGCCGCATGCGAATTTCGTTTGCAGCCTGTGCCGACCGCCCTCACGTGCCGGCAAGGCGAAGAAGCTCTCGAAGAACGTCGCTCCCGCGCAAGTTGTTGCCTGACTGAAGCGATTTGGACGAGACGTTACCAAGCGGATAGTCCGGGCACATGCCCGGGCTGCCGTTGGGAATCCTGTCGCCGTGCGCCGCGGATGCCGGAAGTACCCAGCATCCACGCGCATTCCCGTGGCAGCCTGCCAAGCTTACCAACGCTCAGGCAAGGCCTTCGCGGGAACTCGGGAGGAAACCCAGGCTTATTCGCCGGATCGCCGGTCCCCGCGTTGGAAGATCATCGATGCCGGGTCAATAAGTCTTCAAGTCTTGCCGTCTTGCGTCGTTAAGTCATAAGACTGCAAGGCTTCAGGACTCCAGATCACTGGGCCTTCAGGTCACTGGGTCTCGGGTCCGAGGGCGGTTTGCGTGGTTGGTGAGTCTTGCCGGGACGAGCGGTAAATCCGCTTCTCCCGGAGGGCGACCCTTGTGCGTGCCTGACGCGTGTTTTTCTGACGGGGAATCAATCGTGCTAGTTGTAATTGGCTTTGTTGTCGTAATGGCGGCGGTGCTTGGCGGATACGCCATGACCGGCGGCCATATGGGCGCGCTTTATCAACCGGCAGAGCTTGTCATCATCGGTGGCGCGGCAGTCGGCGCGTTTATCAGCTCCAACAACGGCAAGGCAATCAAGGCCACCATGCATGCGCTGCCGACGCTGTTCCGCAGCAGCAAGTACAGCAAGGCGCTGTACATGGAAGTGATGGCGCTGCTTTACGTCCTGCTGTCCAAGGCCCGCCGCGAAGGCATTCTGTTCCTGGAAAAGGAAATCGCGGATCCGGCGGCCAGCAGCGTGTTCAGCCAGTATCCGCGCATCCTCGCCGATCCGGGAATGATGGAGTTCCTGACCGACTACCTGCGCATGATGGTCAACGGCAATATGAATGCCTTCGAGATCGAGGCCCTGATGGACCACGAGATCGAGACCTTCCGCCACGAGGCCGAGGTGCCGGCGCACGCGCTGCACCGCGTCGGCGACGGCCTGCCGGCCTTCGGCATCGTCGCCGCCGTGATGGGCGTGGTGCATGCCCTTGCCTCGGCGGACCTGCCGCCGGCTGAACTCGGTGCGCTGATTGCGCACGCAATGGTCGGCACCTTCCTCGGCATCTTGCTGGCCTATGGTTTCGTTTCGCCGCTGGCCGCGCGTATCGAGCACCAGGTGGACGAGAGCGTGAAGATGTACGAGTGCATCAAGGTCACGCTGCTCGCCTCGCTCAACGGGTATGCGCCGCTGGTGGCCGTGGAATTCGGCCGCAAGGTGCTGTACTCGACTGAGCGTCCATCCTTCCTCGAGCTGGACGACCACGTCCGCGAAGTCAAGAGCATTACCTGACGTAGAGGAGCGGCAGCGATGAGCAGTGAGCACGGTTCGCATCCCATAGTCGTCAAACGCGTCAAGAAAAGCGCTGCCGCGCATCATGGCGGTTCATGGAAGATCGCGTACGCGGACTTCATGACCGCGATGATGGCGCTGTTCCTGGTGCTTTGGTTGCTGAAGGCACAGACCCCCAAGGATCTGCAGCAGTTGGCGGAGTACTTTCGCACGCCGCTGAAGGTGGCGCTTGCGGGCGGCAACAAGAGCAGCCTGTCCTCCAGCGTGATCCCGGGTGGTGGCCTCGATATCACCCGCCAGGACGCGGAAGTCAGGAAGACCCCCGACGATGCCGTGCAGAAGGCCAAGGAGCGCCAGGAAAGCGAGCGTCTGCGCGCGCTCAAGAACCGGCTCGAGCAGATCATCGAGAATAACCCGGTGCTGCGCCAGTTCCGCCCGCAACTGCTGCTCGACATCACCAGCGAAGGTCTGCGCATCCAGATCCTGGACACGCAGAACCGGCCGATGTTCCGCACCGGCAGCGCCGCGGTCGAGCCGTATATGCGCACCATCCTGCGCGAGATCGGCCCGGTGCTCAACGAAATGCCAAACAAGGTCAGCCTGTCGGGCCATACGGACGCCGCCAACTACTCCAACGGCGAACGCACGTACAGCAACTGGGAACTGTCCTCCGACCGCTCCAATGCCTCGCGGCGCGAGTTGATCGCCGGCGGCATGAACGAAGGCAAGGTGCTGCGCGTGATCGGCCTGGCCGCGACCATGCCGCTCGACAAGAAGGACGAGATGGCACCGGTCAACCGCCGCATCAGCATCGTGGTGCTGAACCAGCGCGCGCAGTCCCGGATCGAGGCAGAGAATGCCAGCGCCGCCGATGTTTCGGTGGCGGCAAAGGCCGGCGCAGCCGGCCAGGAAGTGCAGGCAGGCCTGGCGGCCGCCTCCGCCCCCGCAGCGCCGGCCGCATCGGCGGCGGCTGCGCAGGGCAACGCCGCCGCGGCCCCGGCCAAGCCGGGCAGTGTTCAATGAAGACCGCTTGCCATGCAGGCAGCGGGCTTCGCAGCGAATTTCAGTGAGCCAGGACGGTTATGTCTGTCGATATCGATATCACACAGTTCTACCAGACCTTCTTCGAAGAGGCTGAAGAGCTCCTCGTGGAAATGGAGCAGCTACTGCTCGGGCTGGATCTCGAATCCCCCGATGCGGAAGAGCTGAATGCGATTTTTCGCGCAGCCCACTCTATCAAGGGCGGCGCAGCTACCTTCGGCTTCGCCGCCCTGACCGAAACCACGCACCTGCTGGAAAACCTGCTCGACCGTACGCGGCGGCGGGAACTGGCGTTGTCCCGGACCATCATCGACACTTTTCTGGAAACCAAGGACGTGTTGCAAGATCAGCTCAACGCCTACCGTAACGGTACGGAACCCGATCCGGAAACGCTGGCGCGTATCTGCGCCGTTCTTCAGCAACTGGCGCTAGAGGCTGCGGGCGGCGCGCCCGCGGCAGCGGCTCCCGCGCCGGCGGCAGCCGCCGCGCCGGCGCTTGCGCCCGCGCCCGCAGCGGGCGGCGGGTTGAAGGTGACGCTGATCAAGGTATCGCCGTCCGACCAGGCGCTGTTACGCGAAGAGCTCGCCAACCTGGGCGAGATCACGGGCCAGCAGGAAGTGGGCGGCGATCTCACCGTCTGGCTGCAGAGCCAGTGCAGCGCCGACGACATCATCGCCGTGTGCTGCTTCGTCGTCGACGGCGACCAGATCGTGGTGGAAGCGGCAGACGCGCCGGCTGCCCCGGTAGCAGCGGCAGCAGCACCGGCACCGGCTCCCGCTCCGGTTCCGGTTCCGGCTCCCGCAGCCGCCGCACCGGCGGCCGCCTCGGCACCGGCTCCCGCAAAGGAAAAGGCCAAGGCGCAGCCCGCTGCCGCGGCTCACGCACAGGAGTCCGGCTCCATCCGTGTGCCGACCGAAAAGGTCGACCAGATCATCAACCTGGTGGGCGAGCTGGTCATCACGCAATCGATGCTGGCACAGACGGCCTCGGCGCTCGATCCCGTGCTGTTCGACCGGCTGTTCTCCGGCATGGGTCAGCTTGAGCGCAATGCGCGCGACCTGCAGGAAGCCGTGATGTCGATCCGCATGATGCCGATGGACTACGTGTTCTCGCGCTTCCCGCGCCTGGTGCGCGACCTGGCCGGCAAGCTGGGCAAGCAGATCGACCTGGTCACCTTCGGCAAGGCCACCGAGCTCGACAAGAGCCTGATCGAACGCATCATCGATCCGCTCACCCACCTGGTGCGCAACAGCCTGGACCACGGCATCGAGACACCGGACTTGCGCGTTGCCGCGGGCAAGGAACCCACCGGGCAACTGATCCTGTCGGCGCAGCACCATGGCGGCAACATCGTCATTGAAGTGAGCGACGACGGCGGCGGCTTGCGCCGCGACAAGATCCTAGCCAAGGCGCTGCAGAACGGCCTGCCGGTGTCGGAGAACATCAGCGACGAGGAAGTCTGGCAGTTGATCTTCGCGCCGGGCTTCTCCACCGCCGAAGCGGTGACCGACCTGTCCGGCCGTGGCGTGGGCATGGACGTGGTCAAGCGGAACATCCAGGAAATGGGTGGCCACGTCGAGGTCACGTCGCGCCCCGGCCAGGGCACCACCACCCGTATCGTGCTGCCGCTGACGCTTGCGATCCTGGACGGCATGTCCGTCAAGGTGGGCGCGGAAACCTTCATCCTGCCGCTGAACTGCGTGATGGAGTCGCTGCAGCCCAAGCCGGAAGACGTGCACACGGCTGCCAACAACGACCGCGTCATGCACGTGCGCGGCGAGTACCTGCCGTTGCTGGAACTGCATCGCGTGTTCAACGTGGCCGATGCCGTGCATGAGCCCACCCAGGGCATCGCCGTGATCCTGCAGGCCGAAGGCAAGCGCTTCGCGATGCTGGTGGACCAGCTGATCGGCCAGCACCAGGTCGTGCTGAAGAATCTCGAAACCAACTACCGCAAGGTGCCTTGCATTTCCGCCGCCACCATCCTCGGCGACGGCAGCGTGGCACTGATCGTGGACGTCGGTGCGCTGCAGCGCACCGGTGTGCGCCGCCAAGACCCGGCGCTTGCTTAACGCTCAGGAGAACAAGACATCATGGCCG
Organism: Cupriavidus sp. 05L310; assembly: GCF_056398185.1. Classification (NCBI taxonomy): domain Bacteria; kingdom Pseudomonadati; phylum Pseudomonadota; class Betaproteobacteria; order Burkholderiales; family Burkholderiaceae; genus Cupriavidus; species Cupriavidus sp. 05L310. Next base: position 7,219 of record NZ_JBFTOX010000006.1, read on the forward strand.
GCATCGGACACATCGATACCCCGGGGAGCGAAGCCTCCGGGCAGGAATTCCTGGTTTTCACGCTGGGGAGCGAAGAATATGGCATCGACATTCTCAAGGTACAGGAGATCCGCGGCTACGACGCGGTGACCCGCCTGGCGAACGCGCCTGACTTCATCAAGGGCGTGACCAATCTGCGCGGCGTGATCGTGCCGATCGTCGACCTGCGCCTGAAGTTCCGGCTCGGCAACGTGCGCTATGACCACCAGACCGTGGTCATCATCCTCAATATCGCCGGACGTGTCGTCGGCATCGTGGTGGATGGCGTTTCGGATGTGCTGACCCTGACCGGCGAAGCCATTAAGCCCGCACCGGAGTTCGGCGTTTCGGTCTCGAACGAGCACCTGACCGGCCTCGGTACCGTCGACGGCCGCATGCTGATCCTGATCGACATCGAAAAACTGATGACCAGCCCGGAAATGGAACTGGTGGAAGCCGAGTTCGCCTGATCCCGCATTCCGGTACGCGCAAGCACGCAAAAGCGCGCCTTAGCAAGACCACGGCCAACCGCCCTCGCAACACATGACGCAGCCTCGACCAACCGCCTTTGCCGCCGGCCCGCAATCGGCGCAGCCCGCTTCCATGCGGCGCGACGAGCCGCGTGACTTCCTGCTGACCGAGCGCGACTTCGAGAAGATCCGCGCCATGATCCATCGCCGCGCGGGTATCTCGCTCGGCGCCCACAAGCGGGAGATGGTGTACAGCCGGCTGGCCCGGCGCCTGCGCACGCTGCAGCTCGTCGACTTCGGCACCTACCTGGCCATGCTCGATGCCGATGATGGCTCCGACGAGTGGGAGTTCTTTACCAACGCGCTCACCACCAACCTGACATCGTTCTTCCGCGAGGCGCATCATTTCCCCTTGCTGGCGGAGCATGCGAAGAAGATCGGGCGGCCGTACTCCGTATGGTGCTCGGCCGCGTCGACCGGCGAGGAGCCATACTCCATCGCCATCACGCTGGCCGAAGCGCTGGGCGAGCGTGCCGCCACCGTGCTCGCCACGGACATCGATACGCAGGTACTGGCCAAGGCCCGTTCCGGGGTCTATACCACCGAGCAGGTGAACAAGCTCTCGCAGGAAAGGCTCAAACGCTTCTTCCTCAAGGGCACCGGCCAGCGCGCCGGCGCGGTCAAGGTCAAGCCGGACCTGGCAAGCACCATCAGTTTCGAGCCGCTCAACCTGCTGGCGCCGGACTGGGGGATTCGCGAGAAGTTCGACGCGATCTTTTGCCGCAACGTGATGATCTATTTCGACAAGCCCACCCAGGGCAAGATCCTGGAGCGCTTCGTGCCGCTGCTCAAGCCGCACGGGCTGCTGTTCGCGGGCCACTCGGAGAATTTCTCCTACGTGACGCGCGCGTTCCAGCTGCGCGGGCAGACCGTGTATGAACTGGCGTCGCCTTCGGCCCGGCTGGGAGGTTCGTGATGCGCACCCCGCAGTTGCCTGAAGCGATCGCCACCCGCAGCTATTTCGACCGCGAGTTCGGCAAGCAGGCCATCAAGCTGTTGCCGAACGAGTATTACGTGACGCGCGAGGACGTGGTGCTTACCACCGTGCTGGGTTCGTGCGTGGCTGCCTGCATCCGCGACGAGAAGGCCGGGGTGGGGGGCATGAACCACTTCATGCTGCCGGACGACGACGGCGCGGGTGCGGACCGGCTGCTCTCCGCATCGATGCGCTACGGCTCCTACGCCCTGGAAGTGCTGATCAACGAATTGCTGAAGATGGGCGCGCGCCGCGAGCGGCTCGAAGCCAAGGTATTCGGCGGTGGCGCGGTGCTGGCCAATATGACCACGCTGAATATCGGCGATCGCAACGCCGAGTTCGTGCTCAGGTACCTGAAGGCCGAAGAGATACGCGTGGCCGCCCAGGACCTGCGCGGCCCGCATGCGCGCCGCGTCAGCTATTTCCCGCTTACCGGGCTGGCGTTGGTGCGCCGGCTCACACGCCAGGATGACCAGGTGGTGGTCGAGCGCAACGAACGCGCCCTGGCGCGCGCCATTGCCAGCTCCGGCACCGCGCCCGAGAAGGGCGGCGCGGAACTGTTTCCACGGCGCACGCCATCGGCTGCCGTCTCCTGAACCGACAAGGATTTTTTCAAGACATGACCGCGGCCAAGATCAAGGTATTGTGCGTGGACGATTCCGCGCTGATACGCAGCCTGATGACGGAGATCATCAACAGCCAGAGCGATATGGAGGTGGTGGGAACCGCCCCCGATCCGCTTGTGGCTCGCGACCTGATCAAGCGACTGAACCCGGATGTGCTCACGCTTGACGTGGAAATGCCGCGCATGGATGGTCTGGATTTCCTGGAGCGGCTGATGCGGCTGCGGCCAATGCCGGTGCTGATGGTATCGTCGCTGACCGAGCGCGGTTCGGAAATCACGATGCGCGCGCTGGAGCTGGGTGCGGTGGATTTCGTCACCAAGCCAAAGCTCGGTATCCGCGACGGCCTGATGGACTACACCGACACCATCGCCGACAAGATTCGCGCGGCTTCGCGCGCGCGCATCCGCAGCGCCGCGCCGGCCAGCGCGGAGGCGGCAGTGCCTGCGGCCCCGATGCTGCGCAGCCCGTTGCTGTCCACGGAAAAGCTGATCATCGTCGGCGCATCCACCGGCGGCACCGAGGCCATCAAGGAATTCCTGATGCCGATGCCGCCGGATTGTCCGGCGGTGCTGATCGTCCAGCACATGCCGGCCGGCTTTACGCGCTCGTTCGCGCAGCGCCTGGACGGCCTGTGCCGGATCACGGTCAAGGAAGCGGAGCACGGCGAACGCGTGCTGCCCGGCTACGCTTATATCGCGCCGGGAGACTCGCACCTGCTGCTCGCGCGCAGCGGGGCCAACTATGTGGCCCACCTGTCGCAGGAGCCGGCGGTCAACCGCCACCGGCCGTCGGTGGAGGTGCTGTTCGACTCCGCGGCCAAACATGCCGGCAAGAATGCCATCGGCGTGATGCTGACCGGCATGGGCAAGGACGGGGCGCAAGGCATGCTGCGCATGCGCGAGGCCGGCGCCTACAACCTGGCGCAGGACGAAAGCAGTTGCATCGTATTCGGCATGCCCAAGGAGGCGATTGCCGCCGGCGGGGTGCATGAGGTAGTACCGCTGCACGCGATGAGCCAGCGCGTGATGGCGCGCCTGGCCACCTTCGGGACGCGCGCGCAGCGGGTTTGACGGGGCACAAGCGCTTGCCCGGCCGCATACCGGTGGGGCAGGCGCAGGTATTGAAGCAACTTTCCACAACTGTATTGGAGCCGTTAGAGTGGACAAGAACATGAAGATCCTGGTGGTCGATGACTTCCCCACCATGCGTCGCATCATCCGCAACCTGCTTAAGGAACTGGGCTTTGCCAACGTCGAGGAAGCCGAAGACGGCGCCGCCGGCCTGGAGAAGGTCAAGGACGGCAGCTTCCAGTTCGTCATTTCCGACTGGAACATGCCGAACATGGATGGCCTGAGCATGCTGCAGGCGATCCGCGCCGAAGGGCCGCTGGCCAAGCTGCCGGTGCTGATGGTGACGGCCGAGGCCAAGAAGGAAAACATCATCGCCGCGGCGCAAGCCGGCGCGAACGGCTATGTGGTCAAGCCGTTCACGGCAGCGACGCTCGACGAGAAAATCACCAAGATTTTCGAGAAACTGGCGAAGGAAGGGGCATAAGGTGGGCGATATGTCGACGACTCCGACTCTCAGCAACGAATCTGCCGAGCAGCTGTTCCAGCGCATTGGCGCCCTGACACGGATGCTGCGCGACAATATGCGCGAATTGGGGCTCGACAAGGAAATCGAGCGTGCCGCCCAGGCCATCCCCGATGCGCGCGACCGGCTCAGCTATATCGCCTCCATGACCGAGCAGGCTGCCGAGCGCACGCTGACCGCGGTGGAGCTGGCGCAGCCGATCCAGGCCGGCATGGAGAAGCAGGCCGAGGCGCTGGACAAGCGTTGGGAAGCCTGGTTCGACAAGCCGGTGGAGCTGGGCGACGCGCGCGAGCTGGTGCTCGATACCCGTGCCTTCCTGACGGACGTGCCGCAGCAGGCCCGCGCCACCGGCAGCCACCTGCTCGACATCATGATGGCGCAGGACTTCCAGGACCTGACCGGCCAGGTCATCAAGAAGATGATGGACATGATCCATTCCCTGGAGCAGGAATTGCTGCAGGTGCTGATTGATAACGTGCCGGCCGATCGTCGGGTGGAGGCGCCGGCTACGCTGATGAACGGGCCGCAGGTCAACCCGGAAGGCAAGGCCGATGTGGTCTCCGACCAGTCGCAGGTGGACGACCTCCTGGCCAGCCTGGGGTTCTGACCGTCCTGGCCAGGCAGCGGTGGCGCCCTTGCCGCGGCGCCGCGGCGGCCTGGCCGGATTTGCCGGCGCATTGCCGGTAAAGCCTCCGCCGCCATGGCGGAGGGTAGCGCGCCGCATCCGCCCGCGCCGCGCCTGGGGCGACGCCATCCTGCAAACAGCGCCAGAATCCCCGCCCTATTCCCCCTAATGCCCGCCGCTTCCCGCTCCGATAATCGTCCCTGACGAACGGCCGCATGCCGCTTCGTAACGGAGCGGCCATGTCCGAAGAAAGCGATCTCGAGAAAACCGAACCTGCCTCATCGCGGCGCCTGGAAAAGGCGCGCGAGGAGGGGCAGGTCGTGCGTTCGCGGGAACTCGCCACGCTGATCATGCTGATGAGCGGTGTGGCGGGCCTGTCGATGCTGGGCGGCACGCTCGCCAGCAAGCTCGACGCTGTATTGCACGCCGGCCTGGCCTTCGAGCCGGCCGTTGCCTTCGATACGTCGCGCATGATGTCGCACTTTGCCGTGACGGTCTGGGAGGGCCTGCTGGCCTTCCTGCCCCTGCTGCTCCTATTTGGCGTGGCGGCGCTGGCCGGCCCCATGCTGCTGGGCGGCTGGCTGTTCTCCGCCAAGTCTTTCGCCCCCGACTTTTCCCGGCTCTCGCCGCTCAAGGGGCTGGGCCGGCTGTTCTCCTCGCAATCGCTGGTGGAACTGGCCAAGGCCATCGCCAAGGCATTGCTGGTTGGCAGCGTGGCCGGCTGGGTGCTGTGGCGGCGGCTGCCCGAGGCTGTCGCGCTGATGAGCGCACCGATCCACGAGGCGCTGCTGCACATGCTGGAGATGGTGCTGAGCGCCTGCGCCATGGTGGCGGGTTCGCTGGTGCTGGTGGCGGCGATCGACGTGCCCTGGCAATACTGGACGTTTTACAAGAAGCTGCGCATGACCAAGGAAGAGGTCAAGCAGGAGCACAAGGAAAGCGAAGGCGACCCGCATATCAAGGCGCGCATCCGCCAGCAGCAGCGCGCCATGGCAAAGCGCCGCATGATGTCCGAGGTGCCCAAGGCTGACGTGGTGGTGACCAACCCCACGCACTTCGCCGTGGCGCTGCGCTATGAAGAAGGCCGCATGAGCGCGCCGCGCGTGGTGGCCAAGGGCAGCGAGGCGATTGCCGCGCGCATTCGCGAGATCGCCGTCGAGAACGGCGTGCCGTTGCTGTCCGCGCCGCCGCTGGCGCGCGCGCTGCACCGTCACGTAGAGCTGGGCCAGGAAATTCCGGCCGGCCTGTACACCTCCGTGGCTGAAGTTCTGGCCTGGGTCTATCAACTGAAGCACTGGCACCACAGCAACGGCCCGCACCCGGAGGCACCCTCCGAGTTGCCGGTGCCTGACGAGTTTGCCGTACCGGAAAGCCAAGCATGAACGCATTGACCTCGCTGTTCAACCTGCCCGGCGGGCGGGGAGGCGGCCAGATGAAGGCCCTGGCCGGCCCGCTGCTGATCATCATGATCCTCGGCATGATGATCCTGCCGCTGCCGCCCTTCGTACTGGACTTGTTGTTTACGTTCAACATCGCCCTGTCGATCATGGTGCTGCTGGTGGGCATGTACACGCAGAAGGCGCTGGATTTCGCCGCCTTCCCGGCGGTGCTGCTGTTCACCACGCTGCTGCGCCTGTCGCTCAACGTGGCCTCGACCCGGGTCGTGCTGATGGAAGGGCACACCGGGCCGGACGCCGCGGGCAAGGTGATCGAGGCCTTCGGCCACTTCCTGGTGGGTGGCAACTTCGCCGTGGGTATCGTGGTGTTCGCCATCCTGGTGGTGATCAACTTCATGGTCATCACCAAGGGTGCGGGGCGTATCGCCGAAGTTGGCGCGCGCTTCATGCTCGATGCCATGCCCGGCAAGCAGATGGCGATCGACGCCGACCTCAACGCCGGCCTGATCAACGAAGACGGCGCCAAGAAGCGCCGCGCCGAGGTATCGCAGGAATCGGACTTCTACGGCGCCATGGACGGTGCCAGCAAGTTCGTGCGCGGCGATGCCGTGGCGGGCCTGATGATCATGTTCATCAACGTTGGCGCCGGCATGGTGGTGGGCATGGTGCAGCACGACCTGGACTTCGCCACCGCGGTGCGCAACTACACCCTGCTGACCATCGGCGACGGCCTGGTGGCGCAGATCCCGGCGCTGGTGATCTCCACCGCCGCCGGTGTGATCGTGTCGCGGGTCTCCAACGAGCAGGACGTGGGCCAGCAGCTGACCGGCCAGCTGTTTTCCAATCCGCGCGTGCTGTACCTGACCGGCGCCATCATCGGCATGATGGGCATCATCCCCGGCATGCCGCACTTCGCTTTCCTGGCCTTTGCCGGCGCGCTGGTGTGGTTCGGCCGCTACGTGGCACGGCGTGATGCATCGCAGGCGCAGGAGAAGAAGCGCGAGGACCGCGCTCCCGCGATGGTGCCCGAGTCGACCGAAGCCAGCTGGGACGACGTCAGCCTGGTGGACCCGCTCGGCATGGAAGTGGGCTACCGCCTGATCCCGCTGGTGGACCGCGCGCAGAACGGCGAACTGCTCGGCCGCATCAAGAGCATCCGCAAGAAGGTGGCGCAGGAGATCGGCTTCCTGGTGCCGGTGGTGCATATCCGCGACAACCTGGAACTCAAGCCCAACGCCTACCGCATCACGCTCAAGGGCGTGGAGATCGGCCGCGGCGAAGCGACGCCCGGGCAGTGGATGGCGATCAACCCCGGCCAGGTCTCCGGCCCGTTGCCGGGCACGCCCGGCCAGGACCCGGCATTCGGCCTGCCGGCGGTGTGGATCGAGGGCGGGCTCAAGGAGCAGGCGCAGATCTACGGCTACACCGTGGTGGATGCCAGCACAGTAGTGGCCACTCACCTTAACCACCTGATCCATATGCACGCGGCCGAACTGCTTGGCCGCCAGGAAGTGCAGTCGCTGCTGGACCGCATCGCCAAGGAATCGCCCAAGCTGACTGAAGACCTGGTGCCCAAGGTCATCACCCTCACCGCGCTGCAGAAGATCCTGCAGAACCTGCTGGACGAGAGCGTGCCGATCCGCGACATGCGCACCGTGCTGGACGTGGTGGCCGAGCACGCGCCGAAGATCAGCGATCCCAACGAACTCACGTCGCTGGTGCGCGTGGCGCTGGGGCGTGCCATTACCCAGCAGTGGTTCCCCAACGGCGCTGACCTCCAGGTCATCGGCCTCGACGCCGGGCTGGAACGCGTGCTGTCGCAAGCGCTCACTAACGGCGGCGGCATCGAGCCTGGCCTGGCCGATGCCCTGCTGCAGCAAACGCAAAATGCGGTGAACAGGCAGGAACACCTGGGGCTGGATCCCGTGCTGCTGGTGCCGCATCCGCTGCGCCCGCTGCTGGCGCGCTTCCTGCGCCGGACCATGCCGCAGCTCAAGGTGCTCTCGCATGCCGAGGTGCCGGACAACAGAAATATCAGGATCACCGCCATGATCGGTGGCGCAGCGTGAGGGGTTTCGCAAGATGAGCGTAGCTAAATTCGTGGCGGCCAATGGCCGCGAGGCCTTGCGCCAGGTGCGCGAGGCAATGGGACCGGACGCCGTGGTGCTGTCCAACCGCACCGTCGAGGGGGGCGTGGAGATTGTCGCCATGCGCGACACCGATCTCGGCGCCATCGCCAGCACCGCACCGGTATTCACGCCGCCGCCCGCCGCCGTGGTGGCCGTCGACGGCGCCCTTGGCGACCTGCGCGGCGAACTGCAGACCATGCGCGCCATGATGGAGCGGCAGTTCTCCGGCGTAGGCACCCACAGCCTGCCGTCGCTGGGCGGCGATCCGCTGCGCGATTCGCTGTTTACCTGGTTAGTGACTGCTGGCTTCTCCGGACAGCTTGCGCGATCGCTGCTCGGCCACCTGCCGCTGGGTCATGACCGGCCCGCCGCCATGACCTGGATCCGCCAGGAGCTGGCGCGCAAGGTCCCGGTGCTCAACGACGAAGATGCGCTGTTCGCGCAGGGCGGCGTGCTGGCGCTGGTCGGCCCCACCGGCGTGGGCAAGACCACCACCACGGCTAAGCTGGCAGCGCGCTTCGTGCTCAAGCACGGCCCGGAACGCCTGGCCTTGCTGACCACCGACACTTTCCGTATTGGTGCGCACGAGCAACTGCGCATCTACGGCGACATCCTGGGCGTGCCTGTGCACGCGGTCAAGGATGCGGCCGACCTGCGCTTCGCGCTGGCGGCGCTGACCGATAAGCACCTGGTGATCATCGACACCGTCGGCATGAGTCAGCGCGACCGCAACCTGTCGGAGCAGATCGCCATGCTGGCCGGCGTGCAGGCGCCGGTGCAGCGCATCCTGTTGCTCAACGGCGCCAGCCACGGCGACACCCTCAACGAAGTCGTGCACGCCTACCGCCACGATGCCACGCCCGACGGCGGCATCGACGGCTGTATCGTCAGCAAGCTGGATGAAGCCACGCACCTGGGCTCCGTGCTCGACGTGGTGATCCGGCACCGCCTGCCGGTCTACTACGCCTCCACCGGCCAGCGCGTGCCCGAGCACCTTGAACTCGCCAACGGCGTGTCGCTGGTCGAGCGCGCGTTCCAGACGCCGCGCCGCGGCTCCGTATTCGCCGACGCGGAAGCCGCGCGCCGTGCCATGCCCGCGCAGGACGATGGCGACGCCACCCGCGCGACCAGCGCCGGCGGCGCCGACGGCATGCTGCGCTCGCTGACCGACAACGCCAACGCGGTGGGCGATTGCGTCCAGCAGCTGAACGCTGGCAGCTACAGCTTCGAGCTGGTCCGCTCGCTCTGGCAGCAGCGCACCGAGAACGCGCCCTCGCCGCGCCTGATGGCGCAGCAGGTGCGCGAAGCCGCCTGCCGCGACCTGAGCCGCCATTGCGATCGTTTCGTGCTTTCGCTCAGCGCCACGGTCGCCGCGCCGGTGGCAGGGCGCCGCGCGCCGCGCCCCTGGCAACACACGCTCTGGCTGGCTGACCGCGACGGCCTGCCGCTGGCGGCCGCCGCCGCGCCCGCCGGCCGCACCGGCCCGGCGCTGCAAGCCGGGCAAGGCGGATGGGAAGCCGACGCTGCCACCCTGTGCGCCGCCATCGCCGCCGCCCGTACCGTGGTCAATCTGCTGGATGCCATGCCCGCCGCCGCCACGCTGGCGCGCTGGCAGCAAGCCGGCGAGCGCTGGCTTGCCACCGCGCGCAAGACCACGCGCGTGGTCAGCGGTGGCGCGGCCGTCAAGCTCGATGCGCTGGCCGAAACGCTGACCTTCCACGCGGTGGAAGATATGGACTATCGCGGCCGCGACGCCGTGCAGTGGATCGCGCAAACGCCGGTGCGCGTGCTTGAGGGCCAGGCACGTGGCACGCGCGGCGCCGCCGAGAGCGGCATCGAGGCCGGCCTGCTGGTGTCGCGCGTGGTCGATCGCGAGAACGGCCAGACGCTAGCGGTTCACTACCTGCTGTGCGACCCGGCGTTGTCGGCCGAGGGCGTGCAACTGGCCCGCTGGGCCCGCTGGGCTGAAGCCGGCGAAGCGCAACTTCGCACGCTGCGCCACGCAATGGATCACCTGGGGCAGGGCGGGCAGGCAGGCGGCAACGAATCCTCGCTGGCCGAAGCGCAAGCCTGCGCGCGTCTGCTCGCCCTGCAGATGGCGGTAGCCGCGCTGCGGCTGGAGCAAGCGTGCGACGACAGCGCCGCCGCGTTCCTGGCGCGGCTGACCGGCCGCGCGCCCGCCCGCCAGATGCCGGCCGCCGCCGTGCTGGTGGAAGGCCTCGGCCGTTTGCTGGCCTTGCTCGGCGTGCTGGAGAACTACCCCGGCCGAGGTGGCCGCGCCACGCCGTCCGCCACCCACGAAGCGCCGCAGGAGGCCTTTCATCCCGGCGACGCCGCCGGCCTGCTCGAAGCGAGCATGAACGGCAGCCGCGTGTTGCAAACGCTGACGCAGGGAGAATAAGACGTGACTTCACTCGCCTCCGACCAGGCGGAAAGCTTGCGGCGCATGCTGGCGCCCCGCGCCACGCGCCGCATCGCGGTGGTCGCGAGCGATGCCGGTGCCGGCGCCACCACGGTGGCCCTGGGGCTGGCCAACGCACTCGCCATGCAAGGCGAGCGCGTCCTGCTCATCGATGAAGACCGCTTCGGCGCCCGCGCGACCCGCCTTGCCGGCGCCATGCCGGAAGGCACCCTGGCTGCCGTGCTGGGCGGCACCGTGACGCTGGAAGCCGCGCTGGGCAAGCGCCCGGCCGGCACCATCGCGGTGTTGCCCGGCAGTCCGCAGGCCGGTGGCGGACTGCAGGCGCTGAATGGCTTTCGCACTGTGCTCACCGATGCCCGCAGCGACGCAGACGGCGGCTTGTCGCAGGTAGCCGGCACGGCGCACAACCTCGTTGTGGTGCTGCGCGCGGAGCCGGCCTCGATCAAGGCCGCCTATGCCTGCATCAAGCGGCTCAATCACCTGTACGCCTGCCGGCGCTTCCACCTGGTGATCAACGCCGCCGCCAGCGATGCCGCCGCGAGTGCCGTGCTGGGCAACCTGGCGCGCACCGCCAGCCAGTATCTCGGCGTCGAGGCGAGCCCCGCCGGCAGCCTGCCGTACGACCCGCTGGTGGAACGCAGCGTGGCACTAGGCCGCTGCGTGGTGGAGGCCTTTCCCGCGGCGCCCGCTACCGCCGCGCTACGCCGCATCGCCACGGGCATTGCCAACTGGCCCTTGTCCACCGATTCCCGTTCAACCCCGACGGCGCCGCTGGCGCCGTCAGCCCCGGCCCTGGCTTAAACGCCTGGGCCTGCAGCCAGGACTCACGAGAATTCCACCATGTACACGATTCAGGGAAAGCTCGAACAGACCGACACCGTGACGGCGCATGCCTCGCTGGTGCGTCGTATCGCCCTGCAACTGGCAGCCAAGCTGCCTGCCAGCGTGCAGCTCGATGACTTGATCCAGGCTGGCATGATCGGCTTGCTCGATGCCGCCAAGCGTTACGAGGACACCCACGGTGCGCGTTTCGAGACCTATGCCAGCCAGCGCATCCGCGGCGCCATGCTTGACGAGGTGCGCGCCAATGACTGGCAGTCGCGCAGCCTGCGCCAGTTCACCCGGCGCATCGAACGCACCGTGCGCGGCCTGGAGCAAACGCTGGGCCGCGCGCCGCTCGACTCCGAAGTGGCGCAGGAGCTTGAGCTGCCGCTCGACGAATACCAGACACTGCTCAATGAAGTCTATGGCTGCCAGCTGCTGCACTACGAGGACTTCGAGCGCTCCGGCGAAGAGGACTTCCTGGACCGGCACCTGAGCGTCAGCGACGATGGCAACCCGCTCACTGTGCTGATGGAAAGCGGCATGCGCGAAGCGCTGATCCGTGCCATCGAGCGGCTGCCGGAGCGGGAAAAGCTGGTGCTGTCGTTGTGCTACGACCAGGAGCTCAATTTGCGTGAGATCGGGGCGGTGCTGGAGGTGACGGAGTCGCGGGTCTGCCAGATTCGCAGCCAGGCTATTACGCGGCTTCGTTCGCAGCTGCGCGGCTTGCTATGAGGGGCTGGTGCCATCGTCTTGGCGCTGCGGTGCTGGCCGCGGCCTGCTGCGCGGCCTGGGCCGCGCCCGCCGGGCCGCTGCATTCCTGGTCGGCTTCCGTGAACGGGCCTGCGCTGCATGGCAAAGGGTTGCGTACGGTGTCGCCGCCGATCTTGCCTACCGGTTACTTGCCGCAGGCGGAGGGGGCTATTACTACCGTGCGGTGGCGATATAGTTTTGCTAGTACGCCGCCTAATGAGCTGCAGGCTTATTTGTGCAATGCGCAGCGTTGTGTGTTGTTGCCGGGGGCGGAGGGGCTTACCGAGGCGTTTAGCGGGGATGATGCGGCCAAGGGGTTTGTGTTTGCGTTTCAGGTGCCTGGGCGGGGGGCGCTGATGCCGGTGTTGTTGGGGCAGTCGAATCAGGTTACGGTTAGTTTTAGGTGATGTTGCTGTTGCTGGCGGCGGTGGGTTATAAAAACATAAATTCAAAAGCTTAACGTCAAAGGCGGTTTCACCCCCCTGCGGGGGGCGACCTACTTTCTTGTCTTGCCAAGAAAGTAGGCAAAGAAGCGCACCGGATGGGGCGACACCCCCTCGGGATCCAGCGAAAAGAGCGGCCGGGACCCAAACTCGCATCGCCTTAAGGGGATACTCAAACATGGGTCCCTCTTTTCCGCTCTTTTCGCCGGATCCCGAGGCGCCCCATACGGCCTGGTACACCTTGACGGCTCGCTTCGCATCGCGTTGGGGTGTGGCCCGCCCCTCGGGCGCTCCCCACGGCTACACCGATCGTGGTTCTGGCGGCATCGCTTCTTCTTGCAATTCCTTCACGGTTTCGAGCCTTAGAGCCTTCGGGGTTTGACGGGAGCGCTGTTGTCCAATGTTGCGCTGGAGCAATCCGGTGTTCGGTGCGCAAGGGCCGGGCTTGTATGTCGGGGATCTCGAAGGTACGCCGCTGATTGGCGCATTGACTCGCTTCGCGCAGCACGGTTGCCGCTCGCCGAGCGTTGATACCTGCCGGTGAACGTCAAAGGTGGTTTCACCTCACTGCCCGGGGTGGCCTGAGGGGGATGCGCTGTCGCCTTCTGTTGCCAAGCGGCCTTTGATCCGGGTGGTTCCTAGAACCGCTTCTTGATGTTGCGGACTAACCAGTGGCAGTCCAGGTCGGATCCGGAATCAAGATCCGGAAACCATCAGCCGCTGGCCAGGCTGACCCCTTGCGGCCCAGTCTGCGTCCGTCCATCCTTCCCGTAGAGCGTCGCATTATCGCCACGCTGACGCAGCGCCAGGATCGCTTCTTCGGTGAATTCAAGATGCGCGTCCACCACGGCGGAATTGAGCGCATTGGCATCGCGCGCGGTGCGCGCGGCAAACACCAGCGTCCGCCATGCGGCTTCAACGCCCGCATCGATCTGCCGCCCGAACAATTGTCCGCCCGCGCCGGTGCGAATGCCCAAAGCCCCCATCTGTGCCTCGCGGGTGCGCGTCAAGGCACTCAGCAAGCCGGCAAGTTCGACCTTGCGTTCCAGCAACCCGGCCAGGGCCTGGTAGTCGCCGGCCTTGATCATGGTTCTTTCCTCGCCGAGCACGGCGGCGAATTCCTGCGCCAGCTCGGTTTCGCGGCGCAGGTTCTGGATCAGGGACTGGCTCATGGCTTGCCTATCGTGGGTATGGGTTGGCTAAACAAATGGCCGCGCAGCAGGGATCAGGCGCCGCCGTTCAGCTCACGCAGGGACGCGAGCAGGCCGTCGGCGATCTTGCTGGGGTCGATCCTGATCCGGCCTTCGGCGATGGCCTGGCGGATTTTCTCGACCTTGGCGGTATCGATATCGTCGTCACGATCTTCTACCAGGCGGGCGCCGATCTCGCGCACCTGGGCCGACAGGGGGCTGACGCGCACGCTGGACGTATCCGGGGCCGTGGTCGGCCCGGGGGCGCCGGCCACGCTGCGCGTGGCGCCGTCGATGGCGTCGCCCGCCCTCGACGAGGTGGTCTGATTGATCTTCACGGTAATTCCTTGCTGGGTACCTTTGGCTTATCGGATGGCTCAGGCAAAACTTTAGGGTGAAATGGCGTCGGAAAGCCCCGCTTTCCCGGCCCTGAGCCTGCGCGCCATTGTCTCATGAGACGGTTGCGTAACCCCACGGGCCACGCTTGCCGCGTTCCCCTATTGTTGCAGCACCACCGTGTCGCCGCTGCGCACCAGCGCATTGACTACCTGACCGTTCTTTAGCCGCACCTGCACGTTGTTGCCCACCGGCGCGTCGGCCATCACCTTGCCTTCGCTGCTGAGCTGGAACGATTCGCCTTCCACCACCACGGTCACGTTCTGCCCCTGCCGTACGGCAATGGCCTTCTTCAGCAGATCCATCCGCAACGGCGAGCCCGCGGCGATGCGGTTCGCCGCCACCGCGCCGGTCACTTGCACGGGATCGGTCACCACCGCGCGCGGCAGCGAGGCCAGGTCGCCCTGGCGGACTTCCATGTCGGCCGCGTCGACGGGTTCGCCGGGCATGAGGTTGCGCGCTGCCACATAGTAGTCGGCAACCACCGACACGCGCGCCTGGACATAGCGCGTCCACGGACGCTCGCCCGCGCAGCGCACGCCCACGGAGACGCGACCCCAGGGCGACGCGCCTGGCGGCAGGAAGGGTTCGGGAAGCGGGCAATCCGGCGCGCGCCCGCCCGAAGGCGGCACCACCTGGATGTTGGCCTTGCCGGGCAGGCCGGCGGTCTGGCGTTCGAGGAACTGCTCGACCGCGGTACGCACCGGGTCTTCGGTAAAAGGCGAGGGTGGTGCCGCGCCGGCGCTGCCGGGCAGCGTGCCGCTGGCGGCGAGCACGCAGAGCAGGGCGCGCGCCGCGGCGGCCCGGAAACGAGTGTTCATGTGTGTATCCCGGCAAGAAAACGACGTGGGGCGCGCCGCGGGAGCGGGCGCCACGTGCGTGACAACGGGTCCCATTGTAGGCAGCCCTGCAATCTTGCTCGGGTCGAAATACGCAGGTTTCTTTGCCCTATTCGTGCGATTGGCATGGCGGGGCCGCCCCTAAGATGACACACCTGAAAAGGTCGACCTTCATCGCTCTCCCCTTCAGCGAGACACAGACATGATTGACAGACTCGATGCGGCATTGCGCTTCCAGCAAGAAGCGCTGAGCTTGCGGACCCAGAGGCAATCAGTGATTGCCTCCAATATCGCGCACGCCGATACACCCGGCTACAAGGCGCGCGACTTTGATTTCTCCAGCACGCTGGCGCAGAGCGTCGAGCGGGGCAAGCGCGCCGAAGGCGTTTCGCTGTCCACCACGTCGGTGCGGCATTTGCCGGGCCAGGCGTCGGCGTCGGGGATCGACGAGAGGAACCTCGAGTACCGCATCCCGATGCAGTCGAGTATCGATGGCAATACGGTCGAAATGGATACCGAACGCGTCGCCTTTGCCGACAACGCGGTGCATTTCGAATCCGGGCTCACCGTGATGAGCGCCAAGATCAAGACCATGCTGTCAGCCATCCAGCAGTGAGCGCACCATGCCAGCCATGAACATCTTCGAAGTCACCGGTTCGGCCATGGCTGCGCAGTCGCAGCGCCTGAACGTGACCGCCTCCAACCTCGCCAACGCCGACAGCGCCGTTGGCCCCAATGGCCAGCCTTACCGCGCCAAGCAAGTGGTGTTCGGCCTGGCCGCGACACCAGGCCAGAGCGACATCGGGGGCGTGCAGGTGGAGGGCGTGATGGAGGATCCGTCGCCGCCGCGCATGGTCCACAACCCCACGCATCCACTGGCGAACGCCGACGGCTACGTGACGATGCCAAACGTCAACCCGGTGGAGGAGATGGTCAACATGATCTCGGCCTCGCGTTCCTACCAGGCCAACGTGGAAGTCCTCAACACCGCCAAGAACATGATGCTCAAGACACTGACCATCGGTCAGTAAACCGGGATACGCAATGACTACGACCTCCGCCACAAGCAACAACACCAGCGCCGCCGGGATTGCCAATACGCTGCAAAGCGGAAGCGCGAGCGCGGCCGACCTGCAGAACAACTTCCTGAAGATGCTGGTCACCCAGATGAACAACCAGGACCCGCTCAACCCGATGGACAACTCGCAGCTGACCACGCAGCTGGCGCAGATCAGCACGGTGAGCGGCATGCAGACCATGAACGCCACGCTGAATACGCTGCTGGGCCAGGTCAGCGCCAGCCGCGCCATGGACTCCGCGGCACTGATCGGCAAGACGGTAATGGTGCCGGGCAGCGCCACGTCGGTGGCGGGCGGCGTGCCGGGCAAGATCGGTGTCGACCTGCCCGCGACCGCGGATGCGGTCACCGTGCAGGTGCTCGACAAGGACGGCAACACCGTGCGCACCATCGACATGAAGGGCCAGGTTGCCGGCGTGCACGACATCGCCTGGGACGGCAAGAACGACGCGGGCGTCGCGGTAGCGGACGGCGACTACAGCTTCAAGGTGACCGCCACCGCCAACGGCAAGGATGTCACGCCGGTGGCGCTGGTGTACGGCAAGGTCAACAGCATCAGCGGTGACTCCACCGGTGTGCTCGTCGATATCGGCAATGACCGCACCGCGTCGGTCGACGACGTTCGCCGCATTCTTTAAGACATCAGCGAATCAGCTAACTAGGGGAATATCATGGGTTTCGGTCAAGGGGTAAGCGGCATCAACGCCGCCGCATCGAATCTGGACGTCATCGGCAATAACATCGCCAACGCCAACACCGTCGGCTACAAGCAATCGACGGCCCAGTTCGCCGACGTGTATGCCGGTACCAAGATTGGCCTCGGTACCACAGTGAACTCGGTGGTGCAGTCATTCAACCAGGGCAATATCGAATCGAGCGGCAGCGCGCTCGATGTGGCGATTACCAACGGCAATGGCTTTTTCCGCCTGACCGACTCGTCGGGCTCAGTCTTTTACTCGCGCAATGGCCAGTTCCAGCGCCAGCAAGACGGCCGCATCACCAATGCGCAGGGCCTTCAACTGAGCGGCTATCCGGCAGGCGCGACCGGCGGCGGTGCGGTGCAGCCGCAACCCCTGGTCGTGCCGAACACCACGATGGCGGCCAAGGCTACGACCACGCTGGGCGTTTCCTTCAACCTGGATTCCGGCAGCAAGGTACCGGGAGCGGCATTCGCCAGCACGCCGGCGGCGCTGCCTACGTCCAATATGTACAACTACAGCTCCGGCGTTACGGTGTACGACTCGCTGGGCAACGCCAGGCAGCTGACGGCGTACTTCTCCACGGGTACCCCCGGCGCGGGCACGTTCCCGGCAGCCGGTGGCGGTGGCACCGACTGGACGATGAACCTGACCGATGCGGCGGGCAATGTCGTCGGCGCGCCGATCACGCTGAAGTTCGACTCGAAGGGCACGCTGCAGGTACCGGGCGCAGGTGCTACCACCACCATCAATATTGCGGCTTCCAACGGCGCGGCTCCGCTGGCCATCGCGATGGACCTGACCGGCACCACGCAGTTCGCCGGCGCCAGCGATACCAAACCGCCTGTCCAGAACGGCTATACCGCCGGCAGCCTGCTCGGCTTCGCGATCCAGCCGGACGGCACGATCCTCGGCAGCTATTCGAACCAGCAAAAGCAGTCGCTGGGCCAGGTCGTGATGGCCGGCTTCGGCAACACGCAGGGCCTGAAGCCCGAAGGCAACAATGTGTGGTCCGAGACGGGCGCGTCGGGTCAGGCGGTGATCGCCGCGCCTGGCGGCAGCCTCGGCCAGCTCAAGTCCAACGCGGTGGAAGCTTCCAACGTGGACTTGTCGGGCCAGCTCGTCAGCCTGATCGTGGCGCAGCGCAACTACCAGGCCAACGCGCAGACCATCAAGGCGCAGGACACGGTCATGCAGACCCTGGTCAACCTGTAATGCGCAGCGTCGGCAGGATAGGCCGGACGAACCGGACGAGCGGGAGTTAAAGGGACGCCATGGACCGCATGATCTATACCGCCCTGTCGGGCGCCAAGCAGACGCTCGACCAGCAGGCCGCGGTGTCCAACAACCTGGCCAACACGTCGACCCCCGGCTTCCGGGCACAGGTCAATATGTTCCGCGCGGTGCCGGTGGTGGGGCAGGCGTCGCCGACGCGCGCCTTCGCGCTGGCCTCCACGCCCGGCGCCGACCTCAAGGCCGGTCCGCTGACCTACACCGAGCGTCCGCTGGACGTGGCGCTGCAGGGCAACGGCTGGCTGACGGTGCAGGCACCGGACGGTAGCGAAGCCTACACCCGCGCGGGCTCGCTGCAGGTGTCGGCGGACGGGCAACTGCAGACCAGCACCGGCCTGCAGGTGATGGGCGACGGTGGCCCGATCGCGGTGCCGCCGGGTGCGGCGGTCAGCATCGGCAGCGACGGCACGATCACGGCGCGCGGCCCCGGGGAAACCTCCGCCGGCCTGGCCCAGATCGGCAAGCTGCGCCTGGTGAATCCGCCGCCCGATTCCATCGCCCGTGGCGACGATGGCCTGTTCCGCCTGCGCCCCGGCGCGCAGCCGCTGCAGGTCGATGCCAACATCCGCGTCATTGCCGGCGCGATCGAGGGCAGCAACGTCAATCCGGTCGAGTCGATGGTCGACATGATCGCCAACGCCCGCCGCTTCGAGATGCAGATGAAGATGATCCAGAGCGCGGATTCCAACGAACAGCGCTCCAACCAGCTGCTCTCGACCAACTGAAATTGAATTGATGTGCCGCCGCGGCTCGCGGCGGCCTTGTGAGGACAAACATGATCCGCTCTCTCTGGATTGCCAAGACCGGCCTCGATGCGCAGCAGACGCAGATGGACGTGATCTCGAACAACCTGGCCAACGTCTCCACCAACGGCTTCAAGCGTGGACGCGCCGTGTTCGAGGAACTGATGTACCAGACCGTACGCCAGCCAGGCGCGCTGTCTTCGGACCAGACCACCCTGCCGTCCGGCCTGCAACTGGGCACCGGCGTGCGCCCCGTGGCAACCGAGCGCATCCATACCCAGGGCAATCCGCAGCAGACCGGCAACAGCAAGGACGTGGCCATCCTCGGCAACGGCTTCTTCCAGGTGGCACTGCCCGACGGCACCACCGCCTACACGCGTGACGGCTCGTTCCAGAGCGACCAGAACGGCCAGCTGGTGACGTCCAGCGGCTTTGTGATCCAGCCTGCCATCACCCTGCCGGCCAACTACACGTCGCTGACCGTGGCGCGTGACGGCACCGTCTCGGTGACGCAGCCCGGCTCGGCCAACAACGTGCAGGTCGGCCAGCTGCAACTGGCGACCTTCGCCAACCCGGCCGGCCTGGAAAGCCTCGGCGAGAACATGTATGTGCAGACCGACGCATCGGGTGCACCGAACACCACCGTGCCTGGCCTGAACGGCGCCGGCACGCTGCAGCAGAACTACGTGGAAGCGTCCAACGTCAACGTGGTCGAAGAGCTGGTCAGCATGATCCAGACCCAGCGCGCTTACGAGATCAACAGCAAGGCCGTGCAGACGTCCGACCAGATGTTGCAGCGCCTCACCCAGCTCGGATGATCATGATGGCCTCGCTGATTCGCCTGGGCGCGCTTGCCTTGTGCTGCTTCGCGACTGGTTGCGCGATGGTTCCGCGCGAGCCGCTGGTGCAGCTTCCCACCACCGCACGGGCCGAGCCGCGCGCGCTGGCGCGGTCGAGCGGATCGATCTACCAGTCGTCGTATGCCGGCAATCCGCTGTTCGAGGATCGCCGGCCGCGCAACGTGGGCGACATCCTCACCATCGTGATCAGCGAGAACGTCAACGCCAGCAAGAACTCCGGCACCAACGCCAGCCGCACTTCCAACAGCGCGCTGGCGTTCGACGCGGTGCCCAAGGCGCTGGCTGGCCTGTTCAGCAGCAGCCAGAATGCCACGATGAGCGGTGCCAACGCGCTCAAGGCCAGCGGTGGCGCCAGCGCCACCAACACATTCAACGGCACCATTACCGTGACCGTGCTGGAAGTGCTGGCCAACGGCAACCTGATCGTCTCCGGCGAAAAGCAGATGGCGATCAACCAGGGTGCGGAGTTCATCCGCTTCTCCGGCGTGGTCAACCCGCGCACGATTACCGGTGACAACGCGGTGCCCTCCACGCAAGTGGCGGACGCGCGCATCGAGTACACCGCCAAGGGCTATATCGACGAAACGCAGAACATGGGCTGGCTGCAGCGTTTCTTCCTCAATGTTTCCCCGTATTGATCACCGACCGCGTCATGTTCCTGTCTTCGCTCCCTGCCTTGCGCTGCCGCTTTGTCCGCGCTCTCTTCCTTGCGCTGACGCTGGGCCTGCTCGCGAGCGCGGCGCACGCGGAACGGCTGAAGAATCTCGCCACCTTCCAGGGCGTGCGTGACAACCCGCTGGTGGGCTACGGCCTCGTGGTGGGACTGGATAACACCGGCGACCAGACCATGCAGACGCCGTTCACCACGCAGAGCTTGACCAATATGCTCTCGCAGCTGGGCATTACCCTGCCCGCCGGCAAGAACATGCAGCTCAAGAATGTGGCGGCGGTCATGGTCACGGCCACGCTGCCGCCGTTTGCGCAGCCGGGCAGCCAGCTCGACGTGGTGGTGTCCTCCATGGGCAATGCCAAGAGCCTGCGTGGCGGCACACTGCTGATGACGCCGCTCAAGGGCGCCGACGGCCAGGTCTACGCGATCGCGCAGGGCAATATGCTGGTGGGTGGCGCGGGCGCGTCGGCCAACGGCAGCAAGGTACAGGTCAACCAGCTGGCGGTGGGCCGGATCGCCAACGGCGGCATCGTCGAGCGCGCGGTGCCGGCGTTCCAGCCGGAAGGCGGCATCCTGAACCTGGAGCTGCGTGAAACCGATTACGGCACGGCCGAGCGTGTGGTCGAGGCGATCAATCGCTCGATGGGCGGCGGCGTAGCCAGTGCGCTGGACGGCCGGGTGGTGCAGGTGCGCACGCCCGCCGCGCCAGGCGCGCGCGTGGGCTTCATGGCCCGCATCGAGAATATCGACGTCACGCGGGCCAAGGCTGCCGCCAAGGTCATCCTCAATGCCCGTACCGGCTCGATCGTGAT
This sequence comes from Cupriavidus sp. 05L310, assembly GCF_056398185.1. Taxonomy (NCBI): domain Bacteria; kingdom Pseudomonadati; phylum Pseudomonadota; class Betaproteobacteria; order Burkholderiales; family Burkholderiaceae; genus Cupriavidus; species Cupriavidus sp. 05L310. Next base: position 28,132 of record NZ_JBFTOX010000006.1, read on the forward strand.
GAACCAGGCCGTCACCGTGGACGACTGCGCCGTGGCGCACGGCAATCTGTCGGTGGTGATCAATACCCAGCCGGTGATCAGCCAGCCGGCCCCGTTCAGCGGCGGGCAGACCGTGGTGGCGCCAGTGTCGCAGATCAACATGAAGCAGGAGGGCGGCGCGCTGCAGATGGTCAAGGCCGGCGCTTCCCTGGCCGCCGTGGTCAAGGGCCTGAACGCGCTCGGCGCGACCCCGGCCGACCTGCAGACCATCCTTGAGGCGATGCGCGCTGCCGGTGCGCTGCGCGCCGACCTCGAGATCATCTGACCATGTCCAGCAGCCGCCTGGCCGCCCAGGCCGATCTCTCGCAACGCTTCGCGCTCGACACGCAGGGCTTCGAAGGCCTCAAGCAGAATGCGCGCACGGGCGCCAGCCCCGAAACGCTGCGTACCGCCGCCCGGCAGTTCGAGGCGGTGTTCACGCAGATGGTGCTCAAGAGCATGCGCGATGCCACGCCGCAGGATGGCTTGTTCGACAACGAGCAGACCAAGCTGTACATGTCGATGATGGACCAGCAGCTGTCGCAGCAGATGTCCTCGCGCGGCATCGGCCTTGCCGATGTGATGGTGCGCCAGCTTGCGCGGGCCAGCGGCGCGGGCCTTCCGCCCGAGCTTGCCGGCGCCGCCGCGAAGCAGGCGGCCGTGCAGGCCGGCATGGACGACGCGGCTCCCGGCCTGGCGCGCGCGCTGGACATGCGCAACGGCGACGGCGCGGGGGATGCCGACAGGCCGCGCGTCGGCAGCGTGGTGGCCGGCACCAGCTGGAACCCCACGGCGGGCCTGCGCCAGTACCAGCCGCAGGAACCAGGCGCCTGGCAGGGCGGGGCCTCCGTGTTGCCGGAAGACACGCCCGCCCACATCAGCGCCTTCGTCTCGCGCATGGCCGGCCCCGCCCAGTCGGCGGCACGTGCCACCGGCGTGCCGGCGAAGCTGATCCTCGGCCAGGCGGCGCTCGAATCCGGCTGGGGCCGGCGCGAGATCGCGTACCCGGACGGCAGCACCACCTTCAATGTCTTCGGCATCAAGGCGGGCGCCAACTGGAAGGGCCAGGTCGCGGAAATCACCACCACCGAATACATCGACGGCCAGCCGCAAAAGGTGCGCGCGCGCTTCCGCGCCTACGCTTCGTATGACGAAGCCTTCGCCGACTACGGCCGCTTGCTGAGCAACAACCCACGCTACGCCGAGGTGCTGGCCGCGGCGACGCCGGACGACGCGGCGCGCGGCCTGCAGCGGGCCGGCTACGCCACCGATCCGGCTTATGGCGAGAAACTGGTGCGGATCATGCGAAAAGTGCCCGTCTGAGCGCCCGGAACAGGCTGACCGGACGCCGTGCCAGGCGGCTGGCGCGGCCACCGGAGAGCCAGGCGCAAATTCCCCGCGCCGCGCACTAAAGTCTCTTTGTACTTCTGCCGTTACTCACATCATTCACCGCCGTCGATGTCCGGCAGCGGCGACCCGGCATCGAAGGGCCAGCACAGGCGGCCACGGTGCGCGGATCGCCCGGTCAGGCGCGCGGCAGCCACCAGACGCGGGGTTAGAGCATGTCTCTCTTCAATATCGGACTTTCCGGCCTGAACACGGCGCAGAACGCGCTGACCACGGTTGGCCACAACGTCAGCAATGCGGCCACCACGGGCTATACGCGGCAGAACACCATCATTGCCTCCGCGGGCGGCCAGTACACCAGTTCGGGGTTCTATGGCCAGGGCTCCAACGCCACCTCGGTGGTCCGCGTCTATGACGAGTTCCTGACCGGCCAGCTGCGCGGCGCGGTGACCGCCAGCGCGCAACTCTCGACCTACTCTGCCCAGATCAGCCAGATCGACAACCTGCTGGCCGACCAGAAGGGCGGCCTGGCACCGCTGATGCAGAAGTTCTTCGCCGCGGTCCAGGGCGTATCGGACACGCCGGCGGATCCGGCCGCGCGCCAGAACATGCTCAACGCCGGGCAGTCGCTGGTGGGGCAGATGCGTGCCGCCAACTCCTACTTCCAGCAACTGCGCGATGGCGTCAACACCCAGCTGCAAAGTTCGGTGACCCAGGTCAATGCCTACTCCCAGCAGATCGCCAAGCTTAATGACCAGATCACGCGGGCCGTCGCTGCCGGCGGTGGCCAGCAGCCCAACGACCTGCTCGACCAGCGCGACCAGTTGGTCTCCGAACTGACCCAGATAGTCGGCGTCAAGGTCGTGCCGCAGGACAATACCTACAACGTCTTCATCGGCAACGGCCAGCCGCTGGTGATGGGCACCGCCTCCTACGACCTGAAGGCGGTGCAATCGTCCGCGGACCCCTCGCGTACCGCGATCGCCTACACGCAAGGCAACGGCAACGTCGTCGAGATGGACGACAGCACGCTCACCGGCGGCTCCGTCAGCGGCCTGCTCAAGTTCCGCAGCGAGACGCTGGACTCCGCGCAGAACGCCATCGGCCGGCTGTCGGTGACGCTGGCCCAGACCTTCAACGACCAGCACAAGCTCGGCGTGGACCTGACCGGCCAGGTTGGCGGCAACCTGTTCAAGCTGGGCTCGCCGTCGGTACTGCCAAAGAGCACCAATGCCGGCAACTCGCTGGTAACGGCCACCATCAGCGATACGTCGCAGCTGACCACCAGCGACTACACCCTGAGCTACGACGGCACCAACTACAACCTGGTGCGCATGTCGGACAATAAGACCGTTAGCCAGCCGGGCGCCGCCGCCACCTATCCGCTGACACTCTCGCTCGATGGCGTGGACGTGCAGATCCCGACGGCGATGTCGGCCAACGACAGCTACCAGATCCAGCCGACCCGCAACATTGCTTCGGCGATGGACATGGCAATCAAGGATCCGGCCAAGATCGCGGCCGCGAAGGCCCCGCTGACTGGCAGCGCAGGCGCCGCAAACACCGGTACGGGTACCGCGAAGGTCACCAACGTCGCACCGGGCGCCAGTAAGCCGCTCACCGCGATCACGGCCACCTACGACGGAGCCACCGCCAAATACATCTTTACCGACCCGACCGGCGCCGCGGTGCCGTCGACTGGCCCGACTCCGAACGGCAGCGCCCAGGACTACGTGATCAACGGCATCACCGTAAGCTTCAGCGGCACGCCGGCGAACAACGACAAGATTACGCTGACACCCAACGCCAGCGGCGCCTCCGACAACGGGAACGCGCTGGTGCTGGCCAAGCTGCAGAGCGCCAAGACCATCGGCGGCGTGTCGAGCTACAACGACGCCTATGCGCAGCTCGTCAACGACGTTGGCAGCCGCGCCAAATCGATCCAGATCGCGTCGACCTCGCAAGACAGCGTCACCACTCAAGTGACGACGGCGCAACAAGGTGTGTCCGGCGTGAACATGGATGAGGAAACGGTCTCCATGCTGCGCTTCCAGCAGCTCTACCAAGCCAACGCCAAGGTTATCCAGACTGCCACTACCCTGTTCGACACCATCATCGGCATCGGCCGCTGAGCGCCCTGACGAATCGGACCCCGAAAAGGAACAGACATGCGCATCGCAAGCTCCACGCTCTATCAACTCGGCCTGGCCTCGATGAACAGCCAGCAGGGTTCCCTGCTGCATGTGCAGCAGCAGCTCGGCACCGGCCGCCGCATCCTCTCGCCGTCGGACGACCCGGTGGGTGCAACCCGGGCGCTGGTGGTAGCGCAATCCAGCGCGGTTAACGACCAGTACGCTACGTCGCGCAAGCAAGCCAACAGCAATCTCGCGATGGAAGACAGTACGCTCAAGAGCGTGACTACCGCGATCCAGAATATCCAGACGCTGGTGGTACAGGCCGGTGACGGCACCATAAGCGATGCCGATCGCGCCTCCGTCGCCTCGCAGCTTGAAGCCAACTACAACCAGTTGATCGGGCTGGCCAACAGCGATGACGGCAACGGGAATTTCCTGTTCGCTGGCTTCCAGTCGCAGTCGCCGCCGTTCAGCAAGGACAGTGCCGGCGCCGTGCAGTACAGCGGCGATAGCGGTCAGCAGTTGCTGCAGGTCGACGTGGCACGTCAGCTGGCGACCGGCGACAACGGCCGCGACATCTTCCTGAGCGTGCAGAACACGGCCACCTATGTTGCCTCGGCTAACAGCGGCAACACGGGCACGGCAACCTACAGTGCAGTCACGGTGTCGGACCCGACCAACGCACTGTATGGGCACAGTATCTCGATCAACTTCGGCACAGATCCGGCCACCGGCGTTTTGCAGTATCAGCTGAAGGACGAAAGCGCTGTTCCGCCTGCGGCAATCGGCGTGCCAGTGACCTACACGGATGGCGCCGGCATCCAGGTGGCGGGCCTCTCGCTGTCGGTCAAGGGTACGCCGGTCGCTGGCGATCGCATGGACCTGCAACCTGCGCAGCTTGCCGGCACCGATATTTTCAGCAACGTCAAGGATGTCATCAACGCGCTGAAGAAGCCCCTCTCGACCGATGCCGATCATGCGGCACTGGCCAATGTGCTGGCCACCGCCAATCGCAAGATGAGCAATTCGCTGGACAACGTCAGCACGGTCCAGACCAGCGTTGGGGCGCGGATGCAGGAGCTGGACGCGCTCGATACGATTGGCTCGAACCGTAGCCTCAATTACAGCCAGACACTTTCCGGACTGCAGGATCTGGATTACTACTCGGCTATTACTGAGTATTACCAGCGTCAGACTTCGCTGCAGGCGGCGCAGCAATCGTTTATGCAGATCCAGGGGATGAATCTGTTTAAATTTCTGTGATTGGTGGTAGGCGTGCGGCGTGCCGTTGTTGTGTGAGGCGGAAACAAAGTTTGGGGCGGGTAGATTTACAGCTGGACAGTCAGCGTACCTGCGGGATACGCAGCCGTTCCGGATGCGTGTAGACGACCAGGCTGCCAGTCCGCACAAAGCCGGCCAGCGTTATCGCAGCGGAGTCTGCCAGCCGCACGGCGAGTACCGTTGGACCGGATACCGCGGCAAGGATCCCCGCACCGATCGATGCCGTCTTGAGCACCATCTCGTAGCTGGCCCGGCTGGTGATAATCACCGCGCCGCGCTTGGTATCCTCGTTGGTACTCGCAAGCGCGCCGGCAAGCTTGTCGAGCGCGTTGTGACGACCCACGTCTTCGCGCACAAAGGCCAATGCGCCATCCGCACGCAGCCACGCCGCCGCGTGCGTCGCCCCGGTATCGCGCAGCAGTGCCTGGCGCTTGACCAGGGCGGCAAACGCCGCATCGAAGACAGTCGGATCGAAGATGGCATGGCTATGCACCGGCTGCGGCACGCGCATGATCTCGCCCAGTGACTCGATGCCGCACAGGCCGCATCCGGTACGACCCGCCAGCGCGCGGCGCCGGGTCTTTAGCCTGGCGAAGGCGGCGGTGGCGATCTCCAACTTGACAGTCACGCCGTTCGCACCGGCTTCCACGTCGATGCCATAGATCTGGCTCGCGCTGTCGACAATGCCTTCGCTGAGGCTGAAGCCGATGGCAAAGTCATCGAGATCGGCTGGTGTAGCCAGCATGACCGCATGAGAGATGCCGTTGTACTCGAGCGCGACCGGCAATTCCTCGGCCAAACGGTCTTCCTCGGCCGTCACGGTGCCGTGACGCCAGCGTCTGACTGCGAACGAGCGCTGCGTCGGCACATCTTCAATGCCTGCGCCGCTGTCTTCCACTGGCACATCGCGCCTCATCGGATCTCCGCTGGTGGCCTCAATGCGTTTCCATCCCGGCCGCGGCTATGGACAGCCCGATCAACTCCACGACTAGTCCCATGCCAGCCCAGAATGCGACTAACCATAACAGCTTTGTACGCTGATAAGGTCTTCGATATGCGGGTATACGCCAGGCAAGAGTAGACGTTACGATTTGCATGTCTCGGATGGCTCATATTGAAAATTGAGAACGCGTGTAAGGTTTCAGTCATGCGCTTGACGGCGGCGCCATTTGTAACTGGCACTTGCCGAGCAGGAAGCCGAGGCTATTGTTAGGAAAAGCTCGCCTGGCGGCGACCCTGCGGCAACAACTGCCCCAGGCAGTCTGAGGCGAATGGGCTTCATGGAGCAATCATGGCTACGCGACGGGAAGTGCCCGGCATCAGGCCCTACGACGGGCCCGCTGGCGGCTGGGGCGCGCTTCGTGCGACGACCCAGGCGATCCGCCTGCAAATGGAAACGGTCAAGGCGCCGCTCACACTGATGCGGACCAACCAGCCCGACGGGTTCGATTGCCCCGGGTGCGCGTGGCCCGACAAGGAGCATAAGTCGACGTTCCAGTTCTGCGAGAACGGTGCCAAGGCCGTGACTTGGGAGGCCACGACGAAACGGGTGCGGCCGGATTTTTTCGCGAGCAACACGGTGTCGTCGCTGCTGCAGCGATCCGATTTCGAGTTGGAGGATATGGGTCGCCTGACGCATCCGCTTGTGTATGACCGTTCCACTGACACGTTCCGCGCGGTCGAATGGGGCGATGCGTTTGCCCGGATCGGCGAAATCCTGCAGGCGTTGTCGCCCGACAAGGTGGAGTTCTACACGTCCGGCAGGGCCTCGAACGAGGCTGCTTACCTGTTCCAGCTGTTCGCGCGGGAGTATGGGACGAACAATTTCCCGGATTGTTCGAACATGTGCCACGAACCAACCAGCGTTGGCTTGCCACAGTCGATCGGTATCGGCAAGGGCACCGTGTCATTGGAGGACTTTGACAGCTGTGAGCTGATTATCTCCATCGGCCACAATCCCGGGACCAATCACCCTCGAATGATGGGTACGCTTCATGAAGCGGCCCGGCGAAATGTCCCAATAGTGGTATTCAATCCACTCAGGGAGCGTGCGCTCGAGCGGTTTGCGGATCCCCAGAACTGGTTGGAAATGGCGACATACGGGTCGACCAGGATTGCGTCAACCTATTATCAGGTTGACGCTGGCGGCGACGCTGCCGCGCTCAAGGGCATAATGAAGGTGCTCCTGGATATGGATGCTCAAAATGGGGATGTCCTGGATCGCGATTTTATCGCGGTGCATACAGAAGGTTTCGACGCATTTGCCGCCGACCTGGCTGCGACCTCGTGGGAGGATATCGAGAAGGCAAGCGGACTGACCCGCGCGGATCTTGAGCAAGTCGCAGATCTCTATGCGAAATCGAATGCCACGATTGTCACTTATGGCATGGGTGTGACGCAGCACAGTAAAGGCACCGCCAACGTCCGCCTGATTGCTGATTTGTTGTTCCTGCGTGGGAATTTTGGCAAGCCCGGTGCGGGCATTTGCCCATTGCGCGGCCATTCCAACGTGCAGGGGAACCGCACGGTCGGCATCACCGAGAAGCCGTCGGCCGACTTCCTTCAGCGCATCGAAAACACCGTCGGCTTCAAGCCGCCCACCGGGCACGGACACGATGCCGTGAAGGCGATGCAGGCGATGATTGATGGTTCGTCCAAGGCACTGATCTGCCTGGGCGGGAACTTCGCAGTCGCACTGCCCGATTCCGGGCAATCCTTCCCCGCGATGGCGAAGCTCGATCTGAGCGTGCACATCGGCACCAAGCTGAATCGCTCGCACCTGCTGGTGGCCAAGGAAACGTACGTGCTGCCGTGCCTGGGCCGCACGGAGCTTGACGTGCAGGCTGGCGGGCCACAATCGGTGACGGTCGAGGACTCGATGTCCATGGTCCATGCCTCGGCCGGCAAGCTCACGCCGGCCTCTGAATTCTTGCGTTCCGAGCCGTCGATCGTCGCGGGAATGGCTACCGCGACCTTGCCTGACAGCAAGGTGCCGTGGTCGGACCTGGTTGCCGAGTATGACAAGATCCGCGATCTGATTGAAAAGACAGTGCCGGGATTCGATGATTTCAATGCACGCATCCGCGTTCCCGGCGGATTCCGCCTGCCACTTCCGCCGACCGAACGCAAGTGGACTACGCCATCGGGCAAGGCGGTTTTCTCCGTATATGGCGGCGTGAAGGAAGACGCCGACGTCCTGGGCGGCGAGAATGTTCTGCGTCTCATGACGATCCGCAGTCACGATCAGTACAACACCACCATCTATGCACTGGATGATCGCTATCGAGGCGTATTCGGTCGACGCGATGTGCTATTCATGCACGAAGCCGACATGGCCGCACGAGGCTTGGAACATGGGGACCTGGTGGATATCGAGACCATCGTAACTGGCAGACAGCTAAGTCTAAAAAGGATCACTGCCATCGCCTATGCAAACATCGCACGGGGCTCGGTGGCGGCGTATTACCCCGAAGCGAACGTGCTAGTGCCTCTGGACTACATTGACAAGGAAAGCGGTACGCCCTCGTACAAGAGTATTCCTGTCCGTGTGTTGCGTTCGGAAGTGACATAGCGGAGGGGGCGGGCATGACTTGGCTTGGTGGGGACACCCGCCTCGAATGATATTTGGGCGGGGGTAATACCGGCGTTTTCACATCTCGACTTAGACCCGTCCGCCTGTCGAGGCACCATGGCGTCGATCCAGATGGGGGGGGCTGGCGAGAAGTAGGGAAGTAGCACGTCAAACGAATCGACGCAAACGTAGTGCTAGCCCCGTCCCTCAGCCCCTTCGCGCTTTGTGCCACTCGCTTCGCGGACGATCCAGGCTTCAGGTTTGCCAGCATTGCGGCGATGAGCACGGAAGCACGTTCTGTTCCGGTGCCGAGCCAACCGGGAGGCTCGGAACTTGGAGTTACGACCATCGGCAGTTGCTGCGCCACCAGGTAGCTGGATTTCCGGCGACTCGGTGTGTGTGTGTGCCTGACCCGACGGGTCTGCAAAACCCGTATGTGGTTCGAGCGGAAATAGGTTCCTGGGCAAGAGAAAATCATGATCGTGCGGCCAAAGCGAAACTGGTTCAGCATGCTGTTTGCGTGGAGCGGGTCAGTATTGCAGACCATCATTCCGCAACTTCTCCTCCTGGCTTTTGTCAGCGGCTTTGCTGTCCTGACCCATGGGCGAATATTGGGTGAAAAGATTCCGCTCAATACGGCTCCCTTTACACTCTTTGGCGTCGCGCTGACCATCTTTCTGGCGTTCAGAAACAATGCTAGCTATGAGCGCTTCAAGGAAGCCCGTCACCTTTGGGGAAGCGTGCTCATCGCCTCGCGTTCGCTTACGTCGCAAATACTGTGCTACTTGCCCGCGGACGGCAGCGAGGATCGTATCCGGCTGGTAAATCGTCTTATCGCCTTTGTCTATTCGCTAAAGCATGATCTGCGCGAGACGGATCCGACGCAGGATCTCGTGCGCCTTCTCGGGGAAGACGCTATGCAGAGGCTGCGTGCGAAGTGCTACGGGCCTACGGCAATTCTTAACGAGATACGCTATAACCTCGCAGAGCTGCAGATGCGTGAGCTGGTCTCGGAAGCCAAGCTCTGGATGCTCGATGCCCAGCTTAATGAGTTGGGGAAAACCGTTGGTGGCTGTGAGCGCATAGCATCCACACCGATTCCGTTTGGGTACGGGGTCTTGCTTCACCGTACCGCATACGCGTACTGCGTGATGCTCCCTTTCGGTCATGTCGATTCGACGGAGCTGTTTACCCCGATTATCTGCGTCTTCGTCGCCTACACCTTGATCGCGCTTGAGGCGATTGCCGATGAGATTTCCGAGCCGTTCAGTATGGCCCCCAACGCGCTGGCGCTGGACGCGATCTCGCGCAATATCGAGCGCTCGGTGACCGATACTGATGCTTCAGCAGTCAGCATCAGGAACGTGAAGCGTTCGGCGCAATGGCCATTAATCAGATATTCCCCGGGGCACCTCCGTTAAAGTCTTCAACTCATCGCTTGAAAATAGCTGGTTCATTGTTATCCAAGGGAATTGCATCCCGCTTCTCGAATCAATGAATGCGATGAGAGCGAGGTCCTTGTCCAGCAGGCATCGAAATATCCTGAATCCCAGCGTTGCATGCGTGATTAGATACTCGGCGCCGTGCCGGAGCGAAAACCCGACCTTCCCTTGCTGAAAGCGGGCGATAGGAGACTGCAAGCCATCGGTTACCCGTTCCGTGAGATGCTCCTCGAGCCAGTCATCGTACCCGAGGTCGGTTTCTCCGCTTGAGGTCTCGCTAAGCCATTGGTCAACACGATTTACGGAGTTTTGGCGAGTTGGCGACGAAATATCGATACTATCCGATTCAATTTTCAATTTTCGGCGCAGATTTCTACTGAGTTGGATTCATTACGAGCGGATCTTGGCGGAAGCCCACTAATCCTTCCGTATAAGAATCACGACCACCCAATCTGGCAGTTTGGCCAGCTCGCAATGTAAGTGCATAAAAAGGCATTTTTTCCGCGTCTCCGCTGGGGAGGTGGATAAAAGCTCATTTGTGGCGGGAGAGCCTCTCCGCGAGTCGCTTCCAGTGCCAGTGCCTATACACCTCAAGGAAGTGCTGCGGAATTCCTCCGGATTGGAAGCGCCGAGGCGCCTCCACGGATGCGCCGCGTCTGGTATGAAGCCTAGCGGCCGGCGCCGCCCGGGATAAGTACAGTTCGCCAGGTTGCGGCCAAGCACAGTGTGCTGCCCGCCCGGGCACGCCGAATGGCGCTGCCAGTCTCGGCACTCATCCTGAACAGGGCCTCGCGGCAGACATTCCATCCGGATGCCATCTTCCGACAATCCGTCACGCCATGCTCGCCGGTTTCAAGGCGTCGGCCCGGTCGCGTCCGCGATGCAGTCGGCCTACCTGCAGGGCGTGAAAACTGTACTCCCCATCTTGCTCAGAATTTGTGTGCTCCTCGGTTAGCGCGCTCCATCTACTCTTCGCCTACAGATTGCTTCTACTCGCACAGCCCCGATCCCCGGTTGCGGTGCAGCGCCCATCCACATAGGAACCATCGCTATGGACGAGTCTAAAACTCAAGGAAGAATTGAACCATATACCCATCCTGCCGCTGGTTGGGGGGCACTAAAGTATGTCGCCATCAATCTTCTAAAAGAGAGGGTAGCGGGAGGAAAGTATCGGACGCTATTCAAGCAGAATCAGCCGGATGGCTTCGACTGCCCCGGCTGCGCGTGGCCGGACCGGGAGCATGCCTCCACCTTTGAGTTCTGCGAAAACGGTGTGAAGGCGGTCGCTGCCGAAGCCACAAGCAAGCGCGTCACGCCCGATTTCCTGGCCCAGCACACAGTTGCGGAACTGCTGAAACAGTCAGATTTTGAACTGGAGCAGCATGGCAGGTTGACGGACCCGGTGGTCTACGATTCAAAGACTGACAAATACAAGCCGATTGCCTGGGGCGATGCGTTCGCGCTTATCGCCAAACACTTGAATCGGCTTGATGACCCGAATCGTGCAACCTTCTATACGTCGGGTCGGGCCAGCAATGAAGCCGCGTTCCTGTATCAGCTTTTCGTGCGCGCCTACGGGACAAATAACTTCCCCGACTGCTCCAACATGTGCCACGAGGCCACCAGCCGGGGCCTGCCAGGTACGGTCGGGATCGGCAAAGCGACGGTGACGCTTGATGATTTTGAGCACTGCGACACGATCATCGTGTTTGGCCAGAACCCGGCGACCAATCATCCGCGCATGCTCGGCGAACTTCGCGAAGCCGCCAAGCGAGGCGTGACACTCGTATCGGTAAACCCGCTCCGAGAACGCGGACTCGAGCGCTTCACCAGCCCTCAGCATCCCCTGGAGATGCTGACGCTGTCGAGTACGCAGATCTGCTCGACATTCATTCGCCCAACGCTTAGCGGCGACTTCGCACTGCTGAAGGGCGTAGCGAAGCGCGTGGTGGAACTGGATGACGAAGCGCTCGCGAACGGGAAACCACGAGTGCTCGATGTGGACTTCATCAAGGCACATACCTCCGGTTTCAAGCAGTTCGCCGAAGATTTGAGAGCGGAAAGCTGGGCGCTTATCGTCAAGGAGTCCGGCGTACCCTATGAAGAAGTCGATGCACTCGCCAAAATCTATTGCAAGGGTGAGCGTGTCATCGTGACCTGGGGCATGGGCTTGACGCAGCACAAGAACTCCGTCGCCACAATTCACATGCTGTCCAATCTGATGATGATGCGGGGAAACATCGGGCGGGAGGGGGCGGGACTGCTGCCCGTTCGCGGACACTCGAATGTCCAGGGTGACCGGACGATGGGCATCGAAGAGCAGCCTGAGCCAGCATTCCTGGACCGGCTCAAGGAAGTGTTTGGCTTCGAACCGCCTCGCCATCACGGCATGGATGTGGTTGCGACCGTCGACGGCATGCTTGATGGCACGGTTAAGGTCTTTATCGGCCTGGGCGGCAATTTCGCGATGGCAACGCCAGATACGCCTCGCACCTGGGAAGGGCTTCGCGCGTGCGACCTGACGGTGCAAATTGCCACGAAGCTGAATCGCAGCCATCTCATTCATGGCAGGGATGCCCTGATCCTTCCGACCCTGGGGCGCACAGAAATCGACATGCAAGCCGGAGTCGCCCAGGGTGTGACCGTGGAAGACTCGGTCTGCATGGTCCATATCTCGTATGGCATCAACGAGCCGGCCTCGCCCAACCTGATGTCAGAGACCGCTATTGTGGCGAGAATCGCTGAGGCCACCCTCGGCGGCAGCAAAATTGAATGGCTCTGGTATGCCGAAGATTACGCCCGCATCCGGGACGCTATCGAGAAAGTCGTTGAAGGCTTCCATGATTACAACGCCCGTATCGCCGAACCGGGTGGCTTCCACCTCCGGGTTGCGTCTCGCGAGCGTGTCTGGAAGACGCCAAGCGGCACGGCGCAATTCGTAGTCCATGAAATCGAACAGGACACACCGATTCACCGGGCCCGCGCGAAGTACGGCGAGAAATTGATGGTTCTGATGACCACGCGCTCGCACGACCAGTACAACACCACCATCTACGGCCTCGACGACCGTTACCGCGGCGTCTTCGGCCAGCGTCGCGTGATTTTCGCGAATCGGGCGGACATTGACATGCTCGGCTTTGCGCCCGGCGAATTTGTCGACCTGATTGGCGTCTGGGATGACGGCATCTCGCGGCGCGCCGACCGGTTCCTCCTGGTTGAATACGACATTCCGCGCGGTTGCATGGGCGCTTACTACCCGGAAACCAATCCATTGGTTCCGCTTGACAGCTTTGCCGACGTAGCGCGTACCCCTACTTCGAAGTCGATACCGATTCTTCTCGAGCGCTCGGCTCCTGACGCCTAGCGGGGCGCCGGCGGCATCGAGAGTTGGCCACTCCCTTTCGAGGGGTCCGCCGACTCGCCTCGCGCCCGGGGGTTACTCAATCAGGTCGGAAGGTTATTTTTCATTTGAGCGGAGGCACCAAAATGCCAGTTAGTGATGTCCTGAATTTATCAAGGGCCCAGTTTGCCATGACGGCAATCTTCCACATACTGTGGCCGATCTTAACCATTAGCCTTTCAGCATTTCTTCTCGTCGTCGAGACGCTTTGGATCAAGACTGGCAACGTGGCGTATTACCGGCATGCACGGTTCTGGAGCAAGCTGCTGGTGCTGAACTTCGCAGTGGGTGTCGTGAGCGGGATTCCCATGGAGTTTCAGTTCGGGACAAACTGGGCGCCGTTCTCGCAGCATTCCGGGCAGTTCCTGGGGAACATCCTGGGGTTTGAGGGCGCCATGGCCTTCATGCTGGAGGCTGGGTTCGTCGGAGTGATGATGTTCGGGTGGGACCGTGTATCTCGCGGAACGCATCTGTTTGCGACCGGCATGGTCGCATTTGGCTCCACCCTCTCGGCTTTCTGGATCATGGTTGCCAACTCCTGGATGCAGACGCCGGCCGGTGTGACTGTGGTCGATGGAAAGGTTGTGGTTGCCGACTATCTGCGCGCGATCTTCAACCCGGACATGATCTGGGGCGTCACGCACATGTGGGTGGCCGCAATCGAGACCGGCCTGTTTGTGGTCGCCGGCATCTCCGCTTACTACTTGCTAAAGCGCCGGAATCCTGAGTTCTTTGCCCGCTCCTTCAAGCTCGCGCTATGGATCCTGGTGTTCGTTGCCCCGCTGCAGGTTTGGCTGGGCGACTCGAGCGGTGTCGACGTGTTCGAGACGCAACCTGCCAAGGGCGCGGCAATCGAAGGCCACTGGCACACGAATCCGTCGGGACAGGGCGCATCATGGTCACTATTGGCATGGCCGAATCAGGCCAAGCAGGAAAACGATTGGTCCATTGAAGTACCCGGCATGCTGAGTATCCTTGGCACCCATAGCCTGACGGGCAAGGTGACAGGCCTCGCCGATATCGCCCGCGAAGACCAACCCACCATGCTGCCGCTGCTTTACTACGCCTTCCGTGTGATGGCGGGAATCGGCTTCCTCTTTGTGGTACTGGCGTTCTGGACGGCATACGTTTTCCGCAAGACCCGAGGCAGGCTGAGCGCACTGCTTGAGAACCGGATGCTGCTGCTTGCCTGGGTGTTGTGCATTCCTCTGCCCTATATCGCGGTGGAGTGCGGGTGGATCGTCCGCGAAGTGGGTCGTCAACCCTGGATTGTCTACGGACTACTGAGGACCCGGGATGCGGTTTCGGCGGTTCCCGCAAGTGCAGTGTCAGGGAGCATGTTCATGTTCGCCGCATTCTATGTAGTGCTGTTCATTTCCTTCTTTGTCTTTGCGAAGAAGTGGCTGAAGAAGGGGCCGGATCTCACACTCATGCCGCCGGTAGAGCAGGTTCGTGCCGTCCCCGCCGCGCATTCTGGCTATTGATATGGCTTTGAAAGCAGGAAGCTGAAATCTTTACATAGAGGGAAAAAATGAATTCGTCTCCAACCTCCATGCTTACCATTGCGTGGTTCGGTCTTATTGGTTTATTTCTGATATTTTATGTCATTACCGATGGATTCGATCTCGGTGTCGGCATACTGAGTCTTTTCACGAAAAAGGAAGAGCACCGCGACTCCATTTTCGCTTCGATTGCCCACGTCTGGGATGCGAATGAAACGTGGTTGGTCGCACTCGGCGGTGCCCTCTTCGGGGCATTTCCAGGCGCATACGCGATGCTGCTGCAAAGCTTGTACGTGCCAATCATGGTGTTGATCGCGAGTCTCATTCTGCGCGGTGCGGCGATCGAATTTCGGCACGCGGCGCACCGCAAGCGCGGCTGGGACCTCATTTTTGGCATCGGCAGTTTGCTGGCGGCAGTTACCCAGGGTGTCATTCTCGGCAAGGTGATTACAGGCCTTGCACCCGGGATCGGTAGCGAGGGCTTCACCGTGGTTGCTGCTGTGGGCGTAACAGCAGGTTATGCGCTCCTTGGCGCAACGTACCTGGTCAAGAAGGTAAGTGGTCAGCTTGAGCAGATTGCCCGCCGCTACACCGTCATCAGCATGCTCCTCACAGCTGCCTCTGCCATCCTGTTGTCCGCCGGCACCATGCTGTTTAGCCCGATTGTCCAAGCGCGCTGGGCGCAACCTGGCGTATTTCATGTCCTTGTTGCACTGGCTACGCTTGCGATCCTGTCGTTTGTCTACATCGCTTATGCTCTGCGCGTAGGCAGTGTCCGGGGACCTTTCCGGGCATCGGTGCTGATTTTCATCGTTTCGTTCGCGGGCCTGGCGATCAGCCTGTTCCCGAGCCTTATCCCCGGCCAGCTCACCATCACGGCAGCAGCGTCGGAGAATCCCACGTTGGTGTTCATGCTGTTGGGGATTGGTACCGTCCTGCCCATCATGATTGGATACAACCTTTACCAGTACCACGTCTTCCGTGGGAAGGTCGTTGCCCACCACTAGCCCGGCGGAACCGGCATCAAGCCGCATGGCATGGCGCCATGCGGCTTCTGCCGCCAGAAAAGGGTGGCCGTAGAAGACCCCCTGTCGCTTGATTTCAACGTAAATCGGCTGGTTTGTGCAAATTAAAGGATGAGGATGGTGGAAGAGCGAAGGGATTCGTTGATGATTGTTCGAAATCGATTCGAAAGATTCATTGGTGTCGGGGAGCTGGTCGGCTTGATTCTGATCGGATTGGCCACAAGCTTCGCAATGGGGCATGAGGCGTGGAAGGTTGTGGAAATTGGGCAGGTAACGCTGACGGATCTGCTCCTCATGTTTCTCTATCTCGAGGTTCTGGCCATGGTGGCAAGATACCTGAAACTAGGGCAACTCCCGGTCCGCTTTCCGCTCTATATCGCCATGGTTTCGCTGGCCAGAGACCTGATACTCCGCTATAACGAGGCGACCGAGTTGCATCTGCTCGCATCCAGTCTGGGAATCGTATTGCTTGCCCTGGGTGTGCTCATCCTGCGCTTTGGCCAATCCAAGTACCCGAGTAGCGACGACACGGGACCGGAGGAGCCGATACGATAGACCCGAGAATCTCTTGGGCTATTGCCTGATGGTATCCGGTGGGGACGCGCTCGGTGCCAGTCAGGCGTTTGTTCGCTATCGTTCCGGCCATCCTGATGACTATAATGAAAGCCATGCCGAAGTGGCGGCGGATCAACTTCGCTCTTCCTCACGAGCTTGAGGAGATGGCAGCTTGAAACTATATGAGAAACTTGTTGCCGAGATCGAGGCCATGGTCTCGCATGGGGTACTCCTGCCGGGAGAAAAGATACCTTCCGTGAGGCAAACCAGCCTGCACCACCAGGTCAGCATGACGACGGTGATACGTGCCTATGTGCATCTGGAGAGCAAGGGCATTATTGAGAGTCGGCCCCAGTCCGGCTATTTTGTACGACGGCGCGCAGGCGAGCCGGTCGGCATGGAACTGCGAGCATCACAGCCGATTCCGATTTCCGCGGAGGTCGACGTTAGCAGGCTTGTGTTATCCACACTTAGGTCGATACGCGGGCACAACGCCGTTCCCTTTGGTTCTCCCTATCCCGATCCGTCCCTGTTTCCCTGGCGGCGCCTTAATCAATATGCAAGCACGATAGCGCGCCGGCATCCGCACTGGGATGTCATGGATGATTTGCCGCCCGGAAACACGCAATTGATAAGGCAAATTGCCCGGCGGCACCTGGAAAATGGACTTTCTGTCGACCCGAACGAGATAATTGTGACGGTCGGGGCAACCGAGGCTATTAACCTATGCCTGCAAGCGGTGGCGCAGCATGGGGACACTGTGGCCGTCGAGTCGCCGACGTTTTACGCAATGCTGCATGCGATAGAGCGCATGGGGATGAAGGCAATCGAGGTCGCGACCGATCCTCGCGAGGGCATCGATCTGGGTGCGCTTTCGAAGATAATCAGCGGACAGAAGATTGCCGCTTGCATGGTGATGCCAAATTTCCATAATCCTCTTGGCTTTCAGATGCCGGATGAGAAGAAGCGGGCGCTGGTAAAGCTACTTTCCGAACACGATATTCCAGTCATAGAGAACGATGTCTACAACGAGCTTTATTATGGAGAGAGCCATCCCGGTTCGCTGAAGTCCTATGACGAAAAAGGACTGGTTCTATATTGCGCTTCCTTCTCGAAGAGCCTTGCAGTCGCCCATCGCATCGGCTGGGCCATGCCTGGACGGTATCGCGATAAAGTGGAGAAGCTGAAATTCCTAAATACACTGACGACCCCCTCGCTCCCGCAGATGGCAATTGCCGAGTATTTAAAAAATGATGGATATGATCATCATCTTCGAAAGGTGAGGCGTACCTACGCTCAGCAAGCTAGCATCATGGTGTCAATGGTGAATCGCTTTTTCCCCGCCGGAACAAGCACTTCGCACCCCGTGGGCGGCTATGTCCTCTGGGTCGAGCTACCGGACAGCGTAGACTCCATGAAGTTGTATCGCAGCGCCCTCGAACAGGGAATCACGGTCGGACCGGGTTATATGTTCTCCCCATCCAATGGGTTCAAGAATTTCATTCGCCTTAATTATAGCTACGCCTGGACGCCGCAGTTGGAGAGTGCCTTGATCACGCTTGGCAAGATAGTTACCTCTTGCATTTGAGTTTCGATTGGAGCCCGCGCGCCCCCTCCGGCACGCGAATGAATGCGACCAAAGGCGCATTTCGAGTATGATTTGGGCATTGAAAGGCACTTCCATGGCAGCCGGAGCGAGGCGAACTTCCGCGACGCCGCGAGACTGTTATCCCCGCTTCTTCGCGCCCCTGTATGCCCCTCCCAACGCCACTGGCGTCTACTCTTGCAGTGCGTCTCGTCCGTCGATAGCACTCGTGAAATTACTGGATGCGTGCCGTTCGAGAATCGCGGAATCAGTAGCCTGATGCACGTACGGCTCATTGCGCCGCTGCGGTGGTTTGAGTGGGCCGCCAGTCACACAATGCGAGAGGGTGTGGGAATGAACGAAAATTCGGATTCGAACAGATATCTGGTGGCGGTGGAGTTTCTGATCGCGCTTGGTGGCGTTGTCATTTTTATGTGCAGCATCCTGGCTTCTAGCCAAATCTAATCATTTCGAATCATAAGCGACAGCTTGCGCTGTCCCCGCGACGTGCCGGATCTCGACGGTCAGGTGGAACGTGCTGCGGTGCTTCAAACATATTCACAAAGTGTTGGTGCCGGCAGCCCGAGGTGCCTGCGCAGAAGTAAGGCGCACTTGGGCAGAGAGTACCCCAGGGTGTGGTTGCCCTCGCCTGCCATCAGCCGTGACTCCCTCACGCCCAGGACTACATTGCTGGTGTTGTTTCGGCGGTGGGTAAGTGTCGGCCTTGGCACCCTCTTGACCGTCTCATTAGAGGGTAGCGGCCGTGCTGCTTCCCCATTTGCCGGGCACCCTTTCTCTCATATTCCTGGCCTGTCCTCGCCTCGATCGAACAACGATCCCGAGGTGGCTGCGTCCTGTCTCCGCGACAGGGCTGTCTTGATTCACGCAAGCCGCAATGTCGAGCGCCCGGCTGAACCCGGCCTCGCGATCGCTTTTCGACGACTGCATCTGTAGTCCTCGCTTGTTGGCCATTCTGTATCTTCGTGTCCGACAACCGGTTCGTACAATGGCTTCAGTGCAATTCACTTCTACTACGAGTGAGCGGCGATCGTCGCCGCGTTGACTATTTCTATGGGCAAGCCAATGTACTGCGAAGAACGGAGCGAGCGCAGCGGATTCAGGGAGCGCGAGATCGTACGTCACCGTGGCGTGATACAGACACGGGACAACGATAAGGTGGCCGAGGAGTTTCCAATCGCCTTGGTGTTCAACGGCATCTCACATGCCGTGATGATGGCGACCCCGCGCGATCTGGAGGCCTTTGCAGTTGGATTCGCGCTGACCGAGGGAATTGTCGGCAGTGCCCGCGAGATCTTCGATATCGAGGTGCTCATGCGCGAGGATAGCGCCGAGGTGCAGCTGACCGTGGGACAGCCATCCTTTCTCGCATTGAAGGGGCGACGACGTGCGCTTGCCGGACGGACTGGCTGCGGAGTATGCGGAATCGAGAGTATTGAACTTCTGGACTTGCACCCGGAACGCATTGAACCGCCGGCGATGCACGTTGTCGCGACGAATGTCGTCATTGCGCGTGCTGCCGAGGCGCTACAGGACCATCAGTTGCTCATGCGAGCGACCGGCGGCGTGCACGCGGCTGCCTGGTGCAATCCGGAAGGAGAAATTCTCGCCGTGTACGAGGACGTGGGCCGTCACAACGGCCTCGACAAGCTCATCGGTGCCCTGGCCATGAAAAGGATCGACATGAAGGCGGGTTTCGTCTTTCTGTCGAGCCGCGCCAGCTACGAGCTGGTGCGAAAGACAGCGCGAATGAATATTCCAATGCTTGCCACGATCTCCGCGCCCACCTCCCTGGCAATCAGCATCGCCGAGCAGGCGGGCATGAAGCTTGTGAGCTTCTGCAGGAAGGACGGCTTCGTTGAGTACACCGAGATCTGAGCGTAATCACGCCGCAAGCCGCGGACGCGAAGATGCGATCGGGAAGCGCGCTGCGTCGTAATGAGGCTGGAAGAGAAGACCGAATGAACCACGCAAACAATATGTTCCTGAACTGTGCAGTGATGACGGTGAGCGACACGCGAACACCGGATGATGATGGCTCCGGCGACTATCTGGTAGATGTACTCTCACGTGAGGGGCATCGATGTGTAGACCGCGATATTGTCAAGGACAACATCTACGAGATTCGTCGCATCTTTAGCGAGTGGATTGCCGATTCCAGGATTCAGGTGATCATCAGCAGTGGTGGCACGGGCTTCTCCCTGGCGAATTCTCTCCCGGAGGCGGTGAGGCCACTGCTGGACAAAGAGATAACCGGCTTCGGGGAGATCTTCCGGCAGCTTTCCTACGGGGAGGTCGGTAGTTCAACGATCCAGTCACGTGCGCTGGCCGGGTACGCGAACGGGAAGTTGCTGTTCTGTCTTCCCGGAGCCACCAAGTCCTGCGTGACCGCGTGGGAGGGAATCATTCGAGATCAGTTGGACTGCACCTACCTGCCCGGCAACTTTGCGACGCACCTCGCTTCGACAGGCGGGTGATACAAGCGAGCGTGAATTATGGTCGAATTTGATTGTGCACAGGCCATACTTGCCCGCAGCGGATCAGGGCGCAATGGATGGCTACGCGATGCGGCACGCTGATTATCGGCCCGGTTGCACGGTGCCGGTGCAGCAGCGGTGAGAAAGGTCGACACATCAGCGGGCTGCGATTCGCAGTCGCCGGGTCGAGACCGGACGCTGGCTAAAGCTTCTTCTGCAACCCGTCGCCGTGGCCCGGAGCGTCTGGTGATGGGCCATGCTAAATGGAATCAATCGTGAATACAGGTGTGCAACATGGCTAGCTGGCTGAGTGCACGGCAATGGCTCTTTTCGCTAAAGGTGTATGCGGCAGCGATGCTGGCGCTGTACATCGCGCTCGCCCTTGCATTGCCCCGACCCTACTGGGCAATGGCGACGGTCTATCTCGTGTCCAATCCGGTGACGGGAGCGACGCGTGCCAAGGCGGCCTATCGCGTAGTGGGCACGCTGCTGGGCGCAACCGCCGCGGTGGTGACGGTGCCCCTCCTGGTCAATGCGCCTGTGTTGCTGATGGGGGCGATTTCGCTCTGGTCTGGCGCGCTGCTCTATCTATCCCTGCTTGATCGGGCACCGCGCAACTACATCTTCCTTCTGAGTGCCTACACACTGCCTATCGTTGCGCTGCCGGCGGTCAGCCAGCCTGTGGAAATCTTCGACCTGGCCATCGCTCGCGTCGAGGAAATCGTCATCGGGATCGTCTGCGCCGGCATGGTGAGTGCCTTGTTCTTCCCCACGAAAGTGGCGCCGACCTTGCGCGACAGGGCGGCTGCCTGGCTCGGCGACGCGGGGCAGTGGGCCGCGGAAATTCTGTCGGCCGCGCCGGACTCGAATGCGTTCTCGCATGAAAATCGGCATCGCCTGGTATCCGACATTTCCACGATAGACCAGTTGATCAAGCAGCTCTCTTATGACACCGAGGGTACCGAGTCCCTGCGTAATGCCCGCGCACTGTGGGAGCGGATGGCCATGCTGTTACCGTTGCTGTCGTCATTGGCAGGTGTAGTGCGGGCGTTGCGGAGTCAACTGGCTGGCATCCCCGAGGACCTGGCCCGCCATATGACCGAAATGTCGCGCTGGATCCGCGGAGGCTTTTACGGTCCGGCACCGACCCAGATACCGCCAGCCACGCCCCCCGCCGCGAATGGGATGGCACCGGGCTGGCATGCGAGCCTGGTGGCTACCGCCAACGAGCTGTTGCTCGCGCTGGCGGCGTTGGGCGAAGATTGCCGGGCACTGCAACGCAGCATCGGCGACCGGACCACCGGATCCAGCGAATCTCCGCTAAGGGTGCGCGGGCTGTCCGCCGACCGTGCCAGTCATCATGATCACGGCATGTTGCTCTTCTATGCCTGCTCCACCAGTCTTGCTGTTTTTTGCGCGGGCCTGCTGTGGATCGTGTCGCAGTGGGAGGCCGGGGCCGGGGCCGTCGTGCTGGCGGCAGTCACCAGCTGCTTCTTTGCCACGATTGAGGAGCCACGGTCGGCGGCGCATTCCTTTTTGCGGTGGAGCGGCGTCTGTTTCGCCGTGTCCGCCTTTTACCTGTTCGCGGTAGTGCCATATGCGCATGATTTCGTGACGCTGGCTGGCATGCTGGCAGTGCCATACCTTGGGATCGGCTTGCTGCTGCCAAGGCCGGGGTTCAATCTCATCGCGCTGCTCTTGTCGCTGAATACGGCGTCCTTCGCGAACTTTCAGAGTGTCTTTGACGCCAACTTTCTTGCCACCATCAACGGTAGCCTGGCGAGCATCGGCGGCATGCTGTTCGCGCCTCTGTGGGCCATGGCGACACGGCCGTTTGGCGCCCGAGTCGCGGCGCGCCGCCTGATTCGCGCGAGCTGGAAGGACCTGGCGCAGGCTGCCACCTGCAGCGAAGCACCAAAAGTGGCAAAGCTGGGTGGCCGCATGGTGGACCGGCTTAACCAACTTGCGCCGCGGCTGACGGCAAGCGTCGGGAACATGCCTTCGGATGGTTTCGCCGAGTTGCAAATCGGATTCAGCTTGCTGGCCCTGCGGCGCGGTCTGTCCGCCATGCGACCCCAGGCGCGCAGGGCGGTAACCGGTGTGTTGAACGCCGTCGCGAGCCATTTTCGCGCCCGGCTCGGAACCGGGACGGGTTCGGCGTCGCCAGCCACGCTCCGCGCATGTATCGAGAAGGCCATCGGAGAACTTGCCGCCTTCCCGGGCGACGGCACTCGACATGCTCTGGCTGCCCTGGTGGTGCTCCGGCTGACCTTGTATCCGATAGGGAAAGAATCGCAGGAGGTATCACCTTGATCCGGCAATGGCCTTCGGATACCGCGCTGTACACGGAGGGAACATGCTGAGCGGCGAGATCGATGTTTATGGCGTCTTCGTGCCTACCCTGCTGGCGTTGATGCTGGTGACCTTTGCTATCACTACCTGCATGCGCGCGCTGCTCGCCCGCTTCGGCTTCTACCGGTTGGTGTGGCATCGGTCGCTCTTCAATCTTGCCATCTACCTTATCGTGCTAGGCGGCGTAGTCGCCATTGCGCGTTCGCTTCAATCATGAAAATCCATCTTCGTTCGCTCGGCTCTGTGGCGCTGACGTTAATCGCCACGGCGGTTGCCTTTTTTGTCGTCAGGCATCTATGGGATTACTACACCATCGCGCCGTGGACGCGTGACGGCCATGTGCGTGCCGATATCGTGCAGATCGCGCCTGATGTGTCGGGGCTGGTGACGCGTATCCTGGTCAAGGACAACCAGCAGGTGACGCGTGGGCAGCTCCTTTTCGTGGTCGACCAGGCCCGCTATGAGCTTGCCTTGCAGCAGGCCTTGGCTACGGCGACTGCGCAGCGCGTCTCGCTGGCGCAGCTACGCAGGGAGGCAGAACGCAACCGTACCCTGTCCGAGGTGGTCTCCAAGGAGGTCGTCGAAGAGGGTTTCGCCAAGGTCGATCAGGCCGCGGCCGCCTTGGCGCAAGCCGAAGCAGCCGTCGACCTCGCGCGGCTCAACCTTGCCCGCACGAACGTCGTTAGCCCGGTGAACGGCAATCTCAATGACCGGCTGCCACGGCTGGGAGACTATGTGACGACCGGCCGGCCGGTGCTTTCGATGATCGATGTGGACTCCATTTACGTGGAGGGCTACTTTGAAGAGACGAAGCTGCATCGCATACGTATTGGCAATCCGGTGGACGTGCGAATCATGGGCGAGGGCGAGCATCTGCACGGACACGTTCAGAGCATATCGGCCGGCATCGAAGATCGCGACCGTAGCAGTGGATCCAATTTGCTGCCGAATGTGAATCCTACCTTCAACTGGGTGAGGCTGGCGCAACGCGTGCCGGTGCGCATCGCGCTTGATGACGTGCCGTCCGGCGTACGACTTGTGTCCGGCCGTACCGCGACAGTTGCCGTGCGGGAAGCGCCAATGGCAGGGCAGGCGCATCCAGGCGTGGCGCAACTGGAGAAGTCAAAATGAAGAAGAGACTCAGCCTTGCCCTGCTACCGGTACTGATGCCGCTATTGCAAGCCTGTACCACGGTCGGTCCTGATTACCATGTGCCGGCGCATGCCGCCGTGCATGCGCCGCAGGCCAATGGCCCCTTGCTTGGTACGAAGCATCCGGCGGTTTCCCTGGCGCCGGTGCCGGACGCCTGGTGGCGCCTGTACGACGACCCGAAGCTGGACAAGCTGGTCCGGGAATCGCTCACTGCCAATACCGATTTGCGGGTCGCTGCGGCTAACCTGCGGCGGGCCATCGCGATGTATCACGAGGTGGAAGCGGACAACCTCCCGCAGGCAAGCGTCTCCGCGGCAACAGAGCGCACCCAGATCTCTGGCGAGAGCTTCCTGATGAAGGAGAATATACCGGTCTTCAGCATTGGCGACGTTGGCTTCTCCGTGTCCTACCTGGTTGATTTCTTCGGCAAGCTCGAACGTGCCGACGAAGCGGCCCTTGCAAGCGCCGAGGCGAGTCAGGCCGCGCTCGACATGGCACGCGTCGGGGTTGTCGCAGAGACCGTGCGTGCATATGTGCAAGGCTGCGCGGCCACGCATGAGTATGAAGTGGCCGAGCGGCAACTGGCGTTGCAGGAGCGTGGGGTGGACATCGCCCGCAAGATGGTCGCCGCCGGGCGGGGGCAGCCGGTCGACGCGCTGCGCGCGCAAGCCCAGGCGGAGACCTTGCGGGCCAGCCTTCCGCACTTCAAGGCAGAGCAGGAGAGGGCCGCATACCGGCTGGCCGTCATGCTGGGCAAGCCGCCGGCCGCGCTTCCTGTGGCAGAAGCGGAGTGCCACGAGGAACCGAAGCTGCGCCAGGCGATTCCGGTGGGGGATGGTGCTGCGCTGCTCAAGCGCCGGCCCGATGTACGGCAGGCCGAGCGCGAGCTTGCATCGGCTACGGCAAAAATCGGCGTGGCCACGGCCGATCTCTATCCGTCGGTCAGCATCGGGGCATCGGCGGGCCTCACGGGGCTGCTCAGCGACCTCGGTACGGGGCAGACCGCTCACTGGGCCCTTGGCCCGATGCTGACATGGAACCTCCCGACCAACGGGGTGCGGCCACGCATTCACCGCATGGAGGCGGGGGCCGATGCGGCGCTGGCGAACTTCGATGGCGTGGTGCTCAAGGCGTTGCAGGAAACCCAAAGCGCGCTCAGCGCCTATACCAGGGAGTTGGAGCGCAACCTCGCCCTGAGGGCGGCACGGGACAATGCGAGCGAGGCGGCGCGGCAGAATCGGCTCCTGTACCAGGCCGGCCGCGCGCCCTATCTGTCCAGCCTCGACGCAGACCGTACGTTGGCCGGTTCTGACGCGGCCGTGGCGGCGTCGGATAGTGAGGTGGCGATCGACCAGATCAATCTCTTCCTGGCCCTGGGTGGCGGATGGCAGAATAGCCCGGACGTAACGAAGTGAAAAACTCGTCCCGCCTTCCGGCAAGGACCAGCGCACTGCCAAGAGTAACGCATGGAGATTTGCGCGGCCCTCTTTTGCGAGAGAAATTCAGCCACCAGTAACAGGCGGGAAGAAAGCGATCTCGCTTCCGTCGAGTAGCGGGAAGGCACTATGCCGGACCGCATGGTCGACGGCTACCCGTACGGGGCGATCGTCCGAAAACGCGTCTTGAAGCGCTGGCCGTGTCTGCGCAAGCCATTGTTTGAGGCTGTCGACCGTGAGCGAATCCGCATCAACATGGACTACCTCTTCGGAGACCCCTACGGTCTCGCGGATACTTGCAAAGTACTTGATTGTTAGCCTCATCTTTTTACCGTATGCATAAGGGTTAAAGCTGACCATGGGAATACCTAGCCGCCGACCAGCGACATGCGGACAGTCGGATACGACTTCTTTCCGTTGCTGGCCAGTCTCTCGGTACGTAGCTCGGAATAACGGTCGTCTCGTCGCTCCCAGCGTGAGCGAATCGCATCACGCAGCGCCTCTGGCGAGGTGGATTCGGTGAGCCACTGCCGCAGGTCGACGCCTCGCTCAGCAAACAGACACAAGAACATCCGACCATCGGCGGAGACCCGCGCCCGCGTGCAGTCGCCACAAAACGGCTTGGAAACGCTCGAAATGAACCCCACTTCACCGCCGCCATCGGTGTACAAAAAGCGTTGCGCCGTATCGCTGCCGCGAAATCCCGGACGAGGAACCAGGGGATATGCCTGCGCAATGCGGTCCCTTACGTTTTCCGATCTCAGGACACGCTGCATGGACCATGACTCGGCACCACCCACATCCATGAACTCAATGAAGCGCGGGGTCACACCGCTATGCCGGAAGTATTTTGCCAGTGGGAGAATCTGACTATCATTGACGCCCTTTTCAATAACGGTATTGACTTTGACGGTATCGATCCCTGCGTTCCGGGCGGCCTCTATGCCGTCCAATACCTTGCCGACAGGGAAGCCGACGTCGTTCATGTGCCGGAAGACCGCGTCATCCAGGCTGTCAAGGCTGACGGTTACTCCGGCCAGGCCAGCATCCTTTAATGCCCGCGCCTTCGCAGCAAGGAGTGTGCCGTTTGTGGTCAGCACGATCTCGACGGGCCTTCCATCAGGGGTGGTAAGCCGTGCAAGCGCTTCGACGAGTTTCTCAATATCCTTGCGCAAGAGCGGTTCTCCGCCAGTTAGCCGGACCTTTTCGACGCCCAGACTGACGAACCCTTTGGCAATCGAGACCATCTGCTGGAAAGAAAGCCGGGATCCCGCCTTCAGGAAAGGATAATCCTTTGTGTAGATCTCCTTTGGCATGCAGTAGGTGCAGCGGAAATTGCACTGGTCAATCACCGATAGGCGCAGGCTCTTGAGCGGCCGTTGCAGCTGATCCAGGCAGACAGGCATGCGCGTCGATATGGCATCGAAGGCAGAGGGGCTCTCAAACAGAAAGGGATCTTGGACTCCAGCCTTAGCGTCTGTACTCACTTTAATGTCCTTTACGCCGCGCATGGCGTTGTCTTGTCAGCCGGTGATTTGCCGGGATGCATCGAAGGGGCCGGCAGGGCACTTGCGACTTCTACTTGACTGGGAGCATAGCGGTGACGGCCTGTTGGCCCCGCATACAGTGGACTACGCGTTGTAGCAGTACAGTTCCGGGCGGCTCCGCCGGTCGGATCGCTAGTGCGGGTCGGGGATGTCAGTCGCTTGCGCCGTCGCAGATGGCCGGCAGGGATGAGCGAAGAGGAGCCGGAGCCGCTTGGAGCGGCAAGCCCGATATCTCGGTGCGAAGAAGGCTGCCTAGGGTGCTCCGCACGCGGCTCTGCGTCGATTCCACCTGTCTAACCCACTACACAACGGTGTAGCTGGAGCGATTGCTGGATCGCGGTAGACTTTAAACGTCACACCTGGTCAGGCGAAGGGACAACGGATCCGCATCCCTGAAGCCTCTTGTTGCAGATACCTGAATGTGATTGGCGACATTATCCGCGGAGAAAATGTGATCCGAGAGTGCATCGAGGCGCGAGAAGCGCTCGCGAGCCATAAGTTCTTCTTTGACCTCCAGCCGATAGTTAGACTACCGGATGGCGGGACCTTCGGCTATGAGGCATTGCTTCGCCGCAAGACTGGAGATACGGTGCTGCGTGCCGCCGATTTCCTGGAGGTATTCGAGGCGGAGGCATTGGCCAATCAGATTCAGGCGCAAGCGCTACAGGCGCTGGATCCATACACCGTCGGTGAGCGTTGTTTCCCATTGAGTATCAATGCCACGCCCAGGCAGCTATGCAGTTCGGCCTTTCGCGAGCAGTTGCTGGAATTTGCCGCGAGGAACGATATCAAACCAAGCCTGATCGAGATCGAGGTGACGGAACGGACGCTGCTCTCTGCCATTGACGGGGCGGCGGAGGCCATGGGCCGCCTGCATCGGTGTGGCTTCAGGATTTGTATCGACGACTTCGGTGTCGGCTTCTCTTCTTTGCTATATCTAAAGCTCTTTCATTTTGATTGCATAAAGATAGATAGAGCGTTCATTGTGGATATTGTGGAGAACAAGCGAAGCCAGGATATCGTGGAAGTGATATGCGGATTGGCTGCGCGATTTGGCGCCAACGTCGTTGCGGAGGGTATCGAAACCGGTGCGCAGCGTGAGATCGTGACCGCATGTGGTGTTGGTTTCGGGCAAGGCTATTTATTCGGGAAGCCCAGGCCGCCATGCATGCTCTGGCCCGGGATTCCATAGGCACTGGGAAGTGTCGCGTAGCCGCACGAACGGGAAGGTCCGGAAGATGAACCTCGGTGCGGGTGCGGGCGTCGCACTTGCACCTTCTCTGAGAGATCGTGACGACTTCCTGTCGTGGCTCCTTGCTGGCGCCAGCTGTGCTCTTTGGGAGAGGGCTCGTCTGTAACTGATGGCGCAAGGCAACCCCTATACACTGACTCCGGAGCCATGAAGGATGCGTATCGCGGTCCATGCGTGGAAGTTTGATTTTTTGCAGGTGCGGTAACGCTTGTTCGGACGTATGATTCATCTTAAGCAGAACTCCGTTGATGATGGTTTAGCGGATATTCACACAGAGATTCTGGCAAATATTGATCGGTCCAGTAAGATCCAGGACATTTGTGGAAACCTGGAACGTTCCACCCGTCTTCTCGGATTCACGCATTTCCACCTGCAGTACAACCTGTATGTGACGGGGAGGGAGTCTTCGGTTGGAAGCCTGACAAACCTCTCGAACGGGCGAAATCTGACTTTGCAGGATTACAGCCCGGTGCTTGCAACGCTTGCGAGCGAGGCACTCGATTCATTGGTGCCTATGCTATGGGCCGGACGTATCCAGTTGCAGAGAGAGAGCCCGGATCTCTCACTTCCGGCGGACTCGACAATGGGCGCGGCAATCATATTGGCCGTGCATACGCCACGAGGGACCGGTGGATTCCTTGCTCTGTTGAGCGCGCGGCCGCTCAATGCGGAAGGCCCGGAATTTCGCAACGCTAAACTGTACGGTCCGGCCATTGCGCAGCGTACCGTCAATTCCGTCAAGTCCATCCTGTTCTCATCGAAGAATTTTGTAGTGGGTTTGACCGCCCGTGAGATAGAGACCCTGAGGTGGGTTGCCGCGGGGAAGACTTCCTGGGAAGCGGGGAGGCTTCTTGGCATTACAAAGCACGGCGTGTCGCACCACATGCGTAATGTGATGAGAAAGTTGGAAGTTTCGAGCAGGCTTCAGGCAGTGCAGAAGGCGATTGCGCTGGGGTTGCTCACAACACGATGGTGGGACTAGTGCCATGGGTACTCATGGACCCGGCGGGGGTCCTGCACTGCCGGCCACCTCTCGCACGGGCCGGCCAGGACGACGACGTGCGGCTCCCCGTATATGGAAATTCCCCCGGTGTCCTATACTTTAGGCGCGCAACGGGATGTGGCTTGGACGCGGTGTTTGCCTGCGTCGTGAGATAACGGCACAGGGCGTTGGACTTTCATCTCACTGCGTTTTCAGTTTGAGGGGATCGACATGTTTCTTTATGAGAAATTGCCATTATTTGTGTTTGAGATAGAAGCGTGCGAAAACCTCAAATACGTACCCATGTGCGTCCGGTTCAATCTGGATTTTTATGGATACACATTCTCTCTTGCGGAGTGGCAGGCCCTTCCTCTCGACGCGCGTGAGATGCTCGCGGGTTTCCCGGCGGCCACGGATGGGAAGGAGAGCGGTTTCGTGTCGGAGCTTCAGCGCCTGGTCCAGCAATATCTGAACAAGACGCCGGAGAAGTTCACGCCAGATCCGGGCTCTCCATGGCATCAGGTATCTGCGATTCCTGACGCCATCCTGACGCAATTCTCCCTGGTCGAATTGGCACCGATGACTCCCGACGTCTGGTCCGGGTTATCGCTTCTCAAGCGATATGTGCTGACAAAGTTGTCCGCGCGCGGCGTCAAGAACCACTGCTTTGTTCCTGCGCTGCTTGAGTTTGGGCTTGTCAGGTCAAAGATACCGGACTGATTGGCGCCGATTTGCCCGACGCCAGAATCACCGCTTTTCAGGCAGGCATGCTGTCTGCGGGAGCCGAACTGTGGCCCGGCGGCGCCGAGGGGCCGGTTCGATCCATTCCGGCGAGTTGGATCGAACCTGGGAGAACGGATGCAGCATGGCTGATGTCCGCCAGGGGAGCGGGCGGGCCATTGGCACGTGCGCCGTCACTGAACGGATCGCGGGAGCGGTCGATGCGCGCACCATCGGTGAAGGGATCTCGCTTGCCCCGGTGCAAGTCATAGCCGTACTTGTCGCCGGGGAATGTGCTGTCCCTCGGCGCGGTGGCTTGAGCTGGCAAAGCAGTCATGGCGCTCGCGCACACGAGTGCGGTAGAGAGCAGCGTTTTCAGTAGCGCGGTTTGCATGGTTATCTCAATTCAATCAGGAAGAGAAAGGCAGCAGGTATGGCGACCGGTGTCTCTGACGCTCGGTGCAGATGCAGAGTCGGCATCTCGATCTGCGGTCGCTAACCTGATGTCTTTGCAGTAGGGAGGTGGCAGCGTGTCATGCGGCCTTCTGTGGAGTGCCGGAGGCGGTTGTGCTACCTGAAAATTGGGACGGCTTTTGATTTTGATGCTGCTTGGACTGTATCGCCGCGGCGCGCGCGCGCTCGATGACGGTCCAGTCCGGACCTGCGATTGCTGACAGCGACGAGGCAAGAGCAGCAGCTCCGGCGAGTGCAAGGAATAGCGGTTTGATGCTAGGTTTCATTTTGATGCTTAGGTTTCAGTATGTATACCTGGAATCGAGGATATTGGCTTTGCGAGCAATTCGCCAATATGACTTCCGATGAAGTGACAGCCCGTTACTGTCAGGCAGCCTGCTCGCTATTGTCGGATGCGTTTGCCGGAGGTGCCGAGACACCGGTGCGGTCACGACCGGCGACGCTAAAGGTCTTGTCGGAGGTGTTCACGGCCTGGCTGCGGGCGCCATCGGTATAGGGGTCACGGGCAGTACCGATCCTGGCTCAGTCGGTATAGGGATCGCGGGCGTCGTCAACCCGGGCGCCGTCGGTGTACGGGTCACGAGTGCCTACATGCAGGTTGTAGCCGGATTCATCTCCGGAAAAGGTACTGTCCTTCACGGTAACGGCGCCTGCCTGGGCCATCGAAAGGAGTGCCGTGCCAAGAATGGTGGCGGAAAAAAGCGTCTTGATCAGTTTGTTGCTCATGGTATTGCCCTCTATCTGTTTTTTAAAAGAAACGTATCGGAAAGGCGCATCCCATGTGGCTTGCTTGATCGGGACACCGTTTGTTCTTGCGCTTTCCGTGGACTGAATATTAGTAGGCGCGGAAGCTTGTCAACGCGTACACCTTGCCCGAAGAAAAAGAAGCACAGTCCTCTGGAATGAGGCCAAGGCCCATGGAGGGGCGACTGCTAGCGCACGCGCGGGGGCGCGGCATGACGATCGGCGGGACTTTGGCAT
The DNA here is from genome assembly GCF_056398185.1 of Cupriavidus sp. 05L310. Taxonomy (NCBI): domain Bacteria; kingdom Pseudomonadati; phylum Pseudomonadota; class Betaproteobacteria; order Burkholderiales; family Burkholderiaceae; genus Cupriavidus; species Cupriavidus sp. 05L310. The sequence goes on from NZ_JBFTOX010000006.1 coordinate 59,384, forward strand.
CGGGCGGAGTGCCACGTGCCCCCGTTTGGTCGCATCCGTGTCAATGCAATCGTGAAGGTCGCCAGGGGATATCTTGATCTGCTTGAGGATCGCTTGGATTGTGCCGATGCAGAAGCTGACTAGCTACTAGCCGGAAGTGCGGTTGGGGGCATATCATGGGTCGCGCTCGCTAGCGAGCCTGCATTGGGCGTGCGCCATCTGTGCTCCAACGTGGCGTTAGCTTCTGTAGTCTATCCCTGCCAGTGCGGAAACTATTATCGTGAGTGGGCGCAGGTTGCGCATTGTTGAAGAGGCGAGCAGATGTCAGCGATTAAAAGAAATATCGGAGAAGATACCAATCCTATCGGGGCGGAAATTGCGGGCGATGATGTTGGCATGGATCCCATACTTGCGGAACTGCTGGCACAGCTTTGGTGTGCCGCACAGGGTGCTCCTGAAAAGCCGTGGTCGTTGGCGAAACTAAGCAAACAAAGCGGGATGCAGATGAGTACGCTTCGTCGGTATCTCACCGAGCTCTCGGCTGCGGGCATTGTTGATGTGCTGGTTCGCGAAGACGGAACCGGTATTGCAAGCCTCACTGGCAGCGGGAAGGAACTGTGCGCATTGGCCTTCAAGTAGCTTGGGAGGGCAGGCGCCGTCTGAGCCGAGGTTGTTCGAGGCTGTAGGGCGGTGATCGGGACGATAGCCCATGCAGCATCAAGACGGCCTGGCGCTGACATCCTGCTGCAAAAAGCACCGAGCCGGCGAATTGTTCGCCACGCCGCGCGGCAGCATCCTTTCCGTCCCTCATGCTTGACCAAGCATATAGAGCATCCCCCACGTAAGTGGGGACTCCGCAACCGAATTCGGCTTTGCCCCGGCTCCAATTTGGGATAACGTTGTAGAGACAGGTAAAACAGCACCGCGCAACTCGGCGCGCCCCGGCGGCGGCCCTGCGGTAGCCTGTTGATACCATTGCCGCTTGATCGCTCAGGTCCGCAGTTCACACGTCACGTTCCGGGGGGAAATCGTGTGCGCAAGCTACTGACGCAATTGCTGCGTCCGTTCGGACGCATCAGTACGACCGCCATTGCACCTGGCGCGCCGCCGCTTGGCCTGCTTAGCACGATCGTCGTGCATTCGCTCTACACAGACTTGCTGGAAAGCATGCGCGCCCGCGATTCAAGAGCGGCACCGACGATATCGTCCAGCAGATCGATACGCGTTCCGGCTCTACACCGACGTCCCGCGCAAGGAGGCAACTCAGCCGTTCGGAGGGCTGCGTTGGCTCACTATTCTCTCCGCCGACGTCCGGGCCATGGCGCGCCCGCAACACTACCTGAAGGGTGCGGTGCCTGCGGCCGGGCTGATCAATACCGCGCTGTTGGGGCCCCGCCCACTGGCACCCACTTTTAGCGATGGCCGGGCGTGCGTGCAGAGGCGGCGGGATCGGTTGAGAAGTGCCGAGCCGACTGACTGACTGACTGACTGACCATAGGCGCTTTCGTGGCACCCCGCCCACGTCCGGGCGAGGCGCCGTTCTGCCGGAGACGATGCGATGATAGATGCATTGCTGTTCAGCAAGCCGTTTACTTTCCTGGCCTGTCCACCGATAGCGGAACTCAAGGAAGCCATCGATGCGCTTAACGCGCTGCCGGGACATTCGCGCTGGCTCAATGACGAAGACACCATCCGTCGCGTCCATGTGCCTGCCTTTGTCGAGCAGAGCCGCCAGGCCCTGGAGGCGCTTGTTCCCGGCAGATCCCTCATGGTCGATAGCCTCTCCGAACGGATTCGGCACGCACCGCGCGTGCTACAAGAGTTGCGCGAGCACGGCCCCGAGGTGGCAGCTGCCGCTCACTCCTACTTCTACTGGCGCTACTCGGCCGACGTGCTTGGACGGGCGCAGGGCATTCCGCGCAGTGCGCTGGAGCGTCAGTTTGGCAGGGTGGCGGCTCGCGATGGGTCGCACAAGATCATCTGGGACTGTCCATGTTGCGATCAGCCGGCGCGATACCAGGTTGATGGGCTACTTGCCATCCAGCGCCCGTCGCGCCAGGGCGGCTTTGCGCTCGAATGCGATCATTGCGGGCATCAGGAACGGGTGTATGCCGGATTTCTGCATTACGGGCGTCTCCAGTGCCAATGCGCCGCGTGCAAGAGCTATGTTGGCATTCTTGCGTATGACATGGCCAGGGCCGCGCGAAAGCTTGCTGAGAATATCGAGAACTACGCCTGGATCCAAGCCGCCGAGACCCTTGCCGAGATCGAGGAATACAAGGACGAGTCCCTGCAGATTCTCTACCGCCGGGCTAGCCCGTCACGCAATGCCGGTTCCTTCGCAGTGGAAGTCACGTCTGGCAGGCACGAATCGATGGCCGCCATTCTAGCGAGCCTGGACCCTGGCCTGGAAGGCAGCATTGAGAAGAATCCCAGGGGCTGGGCATTGCTGTGCGAACTGCTGCGCGAAGGCGTGGTTGACGCGGAATGCCTGATCTACCAGGAAGCCGACCGCGAGCGCGTCGCGCTGCAGCTCTCACTGCTGGAAGAGCCTTCCCCCACAACGGAGGGATTGCCGCAGAAAAATCTTGAAACTGTGCTGCAAGGATATCAGCCCGCATCTCGCGAGTCCTTCGTGGCATGGCTGAAAGCAAGCATGCAATTGGGGCTTTTCACCAGCAAATTCTGTACTGCGGTGGAGGTCACCTGGAGACCCAATGTGCAGCGCTGCGAACTCGTTGCCAGCAACCAGGACGGCCAGCCCCGCGAGCTTCCGGACGATGCGACGCCGAGATCGGCCGCAACCTTCGCAGCGTCTTCGAAACGAGCGCCTCACGCCGACGCCGAAATCGAAGCGGTGACGCTACTGAGATCACTGGGGTACATCATTGTGGCGCCTGCGGTAATCGAAGCGCATGGCTACTCCAGGCTGGAGGAATGCACGCCACTCAACAAGTAGCCCCGCGTAGCATGCCTTCTGCTGCCAATTCTCATTGGAGGCCGGGAGCCAAACAACATCGTCGACCAGGATCATCGGGCCGGCAAGCGCGCCACCCGGCCGATACGTTTTAGCTTCCGCATATATCGGCAGAAAACGGGGCAATGCCGCTGTGCGATGCGAGGGGTGATAAGGAACACGGAGGGAGACGATATTCTTCATATCGCCTGTCGATACCGCGTGTCCTCGATCGTCTAAGCTTTGATGCGGCGCGCGTTGCGATCCGCAGGCCGGGCCGGAGCGCTGGTCCGCCAAAAGACATGGCATTCACGGAGAGGCACGTATGTCCAGGTTACGAGTTCACTGCTTTTCGGTTTCCATTGATGGCTACGGCGCCGGCCCAAGCCAGAGCCTGGCGGATCCGCTTGGCGTGGGAGGCACTGCGTTGCATGAATGGGCCATCGCCACGCGCACGTTCCGGCACATGTTCGGCGGCGATGGCGGTACGACGGGCGTGGATGACGATTTCGCGGCGCGCGGATTCAGCAACGTCGGTGCCTGGATTATCGGTCGCAATATGTTCGGTCCTGTCCGTGGTCCATGGCCCGACGATCTCTGGAAAGGATGGTGGGGACCCAATCCGCCTTACCACACCGAGGTCTTCGTGTTGATCCACCATCCCCGCAAATCGGTCTCGATGGACGGCGGCACAACCTTTCATTTCGTCACCGAAGGTATCCATGATGCGCTGAAGCAGGCGAGGGATGCGGCACGCGGGCGAGACGTACGGCTTGGCGGAGGCGGAGCGAGCGTGCGGCAGTATCTGCGCGCCGGCCTGGTGGATGAGCTGCACCTGGCCATGGTGCCGGCCGTGCTGGGCGCCGGAGAGCCCCTGCTGACCGGTATCGATCTGAAAGGCCTGGGCTACGAATGCACCGAGCATGTGGGAACGCCGGTGGCGATGCATGCCGTTCTGACGCGGCGGGCCGCCGCGGCACCCGCGGCGTGACCGGATCAACGTCCGGGAAGTTTGTAACAAGAGGGCAAGTCCTGTCGATCCGCGGGCTGTCCACGCGTCGTGCCAGTGCGGGGACGACCGGTTCGGCCCTGTGATCGCCAAGCTAACAGCGAAAGGAATCCATATGACCCAAGCCATCGCATACCTCGCCTTCAACGGCAATTGCGCCGAAGCCATGCGCTTTTACGAGCAAGCCCTCCGTGGCAAGCTCGAAGTGCTGATGAGTGGCGCTGACTCACCCATGGCCGACCAGATCCCGAAGGAGTTCGCCCATCGCATCCTGCATGCACGGCTCGTGCTGCCTGGCGGTGGCACGCTTTTCGGGGGAGATTGCCCGGCGCACCTGCCCTATGAGGGCATCAAAGGGGTGTCCATCGCGGTCGACTATGCGACCACCGCGGAAGCGGAGCAGGTCTTTGCTGCCCTCGCCAGCGGCGGCCAGGTGACCATGCCCATGCAGCCGGCCTTCTGGGCCAGGCGCTGGGGCATGCTGACCGACAAGTTCGGCACCCCGTGGATCGTCAATGGTGAACCGCTGCCAGTCTGAGGTGGCTGACGAAGCACAGGGCGTGTGTATGTGCCAATGGCGCGCGTGGCTTGCGGGTTTGCGCGCGTCATGAGCCTGCTTCCACTTGCCCCGGCACGCATGGCTTCCTATGCCGGCACCAGCGCCAGGAGCAGAAGCAGCAAATTGAGGGCGATCAGCGCAAACAGGACGAGTCTGGCCGCCGGTACGGGCGCGTGCGGTGCGTGCTCTCTCGGGAAGCCGCCGTGCCGTTTGCGCGTCCGCCGGTAGGCCAGGCCCACACCGATCACGCCAGCGCAAGCCAGCGCGCCAAACGAGCCCCTGGCGACGGGAGATGGCTTGCTTGCGACCGGCATCACCGGAGGCTTCACCGGCAAATTCCGCAGCGAAGTGTCGGTCGTGGGGGCGCGTACGGCCTGTTCCGTGCTGCGTTGCGTCACGTTCAGCGGAGCTTGCGCTTGCGAATTCTGCCTGGGCGGCAAAGACACAACGACTTCGCCACGCCTTGGCTTGCCGCGAGCCTCGATATTCTGCGGCTTTTCCGCAAGCGGCATGGCGACGCGCTCCTTCGGTTGAGCGCCGACTCGCGTGGACTTTCTCTGCGCGGCGTACCTGTGCCATTGCGCGAAGACATCGTCCATGCAGGTCACCGAGTCGCAGGCGTCGCGCTTTTTGCGCCACGCAACAATATCCGCTTGGCGAATCGCGCCATGCCGCAGCAGCCTCTGCTGCTCGGCGTAGATGCGGTCGTATCCTATGGAGAGGAGTGCGTAATCGCAGATCAGGGAATCCGCGGGCGGGCGGCGATTGCCCTTTTGCTTGGCGCATGGCTGCCCGCCTGCCACCGTGTCTTCGCAGCTGGCCGAGGCTCCCCGGCGGGCTGCCTTGCAAACGATGTCAGACGCCTGCGCGCCTTCAGTGGAGCAAAGACCCAATGCGACGAGGATGGCCAGGCGGCTCATGATCCTGTTCATCGTGTCTCCTCATGGAAGTGGCGACTTCGCCTCTGAGGTTCAACCTGGATGAGATTTGCATTGTGCGACAACTTCACGGCCGCTGCACGTGCGGTGCCACACGTTCTCCGCGACGGTCGGGCGCCTCATCCCGGTGGTGCCGTCGGCTCGATTGGCGCCCATACCTTCCATGGCGTCCGGACTAGTCCGTTCTGGCCAAAACCCGATCCGCATTCCCGGCGTATAATCGCCTGCGCTGCGGGCCAAGGCCCGCAGCAGCGTTCTCAGGGCGGGGTGAAAGTCCCCACCGGCGGTGATGGCGATTGATTCGCATAAGCCCGCGAGCGCCCGGCTTCCCCAAGGCCGGGGTCAGCAGATTCGGTGTGATTCCGAAGCCGACGGTCATAGTCCGGATGAAAGAGAATCGCGACGTTCATGCCTCTGCCCGGAAGCGGCGGGGGCGCGGGCTCGTGCGCCCTGATTCTGGTAACCCCTGCTAAAAGGCAACCCATGAATCAGCCCTACTCCTCGTTTCAACAATCCGCTGCCGGCCTGCCGGACCCGCGGCACACTCCCGCTGCCAACCGCTTTGCGTTTATCCATGCCCAGTGGCATGCCGATATCGTCCATCGCGCACGCGACGCCTTCCTCGCGGAAATGGCCGCGCAAGGCATTTCCCGCGATGTGATCGATGTGTTCGAAGTCCCCGGTGCATTCGAGATTCCCTTGCACGCCAGCAAACTGGCCGCTACCGGGCGATACGCTGCGATCGTGGCGAGCGCCTTTGTGGTCGATGGCGGCATCTACCGCCATGAGTTCGTTGCCGATGCCGTCATCGGCGGACTGATGCGCGTGCAGCTGGACACAGAAGTGCCGGTCCTGTCGGCGGTGCTTACGCCGAAGGATTTTCACGAACACGAAGAGCATCGCCGCTTCTTCAGCGAACATTTCGTAGTGAAAGGCAAGGAAGCGGCCCAGGCCTGCGTCAAGACCGTTGAAAGCCTTGGCAAGCTGGTAGCCTAACTGCGCACATGACTTTGCCCGGCCAGCACGGCGGCGCCGCGCTGGCCGGGCAATGACATCACCGGGTAGCACCCGGCCGGCCCGCTTTTACTTCAGGTCGCTGAATGTCTTCCCCTGCGCGGCCAGGTCCACCAACAGTTTCGCCGGCCTGAAATCCGGGCCAAGCGTGGATTCGAAGCGCCTCAGCGTGGCCAGTACCTTGTCCAGGCCAATGGTGTCGGCATAGCACATCGGACCGCCGCGATACACTGGCCAGCCATATCCGTTGACCCACACCACGTCGATGTCCGACGCGCGGATGGCCTTGCCTTCCTCAAGGATCTTCGCGCCTTCGTTGATCATCGTGTAGACACAGCGCTCGAGGATTTCCTGCTCCGAGACGACGCGGCTCGTCTTCCCCTGTTTGGCGGCGAAGTCGCGGATGATCTGCTCGACCACGGGCGAGGGTTTCGCGTTGCGCTTCTCGTCGTAGTCGTAATAGCCCGCGCCGGTTTTCTGGCCGCGGCGGTCCATCTCGCACAGGATTTCACGCAGCGTCGAGCTGCTGCTCTTCTCACGGATCCAGCCGAGGTCCAGGCCGGCCAGGTCGCTCATGGCGAACGGGCCCATCGGGAAGCCGAAGTTGTAGAGCACGCGGTCGATATCCCACGGCAGCGCGCCTTCCAGCACCAGCTTCTGCGCTTCGCGCTGACGCTGCGCGAGCATGCGGTTGCCGACGAAGCCCGGGCAGACGCCGACCAGCGCGGCGATCTTGCCGATCTTGCGCGCCAGTTCCATGGACGTACGGATCACGGGCCTGGACGTCTTGTCCCCGCGCACCACTTCCAGCAGCTTCATGACGTTGGCCGGCGAGAAGAAATGCAGGCCGATCACGGATTCCGGGCGCGACGTGGCGCAGGCGATCTCGTTGACGTCGAGCGCGGACGTGTTGGTGGCAAGGATCGCGCCGGGTTTGGCGATCTTGTCGAGCTTGCCGAAGATGTCCTTCTTCACGTCCATGTTTTCATAGACGGCTTCGATCACCAGGTCGGCGTCGGCCAGCTGGCCTAGATCCAGCGTGGGGGTCAGCAGCGCCATGCGCTTGTCCACATCGGCGGCCGTGATGCGGCCCTTCTTTGCCGTGTTGTCGTAATTGGCGCGGATGGTGCGCACGCCGCGATCGAGTGCTTCCTGCGCGGTTTCCACGATGACGACGGGAATACCGGCGTTGAGCATGTTCATGGCAATGCCGCCACCCATGGTGCCGGCGCCGATGATGCCGACCGTCTTCACGTCGATGGTGGGGGTATCCGCGGGGATATCCGGCAGGTTCCAGACCTGGCGCGAGGCGAAGAAGTAGTAGCGCTGCGCGGCCGATTGCGTGCCGTTCATCAGTTCGAGGAAGAGCTTGCGCTCCACCTTCATGCCTTCGTCGAACGGCAGGTTGACCGCGGCCTCGATGCAGCGGATGTTGTACTCGGGCGCTTCGAACCCGCGGAACTTGCGGGCGTTGGCCTTGCGGAACTCGGCGAACAGCTCGGGCCTGCCGCGCGCGGCTTCCACTTTCTCATTGAGGTCGCGCACCTTGCGCAGCGGCCTTTGCTCGGCGTTGATGCGCCTGACGAAGGCAATGGCGTCGGCGCGCAGCGCGGCGTCGTCCGTGACCAGGTCGAACAGCCCCATCTCGGCAGCCGCGGCGGCCCCGACGTGCATGCCGGACGTCACCATCTCCAGCGCCTTGGCGGGTCCGACGATGCGGGGCAGGCGCTGGGTGCCGCCGGCGCCGGGCAGCAGCCCCAGATTGACTTCGGGCAGGCCGCATCTGGCGGACCTGGCGGCCACGCGGTAGTGGCAGACCAGCGCGACTTCCAGCCCGCCGCCGAGCGCGGTGCCGTGGATAGCCGCGACCACGGGCTTGGGCGAGTTCTCGATCGCGGCCTGCACGTCGGCCAGCGACGGGCCGGACGGCGGCTTGCCGAACTCGGTGATGTCCGCGCCGGCGATAAAGGTCTTGCCGGCGCAGGTCAGGACAATGCCCTTGACCTTGCTGTCGGCGATGGCAAGCTCGACGCCCTCCAGGATGCCGGTGCGCACGGCAGCCGACAAGGCGTTGACCGGAGGGGAGTTGAGCGTGAGGACGGCGATGTCGCCTTCAATGGTGAGATCGGCGACGGCGTTGACGGCTGTCATGTGGGTTGGCTCCAATTGGTCTGCGTAGGTGACTTGATACCGGTGGCTACCGCCGTCCCTAGAAGATTTCGAACAGGCCGGCGGCGCCCATGCCGCCGCCGATGCACATCGTCACCACGCCGAACTTCGCGCCGCGGCGCTTGCCTTCCAGCAGCAGGTGGCCGCTCATGCGCGCGCCGGACATGCCATAGGGATGGCCGATGGAGATCGCGCCGCCCGATACGTTCAGGCGCTCGTCCGGAATGCCAAGCGTATCGCGGATATGCAGTACCTGGCTGGCAAAGGCTTCGTTCAGTTCCCAGATGCCGATGTCGCCCATGGACAGGCCGTGCTGTTTGAGCAGCTTGGGGATCGCGAAGACCGGGCCAATGCCCATCTCGTCCGGATCGCAGCCGGCCACGGCCATGCCGCGATAGGCGCCCAGCGGCTGCAGGCCACGGCGTTCCGCTTCCTTCGCTTCCATCAGCACCATGGCCGATGCGCCGTCGGACAGCTGCGACGCGTTGCCGGCGGTGATAAATGCGCCTTCCGCGACGCGCTGCCCGTTCTTGAACACGGGCTTGAGCGCCTGCAGGTCGGCCAGCGTGGTACCTGGGCGATTGCCTTCATCCCTGGCGAGCGTGACCTGCTTCTCGCTGACCGCGCCGGTCGCCTTGTCCGTGACCAGCATCGTCGCCGTCATCGGCACGATCTCGGCGTCGAAGCGGCCGGCTTCCTGGGCTGCGGCCGTGCGTTGCTGCGATTGCAGGGAATAGGCATCCTGGGCCTCCCGGCTTACGCCATAGCGTTGCGCCACGATCTCGGCGGTTTCCAGCATCGTCATGTAGATCTGCGGCAGCGTCTGGACCAGTTGCGGATCCTGCGCCCGGTAGCGATTGATCTTGTCGTTCTGCACCAGCGAGATCGATTCCAGCCCGCCGCCCACCGTCACCTGCATGCCGTCGACGATGATCTGCTTGGCCGCGGTGGCGATTGCCATCAGCCCGGATGCGCACTGCCGGTCCATCGACATGCCCGGCACGGTGACGGGAAGGCCGGCGCGCAACAGTGCCTGGCGCGCGATGTTGCCGCCCGTCGAGCCTTGCTGGACCGCGCAGCCCAGGACCACGTCGGCAACCTCGGCCGGGTCGATGCCGGCGCGCCGCACGGCATGCGAGATGGCGTGGGCGCCAAGCTCCTGCGCCTGGGTGTTGTTGAATGCGCCGCGATGGGCTTTGCCGATCGGCGTACGCGCGGTGGATACGATGACTGCTTCACGCATTTGAAGTCTCCTGTGCGTTGAGGTCTGGGAATGCATTATTTAATGCACTATTCAATGCTCATTCATGACGATGGGACACATCCCTGGCGATGGCGAGGAATCTCTCCAGGTCGTCGCGGATCTGCTTCTTGTTGTACTTGCCTACGCTGGTCTTCGGGATGTCCCGCGTGATGGCCACCAGCTTGGGCAACATCCACCTGGTGATCTTTCCGGTAGCAACGCCATGCACCTTCAGGAACTCGATGACGCTGTCCTCGGTGGCCTCGTAGCCCGCGCGCACGCTGACCAGCGCCATGGGCTTCTCGCCCCATAGCGGATCGGGCACGCCGACCACCGTGGCCTCGTGGACGAAGTCCGCCATCGCGATCAGGTTTTCCAGCAGCACCGTGGGCACCATCTCCGCGCCGCTGCGGATCACGTCCTTCATGCGGTCGGCGATGGTGATATAGCCTTCGGCATCCACCTTGGCGATGTCGCCGGTGTGCAGCCAGCCGTTCTGCCAGAGCTCGGCGCTCTTCTCGGGATTGCGGTAGTACTGCTCGGTCGTCCAGGGCGCGCGCACGACGATCTCGCCGACGGTCTGGTCGTCCTGCGGCACCGGCTTGCCTTGTTCGTCCACGACCTCCACCTCCACGCCGAGGATCGGCAGGCCGGACTTGACGAGCACGGCATCGGTCTCGTCGCGGTCCAGGTGGAGCATGGTCTTCTTGATGAACGAGCCGACGATGGTGGGCGCGGTCTCCGTCATGCCGTAGCCGGAGCTCATGCGGAAGGTGGGGATCAGGGCTTCCAGCTTGCGCTTGAGTCCGAGCGGCAGCGCGCCGCCGCCAACGCTGACGCGCACCAGGCTGCTGAGGTCGTATTTGCCGAGGTCGGGATACTCGAGCAGCATGGCCGCGATGGTCGCGACAATGCCGACCGAAGTCACTTTCTCGCGTTCCACCAGCTCGCAGAAGCCCTGCACGGTGAAGGTGCCGTGCAGCACGATCTTCTGCGCGCTGTAGACCGCGACGAACGGCTGGCCCCAGCCGTGGATGTGGAACATCGGCGTGTTCAGCAGCGGCACCGCGCCTTCGCCCAGGCGCGTGCCCAGGCCATCGGCGATATCGTGGTCCGGCGTGTTGCCGATGGCGAGCTGCGCCATCATGTGGATCGTCAGCAGGTACAACTGGCGGTGCGTAAACGTCGCGCCTTTCGGCTGTCCGGTGGTGCCGGTGGTATAGCACAGCGTGGCGTTGACGTCCTCGTGCAGCGCGGGCCAGTCGAAGGTATCGGCCTGGCGGGCGAGCAGCGTCTCGTACTGGATGATGCCGGGGATCCGTGTCTGCGGCAGCCCCGGCTTGTCCGACATATAGACCACCGTCTCGACTACGTCCCGGATCTGGTCGTAGATGCCCTCCAGCAAGGGCATCAGCGTGTCGTCGACAAAGAGGATCTTGTCGCCCGCGTGCCGGATCGTGTAGATGATGTGCTGCGGCGAGAGCCGGACATTGATCGGGTGCAGCGTGGCACCGATGCCCGTCACGCCGTAGTACAGCTCCAGGTGGCGATGCGTGTTGAGCGCCATCGTTGCGATGCGGTCGCCGGGCTCGCCGGGCGTGCCGGCCCGCGCCTTCAGTTCGCCGCTCAGTCCGTTGGCAAGCTGTGCCACGCGGCGGTACCACTGCATCCAGGTAAAGCGGAAGTACTCCCCGGTGGCCGGGTTGCGGTAGACAACGCCGGTTTCGTTGGGGTACATCCGCACCGGCCGCTTCATGATGGTCGTGAGCAGAAGCGGGTAGTGGGTGCTGAACTCCGGATAGGTTCTGAATTCCATCTTGTCTCCTGGCGATCTCTGCGATCCTGGTGATCCTGAGGCGATATCCCGCTACACACTCCCCTCGCGCGCGGGCCGCGGCCGGCGGCGCGGCTCTTCCACCCGCAGGGCAAGCGCGAAAGCAATGCCCATGACGGCGATGGCGGCAACGAATACGAGCGAGAAGCGCACGCCCTGTGCCAGCAGCCCGCCGAGGACCGGGCCGCATGCCATCATGGTGTAGGTGGCGGTGTCGGAGACGGCCAGCAGCATGGGGCGGTCGCGCCGGTTGCCGAACTCCAGGGCGAAATTGTCCGCGGACAGGAAGTAGCCACCGAAGCCCGCGCCCAGTCCGCAGAAAACCAGCAGGAATGCGCCCAGCCCATCACAGAGCAGCAGCGCGGCGGTCGACACGGCCCAGAGGCCGATGCTGCCCAGGAAAACCAGGCGATAGCCGTAGCGGTCGGCGATGCGGCCCCAGGCGAGGTTGCTGGTGGTCTGCGCCAGCAGATAGGCAATGCTCAGGTAGCCCAGCGTGGCGCCGGACAGCGGGAGGTGGCTGCCGACGTAGATGGCGTAGAACGGCACCGCCATCATGCTGAACGCCACCAGCGCCCGGGCGACGAAGAAGCGCACATAGTGCTTGTCCGCGCGCAACAGGGCAGGAACTTCGCGGATGCGCTGGCGAAAGCCGGACTGCGACCGTACATCGTGCAATACCGGCTCGCGCATCCGCGTCAGCGCGGAGATGCCCAGGCTGGTGAGGACGAACGCCGCCAGGAAGGTGGTGGCATAGCCATTGCCGAACACATTGCCGCCAACGAGGAAGCGCCCGCCGAGATAAGCCACCGCCGCCGCGATCAGGCCGCCGAGGAAATTGCGGAGCGCGCTCAGCATGCCCCGGCGCTCCAGCGGGATGATCTTCGAGGTCAGGTAATTGAAGGTGACGTTCTGGACGCCGTTGAACAGGCCGAACAGCAGCAGGAACACGGCGGCGGCCGTCAGCGCGCCGTCACCGGACAGCAGGAAGGCGGACAGGCCCAGGCCGAGGATCTGCAGGCGGACCAGCCATCCCACCAGGTAGATCAGTGGCATCACGCGCTGGCGATGCTCGATCTGCGTCGCGCCCCAGATGGAGGACATCGCCATGCCCGCGTACTGCGCGGACAGCACGCATCCCACCACCAGCTTGGAGCCGGACAGCAGGTAGATGTACGCCGGCACGAAGGTGGGGGCGGTCACCAGCCGGAATCCGGTCATGCCCAGCATGCCGTGGATCAGGTAGGCCTGGGCGTTGCGCGGCAGGTGCTGTTGCACGTGGGTGCGGAAATGGTGTTCCGCCAGTTCATGCTGCGCGCCGGGGGTGTGCGTTTCATGCAGGGCCGCTCCGGCGCCTACGGCCACCGGCACGGCTTCCGACGCGCATTCCGCTTTCATGCCGGCGAGCCTCCACGCGTGGCCGCCAGCGATGCATATCGATGTAGCGCCTGGTCCAGTTCCACCGGCTCCAGCGAAAGCAGCTCGGTCACCGCCTTCAGCCAGTCCGGGCGCTCACGGGTACAGACCGAGATCGGCTGCGGCGTCTCCGAGTGTTGCGACGCCAGCATCGCGTAGTTGGCGGCATAGCTGGGCGGGCGCACGTCGGTGGCCAGGTCGGCAATGGCGTAAGGGTCTGGCGGACCGGTTCGCGTGGTGTCGACCACCGGGATATACGGATTGCGCGCGGCGGTGCCGCCACCGGCAAGCCCGGGACCGTCGCGCAGGATGGCGCCGCGCACCTGGTCCGGCCGCGCGCCGGCGAGCAGCAAGGCGATATAGCCGCCGAGACCGCGTCCGGCCACGGTCGACGGGCCCAGGTGCTCCAGTGCGATATCCGCGTCCGCCATCAGGAACTCGCAACTGTAGCCGCCGCCACGCGGTATGTCTGACAGCCCGTGGCCCGTGAAATCCAGCGCGTGTACCGGGCCGGGCCATGCCGCGTACTCCGGCGGCAGAGCCTGCGGTGCGCGTTCGCCCAGTCCGTGCAGCAGCAGCAGCGCGGGACCGCTGCCGGACTTGAGCGGATGCAGGGCGAGGCGCAGGCGGTTGTGGCGCAGGTAGACGGTCATGAGCGTAGAAAGCGCAGGATGAGGTCCGCGGTCTCGCGCGGTTGCTCGATATGGATGAAGTGCCCGGTGTCGCGCATCACATGGACCTGGGTCGTGGGCGGGAAATACGGCGCCAGGTCGGCGGCGGTGGCGTCCCATCCCATGGGTTCGCGTTCGGTGCCGAAAATGGCCAGCATGGGAATGGGGAAGCCGGGCAGGCGGTCGGTCATCCAGCGCGCCCGCATGGGGCCGAAGCCGGAGGCGCCGATCACGGGGTCGAGCTTCCAGCGCCAGCCGTCCGCATCCTGCCGCGCGCCCAGCGATGCCAGGTAGCGCAGCCATGCCAGGCTCAGCCGCGGATTCATCCGGGCACGCCGTTGCGCCAGTTCCTCCAACGTGCCGGGCTTACGCAGGAGGCTTGCGCTCTGCCTGCGCGTATCGAGCCAGCGGGTGATGATGGGCGCGGTCATCGACTTCTTCTCGCGCACGGCGCTGTCCGCGTGCGGGTTGCGGAAGGGCAGGCCGTCGATGGCCACGAAGCGGGTGAAGCGATGCGGCAGCGCCTGGATCGCGTGCACCAGCAAGGAGCCGCCCTTGCTGTGTCCGATCGCGATCAGCGGCTCGCGTGTGACCGAGTCGGCCACGGCAAGCAGGTCTCGCTCGTCGGCAACCCAGCTATACAGGTCGGCATGCTCGGAATCTCCGTGGCCGCGCTGGTCGTAGGACACCACGCGGTAGCCGCCATCGGCCAGCAGCGGCGCGAAGGCGTCGAAGGTCCGCGCGAAATCCAGGGCGCCATGCACCAGCAGGATGGGCGTGGCGTCGGGCTCGCCCCATTCATGGACAGCGATGCGGATGCCGTCGGCATTGACGGCGCGCGTGCGGTCCGGTGCGCGGGTGCCAGGGAAGGCCGGGACGGCACAGCGCGCCGCGCCGATGGCTTCACCCTCCATTGTTGTCTCCTCGTTACGCGCCACGGAAAAGGCCAGTGTGTTGCTTTTGGCGGTTTCGTGTTTGCGGTATGTTTTTTGGGAATCCTATCACACTGTCTGTGAATACTAGTGCGGCCGTTTTTTGCGTCACGTGGCAGGGGAGGCCGGACACTCCCTCCATTTTAGGAAATGGAGTATTGACGTTGCCGGGATTGACTTATATAACCAGCTAAGCCGGTATGCATGGAACGCCAGGCAGGATGTAGCAAGCCAGAATATAAAAAAAGGAGACAAGCGTGGATGACCTGGAAACCTTCCGGCAGGAGGTACGTGCCTGGCTGGAAGCGCAATGCCCGTCCGAGATGCGGCAGCCGGTACGCAACGAAGACGATATCTGCTGGGGCGGACGCAAGTTCCGCTTCCAGTCCGAAGCGCAGCGCCTCTGGCTCTCGCGCATGGGCGAGAAGGGCTGGACGGTGCCGGAGTGGCCGCGCGAGTACGGCGGCGGCGGCCTGTCCCGCGAGCAAGCCAAGGTGCTGCGCCAGGAGATGCAGGCGCTTGGTTGCCGGGTGCCGCTGCAAAGTTTCGGCATCTGGATGCTTGGCCCGGCGTTGCTGAAGTTCGGTACGGAGCAGCAAAAGCGGGAGCACCTCCCCAGGATCGCGCGTGGGGAAATTCGCTGGTGCCAGGGCTACTCGGAACCGAACGCCGGGTCGGACCTGGCCTCGCTGCAGACGCGCGCCGACGAGCGTGGCGATCACTTTGTCGTCAACGGCCAGAAGGTCTGGACCTCCTACGCCGACAAGGCGGACTGGATCTTCTGCCTGGTGCGTACCGATTTTGCGGCGCAGAAGCATACCGGCATCAGCTTCCTGTTGTTCGACATGGAGACGCCGGGCGTGTCGACGCGCCCGATCGTGCTGATCTCGGGCAAGTCGCCATTCTGCGAGACCTTTTTCGATGATGTCGTGGTGCCGCGCGGCAACCTGGTCGGCGAGCCGAACGGCGGCTGGACCATCGCCAAGTACCTGTTGACGCACGAGCGCGAAATGATCAGCGCCATCGGCAGCCGCGGGCAGCGCCCGCCGATGGGCAGGCTTGCCCGCGACACGCTGGGCCAGAACGAACGCGGCGAGGTCGATGCGCCGATGCTGCGCGCGCAGATCGCCACCTTCGAGATCGACGAGTTGGCCTTCGGGCTGGCGGGCGAGCGGGCGGTGGACCTCGCCAGGCAAGGCGAGGGCATCGCGGCGTTCTCCTCGGTGCTGAAGTACTACGGGGCCGAACTCAACAAGCGGCGCTATGAACTGCTGATGTCGATCGGCGGCAGCGAAGCGCTGGAATGGGAGAGCGAGCGCAGCCAGGATGGCGCCACCGCGCGCGGCTGGCTGCGCAGCAAAGCCAACTCGATCGAGGGCGGCACGAGCGAAGTGCAGCTCAATATTGTTGCCAAGCGCCTGCTTGGCTTGCCCGGCGCCTGACCCCGCCTGAACGCCACGCTTCGAAAACGACCATGGCCATCGTATTGAACCAGACCCAGGAGATGCTGCGGGACAGCGCCCTGGCATTCCTGCGCGAAAGCGCGCCGGTCGCGATGTTGCGCAAGCTGCGCGATACGCGCGACGAGACCGGCTTCTCGACCCAACTCTGGAAGGACTTCGCCGGACTGGGCTTTGCCGGCGTGCTGATCCCCGAGCAGTATGGCGGCAGCGAGCTTGGTGTGGTGGAGGCTGGCGTCCTCATGGAAGCGCTTGGCCGCACGCTGGCGCCCACGCCATTCTTCTCCACCGCCTTGCTTGGCGCATCGCTGATCTCACGGTGCGGCAGCGAAGCGCAAAAGGCGAAGCTGTTGCCAGCCATCGCCGCCGGCAAGCACCTGACGGCACTGGCGATCGACGAGAGCGCGGCGCACCGGCCGGAACGGCAGGCGCTGCGTGCGGCGCAGCAGGACGGTGGCTACGTGCTCAATGGCGCCAAGGTGTTCGTCATCGACGGGCATATCGCGGATACGCTGATCGTAGTGGGCCGCACTAGTGGCGACACGGCCGACCCGGATGGCATCACGCTCTTCCTGGTTCCGCGTGGCAGCGATGGCATCGACATCGAGCGTACCGTGATGGCGGATGCCCGCAATGCGGCCCGGGTTCGGTTCCGGGATGTTCGGGTCGACGCCGGCGCCGTGCTCGGCCAGGTGGGCGGCGGCGCGGCCATGCTCGACCAGGTCCTCGATATCGCGCGCGCCGCGCTGGCGTCGGAACTCGTCGGCATTGCCGACGAGGCGTTCGAACGTACCTTGCGGTACCTGAAGGAGCGCAGGCAGTTCGGCAAGATCATCGGTGAATTCCAGGCGCTGCAGCATCGCGCCGCCCACCTGTTCAGCGAAATCGAGATCACGCGCTCGGCGGTGTTGCGCAGCCAGCAGTTGCTCGACGAAAGCCCCGCCCAGCCTGTTGCCCTCGTATCGGCCGCCAAGGCGCGGGCCGGCAGCACGGCGACGCTTGCGGTGCAGGAAGGCGTGCAGATGCACGGTGGCATCGGCATGACCGACGAGTTCGAGATCGGCTTCTATATGAAGCGCGCTTGCGCCGCGCAAACACTGCTCGGCGATACCAACTTCCACGCGCATCGCTGGGCCACGCTGCGCGGCTACTGAGCGCCGCAGCGCACCATCCTGAAACCGTTTCGCAGGTCTTCCGCGCGCAGGCGCGGGGCCTGCGCTCGCCCTCGCTCCTGCGCTGGCGGGTTTGCATTGCACAACGTGCGCGCCGCGAACGCGGACCCTAGGTAAATCCACTAGACATTCAAGGGCGAGTTCGGTTGTCACGAATTAGAACTCTGGGTATGCTAAGTACGCTATCTGCATAAACAGCAGTCCGGTGGAAAATCGTCGTGCGGATTCTCTATTTCTGGTTGTAGTTCGCTTTATTTGAGCGTAAAGCGATTCCGGCATGCGGCACGGGTCAGCCACATGAAGCACCGAACAGGAGATGCTATGGTCGGGGCGGCAAGAATTATCGTATCTACGGTATCTTTCTTCGAAGCGGGCGCCACGCTATGAGCGCCTACATCCTGCGCCGCTTGCTGGCGCTGCTGCCGACGCTGCTGTTCGCCAGCCTGATCGTCTTCGTGATCGTGCGCATGGTGCCGGGCGATGTGGTTGACCTGATGCTGAGCCAGAACGACATCAGCGCCGATGCAAAAAGCCGCGACGACCTGATCCGCGCGCTCGGGCTGGACCAGCCGATGTGGCGCCAGTACCTGCACTGGGTCGGCAGCATCGCGCTGCACGGCGACCTGGGCCAGTCGCTGTGGCAGGGCGAGCCGGTGCTGAAGATGGTGGTGGCGCGCATGCCTGCGACGTTTTCGCTCGGCGCGCTGGCCTTGTTCGTGGCGCTGTCGGTAGCGTTGCCCGTCGGCGTGCTGTCGGCCATCCGGCAGGACACCGCGGCCGACTACGTGGCGCGCTCCTTCTCCATCCTGATGCTCGCGGTGCCGAGCTTCTGGCTGGGCACGA
This sequence comes from Cupriavidus sp. 05L310, assembly GCF_056398185.1. Taxonomy (NCBI): domain Bacteria; kingdom Pseudomonadati; phylum Pseudomonadota; class Betaproteobacteria; order Burkholderiales; family Burkholderiaceae; genus Cupriavidus; species Cupriavidus sp. 05L310. The sequence continues at coordinate 77,579 of NZ_JBFTOX010000006.1, forward strand.
TGGTCATGGTGTTTCCCTCGGTGTGGTGGGGCTGGTCGCCGGAGGTACGCTACGTCCCCTTCCTTGAAGATCCGCTCCAGCACATCAGCAACATGCTGGTGCCCGCCATCATCCTCGGCATGGCGCTGTCCGCCATCACCATGCGGATGACGCGCACGATGATGCTGGAGGTGCTGCGGCAGGACTACATCCGCACGGCATGGGCCAAGGGACTGAACGAACGCCTGGTGATCCTGCGCCATGCGCTGCGCAACGCGCTGATCCCGGTGGTGACGCTTATCGGCCTGCAAGCGCCGCTGCTGATCGGCGGCGCGGTGGTGATCGAGCAGATTTTCGCGCTGCCGGGCATGGGATTGCTGTTGCTGGACGCGGTCAACCAGCGGGACTATCCCGTCATCACCGGTGTGTTCCTGGTGGTCGGCGTGGCAGTCATGCTTATCAACCTGCTCGTGGACCTGAGCTACGGGCTGTTCGATCCGAAAGTGAGGCATCGCTGATGGCCCGTCCAATCGCAAACGCCCCCGCAATCCAGGCGGTGCAACCGCCGCGGGAGATGTCCGGCACGGGTTGGGCTGTCGCTGCCCTTGCCCTGGTGAAGCGCCTTTTCCGGGAGAAGCCGCTGGGCGCCGCCGGCGCGGTGATCTGCCTGATCTTCCTGTTCTGCGGCGTCTTCGCCGACTGGCTGGCGCCATATGGCGTCAACGAGATCAGCATGATGAAGCGGCTGCAGCCACCGTCGTGGGCGTATCCCTTCGGCACCGACAACCTCGGGCGCGACATGCTGTCGCGCTGCCTGTACGGGGCGCAGCTTTCCGTGATCATCGGGCTGTCGGCCGCCACGCTGGCCACAGCGGTGTCGGTGGTGATCGGCATCCTGTCGGGCTACCTTGGCGGCAAGTTCGACCTGATCGTGCAGCGCATGGTGGATGCGTGGATGAGTTTTCCGGACCTGGTGATCCTGATCGTGGTGGTGTCCGTGCTCGGCCCGGGCAGCTGGCAGATCATCGGCACGCTTGGCCTGTTGCTGGGCGTCGGCGGATCGCGCATCATCCGCAGCGCGGTGGTCTCTGTACGCGAGAACATGTACGTCCACGCCGCGCAGTCCATGGGCGCTTCCACCGGCCGCATCCTGTGGCGCCATATCCTGCCCAACGTGCTGCCGCCCATCATCGTGCTGTTCACCACGCGCGTGGGCACGGCCATCCTGGCCGAGTCCGGACTGTCCTTCCTCGGGCTCGGCGTGCCGCCGCCGGCGCCGACCTGGGGCGGCATGCTCTCCGGCAACGGCCGTACCTTCATGTTCCAGGGGCCCTGGCTGGCGCTGGCCCCCGGCATCTGCCTCACCGTGGTCGTCTATGCCATCAACGTCTATGGCGACGCACTGCGCGACCTGCTCGATCCGCGCATGCGCGGCACGCGGTAACGCGATACCAGAGGCCGGCGCCATGACGCCGGCCCGGGAGGATCCAGGGGCGCGGGCGCATCGCTTGCGTCGCGACTTGACGGGCGCAACTAGGAGACAACGATGGAGGGACGCGGTTTGAAAAGAACAATAGTCTCGGTGGCAACGGGCGTGGCACTGGCGCTGTCCGCCGGCGTGGCCAGTGCGCAGGCCGAAGCGCCGAAATACGGCGGCAATCTCGAAATCGGCTCGATGTATCCGACCATCTCGGCCTTGTCCTGGGACCTGGCAGACTGGAACTGGAAGCAGAACTACGATACCGGGCAGGTCTACGAGCAGCTCTTCGTGGCCGATCTTTCCAAGTCCAGGCGCAACGGCGGCAAATATGCCTTCCAGGCGGACGCCTGGCTGCCGGAGGATGCGATCCGCGGCGAGCTTGCCGAGAGCTGGAAGTGGGTCGATCCGCTGACGCTGGAAGTCAGGCTGCGCAAGGGCGTCAAGTTTCCCGCCAAGGCCGGCGTGATGGAAGAGCGCGAGCTGGTGGCCGACGACGTGGTCTTCAGCTATACCCGGATGAACAGCAGCGCCAAGAAGATCCCGACCTACTACGACCACCTCACCAAGGTCGAGGCGACCGACAAGTACACCGTGGTATTCCGCTTCAAGGAATACAACGCCGAATGGGATTACCGCTTTGGCTGGGGCTACTACTCCGGCATCATGCCCAAGGAAGTGGCGGCCGCCGGCGCTGGCAACTGGAAGAATGTGAACGGCAGCGGGCCCTTCCTGCTGAGCAACTTCGTGCAGGGCACTTCCAGCACCTATACCAAGAACGCGCAATACTGGGACAGCGACAAGATCGGCGGCAAGGACTACAAGCTGCCCTTCGTCGACAAGGTGGTACTGCGCACGGTCAAGGACGAGTCCACCCGCAACACCATGCTGCGCACCGGCAAGCTCGACGTGCTGGAGTATGTCCGCTGGACCGCTGTCGATGAACTCAAGAAGAGCGCGCCGGCGCTCAAGTGGTCGCGCTGGTTGTCGACCAATGGCCAGTACGTGGCGCTGCGCGTCGACACCAAGCCGTTCAACGACGTCCGGGTGCGGCGCGCGCTGAACATGGCGGTCAACAAGCAGGAGATCGTCAAGCAGTTCTACGGCGGCAATGCCGAACTGTTCGCCTATCCGCAGCATCCGGATTACGCAGGCTACTTCGAACCGCTGAGCGCCATGCCGGAACAGGTGAAGGAGCTGTTCACCTACAACCCGGACAAGGCACGCAAGCTGCTGGCGGAGGCGGGCTATGCGAAAGGCTTCACGTTCAAGGTGCAGGTATGCGCCTGCCAGCCCGAGCACCTGGAGCTGCTGCCGCTGATCGGAGCCTATCTCGAACAGGTCGGCGTGCGCATCGAGATCCAGCCGATGGAGTACGGCGCCTTCCTGTCGGCCATGACCACCAAGACCAATGCGCCCGGCTACCTGATGAGCAACGGGCATACCAACCCGACCACCACGATCCGCAAGAGCTTCGTGAAGGGCCAGGTGTGGAATGCTGCGCAGTGGGGCGATCCGAAGTACGAGCAGCGCGTGAACGAAGCCTTCCAGATGCGCGACCTCGGCCGCCGCCAGGAGGCATTGCGCGCGCTGACGCGGGACGTGCTGGCGGATGCGCCGTATATCTGGCTGCCGATCCCTTACCAGTACACCGCATGGTGGCCCTGGGTGAGGAACTACGACGCCGAACTGCGTGCGGGCGCGGTGCGTCCCGGCCCGATCTACGCGCGGATGTGGATCGACCAGGACATGAAGAAGAAGATGGGATTCTGAACCCGTGACGCGAACGCGCGGGCCGGAGCGCCCGGCCCGCGCAATACCGTCATTCAGGCAATTGGCCACTTTGCCACTTTGCCACTTTGCCGCTCGGAGGAGGCGCATGACGCAGCCCATTCTGCAGGTGAACAAGCTGACTACGCGGTTCCGTACAGACCGCGGCGTGGTGACGGCGGTCGACCAGGTCTCGTTCGACGTGGCGCCGGGCGAGACGCTGGCTATCGTCGGCGAATCCGGCTCGGGAAAAAGCGTGACCGCGCTGTCGATCCTCGGGCTGATTCCCAGCCCGGCCGGGCGGATCGAATCGGGCGAGATCCTGTTCGACGGACAAGACCTGCTGCGGCTCAGTCCGGCGCGCATGCGCGCGATTCGCGGCAACCGCATCGCCATGATCTTCCAGGAGCCGATGTCCTCGATGAATCCGGCGCTGACCGTGGGCAAGCAGATCGCCGAGCCGATGAACCTGCATCAGGGCATGCCGTGGAAGACCGCGCTCGGCATTGCCGGCGAGCTGCTCGGCAAGGTGCAGATCCCGGAAGCGGAAAGCCGGCTGGGCGCCTATCCGCACCAGTTCTCGGGCGGGATGCGCCAGCGCGCCATGATTGCCATGGCGCTGGCCTGCAAGCCGCAGTTGATCATCGCCGACGAGCCGACCACTGCGCTCGACGTCACGGTGCAGGCCCAGATTCTCGACTTGCTGAAGGATCTCGCCAGCAAGTCGGACACGGCGCTGATCCTGATCACGCACGACCTGGGCGTGGTGGCGCGCTATGCCGATCGCGTGGCCGTGATGTACGGCGGGCGCATGGTCGAGACCGCGAGCGCGCGGGAGCTGTATGGCCATCCGTCGCACCCGTACACGCGTGGCCTGATGGCCTCGGTGCCGCGCATTGACGGCGATACCCGTCAGCCGCTGGTGCCGATCGACGGCCAGCCGCCCGACCTGACCGCGCTGCCGCCCGGCTGTGCCTTCATGCCGCGCTGCAAGCTCGCCTCCGATCAATGCGCCCTGTCGCGCCCGGCGCTGCGCGCCGTTCGCCCGAACCACTACAAGGCATGCTTCCTCCATGATGCAGACTGAGACACAGGTGGCGTCTGCCGCGCCCCGGTATGGCGAGATTGGCGACGAGATCCTGCGCGTCGAGAACCTCAAGGTTCATTTCCCCGTGACCAAGGGCCTCTTCATCAAGCGTCAAGTGGGATCTGTGAAGGCCGTGGACGGCGTGTCGTTCACGCTCAGGCGTGGCGAGACGCTCGGCCTCGTTGGTGAAAGCGGCTGCGGAAAATCCACGACCGGGCTGGCCATCATCAAGATGCTCGCCGCCAGCGGCGGACGGATCGCCTTCGACGGGGACGACTTCTCCACCTTCAGCAAGGCGCAGGAAAAGAACTTCCGGCGCAGCGTGCAGATGGTCTACCAGGACCCGTTCGGATCGCTGAATCCGCGCATGAAGGTGCGCGATATCATCGGTGAGCCGTTGGAGGTGCATGGCATGGCGAGCGACAAGGCGCGTTATGGCGCGCGCATCGCGGAGCTGTTGCAGATGGTGGGGCTGTTGCCCTACATGGCGGACCGCTACCCGCACGAGTTTTCCGGGGGACAGCGCCAGCGCATCGGCATTGCCCGCGCTTTGGCCGTGGAGCCCAGCCTGATTGTCTGCGACGAGCCGGTCTCCGCGCTGGACGTGTCGATTCAGGCGCAGGTGGTCAATGTGTTCATGGAGTTGCAGCGGCGGCTTGGGTTGACCTATGTCTTTATTGCCCACGATCTCGCGGTGGTGCGGCACATCAGCGACAGGATTGCCGTGATGTATCTCGGGCGCATTGTGGAGATCGCCAGCCGTGACGAGCTATATGCGAATCCGCGGCATCCCTATACCAGGGCGTTGCTGTCCGCCGTGCCGGTGGCCAGTGTCGAAGCAGAGGAAAGGCGGGAGCGGATTGTGCTGAAAGGGGAGGTGCCGAGTCCGTTGAATCCGCCGTCGGGGTGCAGGTTTCATCCGCGCTGCGCGCAGGCTACTGAGCGGTGTAGGGTGGAGGATCCGGTGTTGAGGGAGAGGGGGGGTGGGCAGATGGTGGCTTGCCATTTGGAGGGGTAGGGTATTGTTTTTTGGTCTGAATTTTCTCTAAATTTGATTTGAGTTTGATTTTAATTTGGCGGTGTTGGTTATTGCACCCAAAGGAATACGACATCCCCCGCAGGGGGATGTCGTACGCTTTTGGGTGCAAAAACCAACACCACCAAAATAAAGCCATCATCCCCCAAAAAACACACCGAAAAATAGAAACCCCCATCACTCCCCAGAAAACAACCCCATAAATAAAGGCCGAATAAACAAATCCCCAGCATTCCCCCCCGAAGCATCCGGCACCCACCGCTGCAACTCCACCGCCGCATTAATCATCCCATTCACCTGCAACGAAGCAATCGACTGATCCATCGGCCGGATCGACCCATCCTGCATCCCCTGCACCAGAAACCGCGTAAACCGTGCAGACAGCCGGCTCATCGTCAACATCTTCTCCTTGCGCATCTCCTCCGGCAGCGCCCCATAGATGGTCAGCCGCAGCAGCGGCCCCTTGCTAGAGAACTGATAGCTCACCAGCGCACGCGAGATCGCGCACAACTTGTCCCAGCCCGTGCCCGGCCCTTCCTCCACCTTCGACTGCGCATCCCGGATGACCGCGAACATGCGGTCGAAGCAGGCGGAAATCAGGTCGTCCTTGTTCTCATTGTGGTGATAGAACGATCCCTTGGTGAGATTCAGCCGCGCGGAAATGCGATCCGCGGAGGCGCCGCGATAGCCCAGTTCGTTGAGTAACTCGGTAGCGGCGCGCAGGAAGGCTTCCTGAGTTGTCTCGGGTGTGTCGATCACCGGCAGCGGCGGCGAGGCGGGAGTGGTGTCGTCCCATTTCGAGGAAGGCGACGCAAAGCCGTTGAGCAGCAGATCCACGACCGTTTCCGCGACTTTCGGGTAGTCCTGCGGTTCGTAGCGCTCGACCCATGTCATCGCGCCGCTGGTGAGCGACAGCAGCAAGTGCGCTGCCGCGCTGAGCGCGCTGCGTTGCGCGGGGCTCCGCGGTGCTTCCGCACGCAGCAGCTTGCGGATACGCCGGAACATGTCGGTATACGCCTCGAAGGCAACGTCCGCGTGGGTGTCCGGCAGCGAGCGGATCTCGCGAAAGCTCATCAGCTCCGGGCGCTCTCCCGTTGCCGTCCTGGCCAGCCGCTCGAAGAACAGCGCGATAAACCGGCGCACCCGTGCCTCCGGGCCGGGCTCGTCGGCCGTGGCGTCGGCGATGCCCGCCATCTCGTCAATCGTGCGCATCAGGCAGGCCACCACAAGGTCTTCCTTCTTGCGGTAGTAGTAGGTGATGCTGTTGGTGCTGAGCCCGACTTCCTGCGCAACGTCCGAGAGCGTGGCGCCACGCAAGCCCTTCCGGTTGAACAGGCGGGCAGCCGCGTCGAGAATCGCGTCGCGTTTCTCCACATAACGGCGTGTGGGGCGGGCTTCCGCTGTTTCCTTGAGCATGGAGTGATGTATCTGCATTCGTTGGCCGGAGGCGCGGATCATTTGAGCGGGCGCATTGATCCGGGCGGTCTCGACGGGACTATAAGTGTACCGAACGGATTCACAGGATGGCTCCCGTTTGATGCCGCGCAAGGGCTCGCCAACGTGGCATCCGATCGCCCGGCGTCACGTGCGCTATTGCCTTCCTTCTCCGGCTGACAGCATAATGCAACTTTGTTGCATTATGCCTGGCGGCGCGAGGAGGGCATCGGATGGCCAGCAATACCAGCGGGATCGACCTGATCAACGCGGCGAACGGCACCAACGGCGATCCCGTCATCGACCTGCGGGGCATCGCGTTCACATGGCCCGGGCAGGCCGCGCCTTGCCTGCGGCTCGACCGGTTCCGGCTGGACGCGGGCGAGCAGGTATTCGTCTGTGGCCAGAGCGGCAGCGGCAAGAGCACCTTGCTGTCGGTGCTGGCCGGGGTGCTGGCGCCCCAGCGGGGCAGCCTGCGCGTGCTGGGCACGGCGCCGGATGCGCTTAGCGCGCCGCGGCGCGACCGCTTCCGGGCCGACCATATCGGCCTCATCTTCCAGCAGTTCAACCTGCTGCCCTATCTTTCCGTCGTGGACAACGTGCTGCTGCCGTGCCGCTTCTCGCGCAGCCGTCGCGAGCGCAGCGCGGCGCAGGGCGCGACGCCGCAAGCCGCCGCGCATGCGCTGCTTGCGCAGCTCGACCTGCCGCGTGCGCTGTGGCAGCGTGCCGTGACCCGGCTTTCCGTCGGCCAGCAGCAGCGCGTGGCGGCGGCCCGAGCGCTGATCGGCCGGCCGCGCCTCGTGCTTGCCGATGAACCCACTTCTGCGCTGGACGCGCCGCGACAGCAGGCTTTCATGGACTTGCTGCAGCGGGAATGCGGAATTGCCGGCGCCAGCCTGGTGTTTGTCAGCCATGACGAACGCCTGGCCACGCGCTTCCAGCGGCGGTTGTTGTTGCCGGCGGCCCATGCGCCGCATGCGGCGGGGCCGGCGTGATGCTGATGCTCGCGATGGCCGCGCGCAGCGCATGGAACCGCCGCTTCAACCTGCTGCTGATGCTGCTGGCGATTGCCATGTCCACCGCCATGCTGCTGGGCGTGGAGCGCATCCGGCACCAGGTACGGGCGAGTTTTGCGCAATCGGTGTCCGGCACCGACCTGGTGGTGGGCGCGCGCACCAGCCCGGTCCAGTTGATGCTGTACACCGTGTTCCACCTTGGCGGCACGACCAACAATATGAGCTGGGACAGCGCCCGGCGGCTGGCAGGCCATCCGGCCGTGGCGTGGACCATTCCGCTTTCGCTGGGCGACTCGCACCGCGGCTTCCCGGTGCTGGCGACCACCCCCGGCTACTACGTGCATTACCGCTACGGCGACCGGCAACCGCTGGTCCTCGCGCAGGGCAAGCCGTTCGCGGCGCTGTTCGATGCCGTGCTCGGCGCCGAGGTGGCAAACCGGCTGGGCTATCGCGTGGGCGACCGCATCGTATTGAGCCACGGGGATGGCGATGGCGACGGGCCGGCGCACGCAGGCCATGCCGGGCATGAGGACAGGCCCTTCGTCGTGAGCGGCATCCTGGCGCGCACCGGCACGCCGGTGGACCGCACCGCGCATATCGGGCTGGAAGCGCTGCAGGCCATCCACCTTGGCTGGGAGGGCGGCATGCCGCTGCCGGGCCTTGCCATCCTCCCGGAGCAGGTACGCAAGTTCGACCTGACGCCCCATAGCGTGACCGGCGTGCTGGTCGGACTGAAGCTCAGGTCGCAAGTCTTCACCGTGCAGCGGGAGATTGCCGAAGACCCGCATGAGCCGCTGATGGCGGTGCTGCCGGGCGTGGCGCTGGATGAGCTATGGCGCGTGACCGGTGTCGCCGAGCGCGCGTTGCTGGTGGTGTCGGGGCTGGTGGTGGTGGTCGGGCTAGCGGGGCTAGCGTCGTCCATTCTTGCCGCGCTGGGCGAGCGGCGGCGCGAACTCGCCATCCTGCGCTCGGTCGGCGCACGGCCGGGCGACCTGTTGGCGATGCTGGCGCTGGAAGGGCTGGTGGTGATGCTGGCGGGCGCGCTCCTTGGCCTCGCGCTGGTGACGGTGCTGGCGGCGGTGTCCGGCCCTTACCTGCAATCCGCCTTCGGCGTAACGGTGCCCGCAGCCTGGCCCACGCCCGGCGAATGGCCGCTGCTGGCCGCCACGGTGGGCGCCGGCTTCTGCGTGAGCCTGCTGCCTGGATGGCGCGCCTATCGCCTGAGCCTGGCCGACGGGCTGATGCCGACGACATGAAGACGAGGACGCTAATGCCTGCCCGCTTCCGGCGCACGTTGCTTGCGCTCACTGTCATCGCGCTGGCCGGCGGAGGCGCGGCGTATTTCTTCCGGCCGCTGTCCGCGCCGGAGTCCGGCGTCACTGCGAGCGCCGCCACGCACGCATCCGCCTATGCAGTAGGCGAGGCGTTGCGCCCTGCCGTCGCGCCTTCCACGCCTGACCCCGCCTTCCGCGAGATAGCGTGGCGAGATCTGCTGCCAAAGGGCTGGGACCCGCTGGCGCCGTTCAAGGGCCTGAAGCTCGACGAGCTCGACGACGCCGATCCCCGCGCGCAGATTGCCCTGTATAAGGCACGGCAGTACTGGAAGAACGCGCCCGTTGAACCCGCGCTGGCTGGCGCGGCGGTACGTCTTGCCGGTTTTGTGGTTTCGCTCGACGCAGAAGGCGAGGCGATTCGCGAGTTCTTGCTGGTGCCGTACTTCGGCGCGTGCATCCACGTGCCACCGCCGCCCGCCAACCAGGTCATCCACGTCCGCACGGACAAGCCGTTGCCGGGGCTGCGCACCATGGACACCGTGTGGATCGGCGGCGCGATGCGGGTCGAGCGGGCAGACACCATGATGGGCTACGCCGGCTATGCCATGGACGGGGCGCGGGTGGAGCCCTATCTCCCGCCCGCGCGGCAATAGCGGAGGCAGCGCGCGCTCCATTCTTGCTCCGGAATCAAGTATCTTCTGCGCGGGACATGGTTTTTCTCGCGGCGGGCAGCGCGGATACTCGGGGCATGTTCGCTGTGAAGGCAAGCAAGGCTTGCGTTGCGGCAAGCCATGGCCCCATCGGCCAGATACAACCCCGAATCAGGAAACAACAATGCCCATTCCCGCCCTTGGCCTCGGTACCTTCCGCCTGCAAGGCCAGACTGTCATCGATTCCGTGCGCAACGGCCTCGACGTTGGCTACCGCGCGATCGACACCGCGCAGATCTACGGCAACGAGGCCGAAGTCGGCCAGGCCATCGCCGAGAGCGGCGTCGCCCGTGCCGACCTGTTCGTGACGACCAAGATCTGGGTCGAGAATCTCTCACGCGACAGACTGGTGCCCAGTCTGAAGGAGAGTCTCGCCAGGCTGCGCACCGACCATGTCGACCTGACCTTGATCCATTGGCCGTCGCCGGACAACACGGTCCCGGTCGCCGAATGCATGACGGCGCTGGCCGAGGCCCGCGAGCAAGGGCTTACCCGTCAGATCGGTGTATCCAACTTCACCGTCGACCTGATGCGGCAGGCGATCGATGCCGTTGGCGCCGGAGCGATCGCCACCAACCAGATCGAGTTGCATCCCTTCCTGCAGAACCGCAAGGTCGCGGACTTCGCGCGCAGCCAGGGCATTCACATTACGTCGTATATGACGCTGGCCTACGGCAAGGCGCTGCAGGACCCGGTGATCCGGGAGATCGCGCAGCGGCACGGCGCCACGCCTGCGCAGGTGGTGCTGGCCTGGGCCATGCGGCTTGGCTATGCGGTGATTCCGTCTTCGACCAAGCGGGCTAACCTGAAGAGTAATCTGGGGGCCGTTGATGTGCGCTTGTCGGAGGCAGAGATGGCAGGGATTGCCGGGTTGGAGAGGGGCGGGAGGCTGACTAGTCCGGAGGGGTTGGCGCCGGTTTGGGATTGAGGGCGCCACGGATGGGATGTTACCGAAGCCGGCGCGGCAGCCGTCGCTCAGCCAATCATGTGCGGGCTCGGCCGTTGCCGCCTGGCACCGGTTTCATCCAGGCGATAACCGTGGCCATACACGACCATGATGACCAGGCCATTCCGGGGATGCAGCTCCAGGGTCGCGCGCAGGCGCGACACCAGGCTGGCCAGCGCGCGCGACCGCGGCGGCAGCGCATAGCCCCAGATCGCGCATTCGATGTAGGCGTGGGACAAGACGCGGCCGACGCTGGAAAACAGCAGCGAAGCAAGATCGAACTCCTTGGGGGTCAGGGGCATGCGGCGCCCCTGAAACACGGCCTGGTGCGACTGGCAATCCAGTGAATAGTGGCCGACCGTGATGTCCGGGCTCGGGGCTTGCTGGTGCGAGGCCGCGCGGCGCTGCAGCGCGTGCAGGCGGGCCACCAGTTCGCGCAAGCGCAGGGGGTGGATCATATAGTCGTCGGCCCCGGCTTGCAGGGTATTGACGACCGAGTCCTCGTCACGGCGGTTGGAAACCACCAGCACCGGCACCTTGCAGCGCCCGGCGCTGCGCAGCGCGCACACAGCCTCAACCGCGGGCAGGTCGGCCAGTTCGTGGTCAACCAGCAGGACATCGTAACCGGACTGGTCGATGCCGCGAAAGAACTCGCGGCTTGCGTGGTAGGTGTGGCAATACACCCCGGCGCGGGAGAGGGCCTCTGCCATGATCCTGGCCTTAAGCGACAGATCCGCGAGCAGTGCAATCTTCATAGAATTGTCCAACGGGCATTAGTGCGGTTCGCGGGCCGGCGCGCGCATCGACTGCGATACCTCCGCATTGCGCTGCCGCAGCGTAGCGTCCCGTTCGGGCAGCAACCCGGCGCGCGCGCGCCTCAGCGCCTGCAGGGCGTGGATGTCGGAGGGAAGGGGGGCGGCAGCGGAAGGCATGCCGCCAGTTTACTGGCGGCATGCTGGCAATGAAATCGGACACGTCCTAAATGGTACGAATCCGGTGTGTTTGCTGGCTTCGTTGTACGTCTGGCCTCCGATCCGTGCCGCCAGGTGCTTGGCAGCCCGGTGGCGATATCGCTTTTGTTGACATCCACGGGCGCCTTCTACGCTGCCGACGCCAGTTGCACGGCGCGGGCCGCTTCATCGCCCGTTTCATGAAAGCACGGCAGCGCACCGGCAGCGGCTCAGGCCGCGGCCTTGGTTTCGCTCTCGCCCTGCGGCGTAAATCTCGGGTAATCGGTGTATCCCGCGGCACCGCCGCCGAAATACTTCGAGCGGTCGCCGGCATTGAGCGGCAGATCGTGCTGCAGCCGGTAGGGCAGATCAGGGTTGGCGATAAACGGGCGCCCGAAGCCGATCAGGTCGGCCCAGCCTTTAGTGAGCGCTTCTTCCGCGCGTGCCTTGCTGTAGTTGCCCGAGTAGACCAGCGTGCCGGGATAGATGGCGCGCAGCGCTTCCTTGAACGTGGCTGGCATCACGGGTGCGTCTTCCCAGTCTGCTTCGGCGATATGGATATAGCCCACGCCGATCTGGCCGAGCGCGTGTGCCGCGGCAAGGTAAGTCGCTTCGGGCGTATCGTCGACCGCGCCTTGCAGCGTGGTGAGCGGCGCCAGGCGCACGCCGATGCGGTCCTTGCCGACTACGTCGGTCACCGCTTGCGCGACTTCCTTGAGGAAGCGCAACCGGTTGGCGAGCGAGCCGCCGTATTCGTCGCCGCGGGTATTGGCCTGCGAGTCGATGAACTGGTTGATCAGGTAGCCATTGGCGCCATGCAGTTCGACCCCGTCGAAGCCGGCTGCCAGCGCGTTGCGCGCCGCTTGCGCGTAGTCGGCCACGATGCCGGGGATCTCGTCAATGTTCAGCGCGCGCGGGGCGGAATGCTGGATCATCTCGCCGACACCGCCCTGCGGGCCCTGGCCGGTGGCATCGACAAACACCTTGACGCCCTCGGCGACCAGCGCCGACGACGACACTGGCGCGGTGTTACCCGGCTGCAGCGTGGTATGCGACACGCGGCCGACGTGCCAGAGCTGCGCGAAGATCTTGCCGCCGGCGGCGTGCACTGCGTCGGTGACCTTGCGCCATGCTGTGACCTGTCCGGGGCTGTAGATGCCAGGCGTCCAGGCATAGCCCTGGCCTTGCCGGCTGATCTGCGTGCCTTCCGAGATGATCAGGCCAGCAGTGGCGCGCTGACTGTAATACTCGGCCATCAGGTCCGTTGCCACGTCGCCGGCGGCGGCACGCGAACGGGTCATGGGCGGCATCACGATGCGGTTGCGGGTGGTGATATGGCCGAAGGTGTAGGGGGTGAACAGCATGGTTTCTCTCGCTCGTCGGTTTGGCCAGGCAAGAAGCGGCCACAGGGGGCCGGCCCTGGATGGACCTGGGGCCCGGGCCGCCCGGCGGTGTTGCCGGGATGATGTATGGATTATCGGGACGGGCCGCTTTTGCAAAAACCCTGTAACAGGCAAATGATTCTTGCGGCGGGCTCAAGGATGGCCAACTGCCCGTAGTGATACAGGCATCACCCGGTGGCCCCCGGGGCCGTCCTCGGGCAGTTCATGCCGATTTTGCATAAGCGCCCGCCGGGGCTTATGGAACAATGCGTCAACCGACGGATTCCGCTTCCGTCCCTTTACCGCTCTCCCCACCCTGGCGCTACCCAACATGAACGACGAAATCGTCTACCTCAACGGCGAACTCACGCCTTTGTCAGAAGCCCGCATCCCCGTGCTGGACCGCGGTTTTATCTTTGGCGACGGCGTGTATGAAGTCGTCCCCATCTACGGCGCCAAGCCCTTCCGCCTGCAGCAGCACCTGGCCCGCCTGGCGCGCAGCCTGGCAACCATCGGCATTCCCAACCCGCACGCCGAGCCGGAGTGGATGGCGCTGATCGACCGCGTGGTGCGCGCCAACGGCCTGAGCGACCAGATGGTCTACATTCAGGTCACGCGCGGCGTGGCACGGCGCACCCATGCCTTCCCCAAGGAGGTGACGCCGACGGTGCTGATCATGACCAACCCCATGTCGCTGCCGTCGGCGGACATGCGCGAGAAGGGCGTGGCCTGCGTGACGGCCGAGGACAAGCGCTGGCTGCACTGCCAGGTCAAGTCGACCTCCCTGCTGGGCAATGTGCTGGCGGCGCAGAACGCGGCGGAGCATGGTGTCACCGAGACCATCCAGTTCCGCGACGGCGCGCTGACCGAAGCCTCGGCGTCGAATGTCTGGGTGGTCGGCAAGGGCCGGGTCTCGGCGCCGCCGAAGGACAACCTGATCCTGGAAGGCATCCGCTACGGCTGGATGGAGGAGTTGTGCGCGGCGCTGGATATCTCGCTGGAAGCGCGCCGGATTTCGCAGGACGAGGTAATGGCTGCCGAGGAGGTACTGCTGACGTCGGCCAGCAAGGAGATCCTCGCGGTGGTGACCATCGACGGCAAGACCATCGGCAGCGGCGAGCCCGGCCCTGTGTTCAAGAAGCTCTACGCTGCGTACCAGGCAGCCAAGGTGGCGCCGTAGTACGAGAACGGTGTGGCTGGTTGCCCGGCGTGACGGAGCGACTGGCGTTGCCCGTCCGGCCGGCAGAGCAGCAGCGTGCCGGCGGCGGTATCCAGTTCCAGGGCGGCTGCGGCGATCATGCTGCGGCCGTCAGCGCCTGCTGCGCGGTATTCCGGCTCTCCCTGCGCCTGGCGGCCTGCGGACGGGCCTGCCAGTAGGCGTCGTCGGGCGCGGCAGTCAGGGATTGCCCCGCTGCTTCCAGTTTCAGCTCCCCCTGCGTCGACGCGGCCTCTTCCCTGCCTTGCCATGTGCCAGCGCGGGCAGGCCAGACCAATCCCGGCATGGCCTGCGCCTCGCGCTCGCGAGCGAGTGATTCCGGATATGCAAACGCGAAATCCGCACAGCCGGCGCGAAGCGGGGGAGGGCCGCAGCGCACGCGATGGCGGTCGGGATTCGCATTCGCATATACACCCCACGCATCTATGCAAAGACGAATTTCGTCCTTCGGCGGCTTGCTGTGCTGCGCTATCGTGAGGGACTTGTAAGCGACCGCTTGAGACGGACAAAGCCTGCGGACAACGGCGCTGTCGCAAGCGCGGCACCGGGCAGGCATTGCAATGCGCGAATCCAGGACCAATCGATATCGACAGGAGGTTTTTCCAATGGCTACACCGCTGAAAGTGGTCGCCGTCAACGGCAGTACGCAACAGCCCTCGCGCACGCTCGCGTTGGTGCGGGCGTTGCTTGGCGAGCTCGATGGCAAGCTGCTGCTGCACAGCCATATCGTCAACCTGGGCGAGATCGCCCGCCCACTGGGCGCCGCGCTGACGCGCGCCGAACTGCCGCCGGAGATTGAAAACGAGCTGCTTGCGATCGAGTCCGCCGACCTGCTGGTGGTGGCGGCGCCTGTCTATCGCGGGTCCTATCCCGGCCATTTCAAGCATCTGTTCGACCTGGTGGGGCAGGAGGCGCTGGCCGGCAAGCCCGTGCTGCTGGCGGCCACGGGTGGCAGCGACCGGCACGCGCTGGTGCTGGAGCATCAGCTGCGGCCCTTGTTCGGATTCCTGCAGGCGCTGACGCTACCGATCGGCGTGTATGGCAGCCCCGGCGATTTCCAGAACCACCAGGTCAGCAGCGATGCGCTGGCCGAGCGCATCCGCCTGGCCGCCGACCGCGCCGCGCCGTTGTTCGGCGCCAGCCGCAGATCGCCGCTGCAGCGTGCCGCCTGAGGGGAGCGCCGCAGCCGGGATGTCTTCATCCCGGCTTTCGGCAAGCGTTCGTTGCCACGCCGTGTCCTTGGTTCCGGTCCGTCATTGCCTGCTCATGCGCGGTCGGGCCCGATTGTCACGGGCGTAATCTATGCTTGTGAGCGAAAGCCCGCCTCGGCTCCCCCGCCGGCGCGCCGCCCAATTCCTCCAAAGGACAAGCATATGGAAATCCGAGCAGCCAATCAGATCCCCGCCACCCTGATCCCCGGCGACGGCATCGGGCCGGAAGTGGTGGAGGCCACCGTCAAGGTGCTGGACGCGCTGGGCGCGCCATTCTCCTGGGACGTACAGCAGGCCGGCATGGCGGGCATCGCCCAGGGCGGCGACCCGTTGCCCGAGGCTACCCTCGACAGCATTCGCCGTACCGGCCTGGCGCTGAAAGGCCCGCTGACCACGCCCGTCGGCGGCGGCTTCCGTTCGGTCAACGTGCGCCTGCGCGAAGCCTTCAATCTCTATGCCAATGTGCGGCCCGCCCGCACGCTGGTGCCGGGACGCTTCGAGAACATCGACCTGGTGCTGGTGCGCGAGAACGTGGGCGGCTTCTACGTGGCCCACGACTATTACATCCCCGTGGGCGACGACCCGCATGCCGTGGCGGTCTCCACCGGCACCAATACGCGCGACGCCTGCCGGCGCATCGCCCGCTTCGCCTTCGAGTACGCGGTCAGGAACCAGCGCAAGAAAATCACCGTGGTGCACAAGGCCAATATCCTCAAGGCACTGACCGGGATCTTCCTGGAAGCCGCGCGCGAGGTGGCGCAGGACTATGCGGGCCGCGTGGAGATGGACGACCGCATCGTCGATGCCTGCGCCATGCAGCTCGTTCTCAACCCCTGGCAGTTCGACATGCTGCTCTGTACCAACCTCTTCGGCGATATCCTGTCCGACCAGATTGCCGGCCTGGTGGGCGGGCTGGGCATGGCGCCGGGGGCCAATATCGGCGATACCGCCGCCATTTTCGAGGCCGTGCACGGCTCGGCTCCCGATATCGCCGGCAAGGGCATCGCCAATCCGATTTCGCTGATGCTGGCCGCCGGCCTGATGCTCGAACATGCAGGCCGGCAGGACCTGGCGTTGCGGCTGCGCAAGGCGATCGACCTGGCGCTCAATGAGGACCAGGTCAGGACCGGCGACCTGAAGGGCTCGGCGTCCACGCTGCAATTTGCCGACGCGGTGGTGAAGCGGCTGGGTTGACGCACCGGCACATGCTGGGCGCCGCCGACAGGACCAACCCGGATAGTCCCGCCACGCACTCTTGCGTACCATGGTTGCGCCGCTACCGTCACTCCCGACACAAGCCGGCGCTAACCGAGGGCTTGGCATGCAGACATCGGAACCGTACTTCCACTTCCGTCTCGATTCCAACGACGACCACAAGATCGAGGTCCATCGCTGGCAGGGAGGCGCGGCGCCGCGCGCCGTGGTGCAGATCGCGCATGGCATGGGCGAGCATGCGCTGCGCTACCGGCCGCTGGCCGAAGCGCTGGTGGGCGCGGGCTACGTGGTCTATGCCAGCGAGCACCGGGGGCATGGCGCCGATGCGGCCGCCCAGGATAAGCTTGGTGACTTCGGGCCGCGTGGCTTTGCAGCACTGGCGGACGACATGGCCGTGCTCAGCCGGCACTCGCGGGCGCAGCATCCCGGCCTGCCGCTGATCCTGTTCGGCCACAGCATGGGGTCGTTCGCCACGCAGTGCTACCTGGCCGAGCACAGCGAGTTGCTCGCCGGCGCGGCGCTGTCGGGCACCACCGCGGTGGACCTGATGCTGGAGGCGGCGCGGGCGGGTTTCAAGCTCGAGGATATGAATGCCGGGGTGCCGGACAGCCGCACGCCCTTCGACTGGCTCAGCCGCGACCCGGCACAGGTGGATGCGTATATCGCCGATCCGCTGTGCGGTTTCACCGTCACGCCGGCGTCGCGTGCCTCGATGTTCGCCGAATGCGCGCGCCTGGCCGAGCCGGATACGCTGCGCCGCATCCGTCCGGGGCTGCCCATCTACCTGTTCACCGGCGACCGTGATCCGGTCAATAATCACCTCGCCTGGTTCGAGCCGCTGGTCAGCCGCTATCGCGCGGCGGGGCAGACCGATGTGTCGTCCCACGTATTCGGCGGCGCACGCCATGAGACGTTGAACGAGACCAACCGTGCGGAGGTGATTGCCATCCTCGCCGCGTGGATCGGGCGGGTGGTGTCCGGCCGCTGACGGGCGTCAGGGCAGGAGGCGCGCCTCGGTCACCGCCTGCAGCGCTTCCAGTGTGATGCCTTCCGCCATTGCCTCCACCCGCAAGCCGTCGGGCGTCACGCGCATTACCGCCAGGTCGGTATAGATGCGGCAGACCACGCCGCGTGCGGTCAACGGCAGCGTGCAGCGGCGCAGCAGGCGCGGGCGGCCGTCGCGCGTGGTGTGTTCCATCAGCACCCAGACCTCGCGGGCGCCAAAGGCGAGTTCCATCGCGCCGCCCACGGCCGGCGGGGTGTTGGGATCGCCCCGGGTCCAGTTGGCCAGGTCGCCGTTTTCCGCCACTTCATAGGCGCCCAGGATTGCCAGGTCCAGATGGCCGCCGCGCATCATGGCAAAGCTCAGCGCGGAATCGAAGATCGCTGCGCCGGGGCGCAGCGTCACCGGCTGCTTGCTGGCGTTGATCAGTTCCGGGTTTTCCTCGCCTGGCGGCGGGCGCGGCCCGAGATGCAGGATGCCGTTCTCGCTATGCAGGAAGACCTCCCGCTCCGGCGGGATCATGTCCCCGACCAGCGTCGGCAGGCCGATGCCCAGGTTGACATAGGATCCCGTGCGGATGTCCTGCGCCGCGCGCCGGGCGATCTGCTCCCTGTTCCATCGCATCATTGTTCGCTCCTGGCGGATTGGCCGTCGGTGGTGACGAGGCGATGGACAAAGATGCCCGGCGTCACGATATGTTCGGGGTTCATGGCGCCGGCCTCGACCATCGTGTCGACCTCCGCCACCACCACGCGCGCGGCGGTCGCCATCACGGGATTGAAGTTGCGCCCGGCCAGGTGATAGTCCAGGTTGCCGAGGCGATCCGCGGTGCGCGCGCGGATCAGCGCGAAATCCGCATGCAGCGGCAGTTCCAGCACGTGCTGCACGCCGTTGATCTCGCGCGTGTCCTTGCCCTCGGCAAGAATGGTCCCGGCGGTGATGGGGCAGTAAAAGCCGCCCAGCCCGGCCCCGGCGCAGCGGATGCGCTCCACCAGCGTGCCTTGGGCCACCAGTTCCAGCTCGACTTCGCCGCGCCGGTAGGCGTCGCGAAAGGCCGTGGCCCCGGCCGTCAGCGGATACGAGCAGACCAGCTTGCGCACGCGCCCGGCTTCGATCAGGCTCGCCACGCCCTCGCCGTCGTAGCCGGCGTTGTTGGAGATCACCATCAGATCCCTGGCGCCATGCGCCAGCACCGCGGCGATCAGGCCGCCGGGCAGGCCGGCGCTGCCGAAGCCGCCCACCATCACGGTGGCGCCGTCGCGCAGATCGGCGATGGCCTCGCCGCAGCTTGCTACCCGTTTGTTGACCAATTCCATGCCCGACACGCTCCCGTTCCGCGGCTTCGCCGCCGCCAAGCCATGCATCATGCGGCGTCCGGATCGATAGGTTCAAGTACAAGAGGCTTAATTATTGATAAGCTAGGCTTATATTGCGCGCACTGGCCATCCCGATGAACCTGGAACTCCGACACTATCGATACTTCGCCGCGCTGGCGGAGGAACTGCACTTTGGCCGCGCGGCGGAGCGCCTCGGCATTTCGCAGCCGGCGCTGAGCCAGCAGTTCAGGTGGATCGAGCAGGAGGCGGGTGCGCCGTTGCTTTCGCGCAGCAAGCGCCGGCTGGCGCTGACGGAGGTTGGCGCTGTCTTCCAAGAGGAAGCGCTGGGCGTCCTGCGGCAGGTCCGGCACGCCGAACTGGCCACCGCCAGCGCGAGCCGTGGCGATGTCGGCAGCGCGTCCATTGGCTACGTGGCATCCGCCGCGCTCTCGGGTTTGCTGCCGAGGCTTGTCTATCGCTTCCGCCGGGACTATCCGGCCGTGCGGCTCGCCATGCGCGAGATGGACATGCCGGCCCAGCTCGACGCGGTTGCGCGCGGCGCGCTCGATATCGGCTTTATCCGCCCGCCGTTGCAAGCCTTGCCAGAGGGGCTGGCCTTGTTCGATATCGCCGCGGAAGCGGTCGTGGTCGCGCTGCATGCCACGCACGCGCTGGCAAGCCGTGCGCGCATCGATGTGGCCATGCTGCGCGACGAGACGTTTATCTGCACGCACACCGAACACGGCACCGGCTTCTACGCCATCACCCTTGCCATCTGCGGCAATGCCGGCTTCCAGCCGCGCGTGGAGGCATTGTCGAGCCAGATGGCCACCATCATCAGCATGGTGGCGGCCGGGTTCGGCGTGGCGCTGATCCCGGCTTCGATGCGCGCGTTCGCGCCGCCCGACGTGGTATTCAAGCCGCTGGCGCGCAACGAGGTGACGTCGCAGCTTGCCGTGGTACATCGCAAGAACGAACGCTCGCCCACGGTGCTGCGGTTGATCGAGCGGTGCAGGCAGGGGAGGGGGCGGCAGCCGAAGTGAATCACACAGGACCGACACTTGCGATCGTTGTGACGACTGTTGCCAAATGGTGGTGGTTGCTGTGATCGGTCGCCTGTTTCTCCTTGAGCGACGAGTCCGATCAGTAACCCGGCGTTCCGGTCATTGTGCATCCGCCTCCAGCCTTCCACTGGTGTCGCCGGCGCGATTCTCTAGCCTCGCCTTCGATAGCGCGACCGCTTCATGGAGCTTTTGCTCCAGCAGTTGCCGGGGCGGAAGCTCGGTCAAGTACTCGGCGACATGAATGCCAGTTTGATCCAGTTCCAGCAGTTCGATGTGCTCGCGTTTCTTGCCAGTGCAGAGGATGATGCCTAGCGGTGGTGCTTCCCCAGGCTCTTGCTCGTGCTTGGCGAGCCAGCGCAAGTAGAGTTCCATCTGTCCCTTATCGGCGGCCTTGAACTCACCCAGTTTCAGCTCGATTGCCACCAGACGCTTGAGGCGGCGATTGTAGAACAGCAGATCGATATAGAAATCGTCGTTGTCGATCTGCAGCCGCTTCTGACGGGCAACAAAGGTGAAGCCTGCACCCAGTTCGAGTAAAAAGTGCTCCAACTCGCGCAGGATGGCATCCTCAAGGTCGCGCTCCAGATAGCGATCCTGCAGGCCCAGGAAGTCGAGGACATAGGGGTCTTTGAGTACCAGGCTGGGGGTCAGTTCGCCCCTTTCTCGCAGCGCCGTGAGTTCTTCGGTTAAAAGCTCATCCGCCTTGCGAGACAACGCGGTGCGCTCGAACAGCAGCGAGTCCAGGCGGTCCTGCAGGGTGCGGGTGCTCCACCCCTCATCGCGGCACATCTGCAGGTAGAACTCGCGCTTTAGCGGGTCATCAATGTAAATCAGGCTGCGGAGGTGGGTCCAACTCAATTGTCTACTCAGTGCGTAGACAATGTCCTCGCTCGGAAAAACCTCAGCGAAGCGCAGCATGTGCCGCAAATTCTTGGCGCTGAAGCCACGACCATGCTCCGCCTCCAACTGCCGCGACAGGGAAACGACGATCTGCTCGCCGTACCCGGCGCGCTCGCCGCGAAGCACCTCCGAGCCGATGCGCTGGCCGACGCGCCAATATAGTATCGTCAACGCGGCGTTGACCGTGACGGCAAGCCCCGTGCGGGCCTCGCAAATCAGGCGACGTATGTCGCCGACAAGCGCCTCGGCGTTGACCTCCTCGCCGGGCGGAGGGGCAGGCGTTGCAGTTCGCTTGCGCGTCATTGTGAACGGCCTACCCGCTGCGTTTCCAGCATCGATATGCGGGGAGTGATCCGCAAGAATTGCATTCGATCCATCGTCCCTTCTCCTCAGCCGTTGATTTGCGCCCAAGCTACGGCGGGGTAGCGTGACCAGTCACCAATGCAGTGGCACACCACGGCAGATGCTGCGGCACCTAGATCGTTTCAGCTACACGGTCGAATTCATCTTGCGGGATTCTATCAGTGCGCGCTTTCGTCAGGATGGCCGTTGGGTTTTGGCTAGAGGAGCCGCGTTTGCAGAAGACGTTCGCGCAGGTCGGGGATACCGGTTTGCAGTCGAACTCGACTGGCGTTGTATCTTGACCGGGCGACTGCAGCCGCCCCGACGTCGAACAGGACAGAATATCGGATTGAGTGCAGGGCATTGCAGGCAGGCTGCTGCGCCGATTGCAATGCCCCGCCGCTCAGGCTCAGGCCTTCAACTGGTCCCGGACCGGCAACGCGCGGATGCGCTTGCCCGTAGCCGCGAAGATCGCATTGCACAGCGCGGGTGCAATGGTCGGCACGGCCGGTTCGCCGACGCCGCCGAGCGGTGCGTCGAACTTGCCCGGCACCAGGTGCACGTGGATCTGGCGCGGCGCCGACGGCGCGCGCATGACCTCGTACTGGTGGAAGTTGTCCTGCTGGGCGCGTCCGTCCTTGAAGGTGATCTCGCCCGTGGTGGCCAGGCTGATGCCCATGATGCAGGCGCCTTCCACCTGCGAGCGGATGCGGTCCGGGTTGACCTGCGCGCCGCAGTCCACCGCCATGTCGATGCGGGGGATGCTGATGCCGCCATCGTCGCCGACCACCACCTCGATCACCGCCGCTACGTAGGTCACGAAGCTGTAGCAGACTGCCAGTCCCAGCCCGTGTCCCTTCGGCAGCTTCCTGCCCCACCCGGCTTCGCGCGTGGCCAGTTCGATCACGCCGCGCAGGCGGCCGGTATCGAGCGGATACTGCTGCGGCGATTCGCCGTAGTTCCAGGCGTCGGACAACTGGGTCGGGTCGATGCGGCGGTCCGGGCCCAGCAGCGCCAGCAGGTAGTCGCGATGATCGCGCCCCGCAGCCGTGGCCAGTTCCGCCGCGAACGACTGGACCGCGAACGCGTGGGGGATATTGGACACCGAGCGGAACCAGCCGATGCGGGTGTGCGCTTCCACCTCCGGATTCTCCACGCGCACGTTGGGGATGTCGAACGGCATGTTCACCGCGGACATGCCGAGCTCGAAGGCGGCTTCGTTCTTTGCGCCGGCCACGAAGGTGGAGGTGATGGTGGATGCGGCGGTGCGGTGCAGCCAGGCCTGCGCGCGGCCGTCGGCGCCGAGCATCGCCTCCATGTGCTCAACCGAAACGGTGTGGAAGTAATCGTGATGCAGGTCGTCGTCGCGCGTCCAGGTCACCTTGACCGGCTTGCCACCCATGGCCTTTGACAGCAGCGCGGCCTCGGCGGCGAAGTCCGGCTTGGACTTGCGGCCAAATCCGCCGCCCAGCAGCGTCACGTGCACCGTGACGTCCTCGGGCTTCAGGCCCAGATGCCCTGCGACCGTTTCACGCGTGGCCTGCGGCGCCTGCACCGATGCCCAGACCTCGCATTTGCCGCCGGCGACGCGCGCGGTGGCAACCGGCGGCTCCATGGTGGCGTGCGCGATGTGCGGCAGGTAATACTGCGCCGTGATCCGCTTGCCGGGACCGGCCAGCGCGGCCATGGTGTCGCCCTGGTTCCGCACCACCTTGCCGGGCTGGTTCGCGGCCTTTTCCATCGTCGCCCGGAACGCGCCAGACTCGTAGCTGGCATTGGGGCCATCGTCCCAGCGCAGTTTCAGCGCCTCGCGGCCCTTGATGGCCGACCAGGTATTGCTGGCGATCACCGCCACGCCGCCCAGCGGATGGAACATCGCAGGCGCGGGGCTGCCGGTCAGTTCGACCACCTTGATCACACCGGGCACTTTCATGGCCTGCGCGGCATCGACGCTGGCCAGCTTGCCGCCGAACACCGGCGGGCGCGCGATCACGGCGTAGAGCATGCCGTCCAGCCGCACGTCGATGCCGTACTGCGCGCGGCCCGTGGCGATGGCGTGACCATCGATATTGCGCGTGCTGTTCTTGCCGATATAGCGGAACTGGGCGGGATCCTTCAGCTTGAGGCTGGCGGGGGCGGGTACCGGCAGGCGCGAGGCGTCCTTCGCCAGCGCGCCATAGCCGAGGCTCTTGCCGCTGGGCATGTGGACCACGGCATGGTTGCGGGCCTGCACTTCGTTCACTGGCACGCCCAAGCGCGCGGCGGCGGCGGCCTCCAGCATCGTCCGGGCGCTGGCGCCGACGCGCCGCATGGGCTCGAAGAAATGCCGCACGCTGCGCGAGCCGTCGGTGTTCTGGTTGCCGTAGCGGATCTCGTCGCCCGGGGCCTGCACCACCAGCACCTGCGCCCAGTCGGCCTCGAGTTCGTCAGCCACCACCATCGGCAGGCTGGTGCGCACGCCCTGTCCCATCTCCGAACGGTGGCACACGATGCTCACCTTGCCGTCCTCGCCGATGGAGAGGAAGACCAGCGGGCTGTCCACCGCGCCGCCGGGCATGCCGTCGCGGCCGTATTTTTTGGGTTCGTCGGCCGCCAGCACGATGCCGTCCAGGCCCACGGTGAGCGTGAGCCCGGCAACGGCGCCCATGCCCTTGAGCCAGCGGCGGCGCCCGGCGGATTGCGGGCTGCCGGCGTGGTCCGGCTGGGCCTGTGCCACGGCGAGAACGTTTCGTTCGCTCATTTTGCGCTCCTCTTGCCAGCTGGCTGGGCAACCGGTTTCGCGGCCACGTTCGATCTGGCGACGTGCTGGATGGCGGCGCGGATGCGCGTATAGGTGCCGCAGCGGCAGATGTTGCCGCTCATGGCGCCGTCGATGTCTTCCTCGCTCGGGTGCGGGTTCGCGTGCAGCAGCGCAGTGGCCGACATCAACTGGCCGGCCTGGCAGTAGCCGCACTGCGGCACGCCGAATTCCTCCCAGGCTGCCTGCAAGGCCTGCCCGATCTTGTCGGCCGACAAGCCTTCGATGGTGGTGATCTTCTTGCCCGCTACGGCCGAGATCGGCGTCACGCACGAGCGGATCGGCTGTCCATCCATGTGCATGGTGCAGGCGCCGCACAGCGCCATGCCGCAGCCGAACTTGGTGCCGGTCAGGCCGATGTGATCGCGCACGGCCCACAGCAGCGGAGCATCGTCGGGCAGGTCGATCTTTTGCGGCACACCGTTGATCGTGATTGTTCTCATGTGTATTTTTGCGGGGAAGGTGCAACGGGGAAGAGGGCTGGCGTGCGGGCCAGTGCCTGCGCATTCCTGCGCTGCCGCGTGTGTGAGGGCGGGGGAGTGGTTCGTGTGGTGAGAGTGGACCGCCCGGCCGGGCGCCATGCCGCTGCGGCAGCGTTGCGCAACGCGCATTGTGATCCCGGCCGTTGATTCACGGAATGGCGGAGTCGGGATTTCTTAATTCCAGAAAATGGAATTGTGGTGGTGGGGGCGAAGCGGGGAGGGGGGGAGGGGAGTGTTCTTGCGCGGCGGCATCCAATGCCGCGGCACCAGGTCACATGGTGCCGCGGCGGGATACCAACTGCGGGTACTGCATCAGGCGTTGGCGCCGTCGGTGAAGGTATCCAGCTTGCCGGTGCGGGCGCCATCGGTGTAGGCATCGAAGGCGCGGGCCGGGAAGGCCGAGACACCGGTGCGGTCCAGGCCAGCGATGCGGGCGCCTTCGGTGAAGGTATCCAGCTTGCCGGTGCGGGCGCCGTCGGTGTAGGCATCGAAGCCGCGGGCCGGAGAGGCCGAGACACCCGTGCGATCCAGGCCGGCGATGCGGGCGCCGTCGGCGAAGGTATCCAGCTTGCCGCTGCGGGCACCGTCGGTAAAGGCGTCGTGGGTGCGGAAGTCGTAGCCATACTTGTCGGCGGGCACCGTGGTGCGGAACGCATAGCCGTACTTGTCGCCGGGGAGCAGGTCCTTGGCGGTCGCGGCGTGGGCGGCGCCGATGGCGGCGAACGACAGCACGAGGGTGGAAGCAAGCTTGAGGGCGATGGTCTTGGTCATGATGTTCTCCGGTTTCTTAAAATTCGTTGAATTTCATTGATTATTCGTTGCATCTGCCAGAACGTTGCTTTGTTTGCTGCGCGCCGTTCATGTAACGAACTATAGGAGAGCCATCGGTGGCTATGACTTGGTTTCTCAGGATGGATTGTTCAATATTTTTGAATTAAGGGGGCAGGCGCGTTGCGCGCTCGCCTCAAGCCCCGGGCTGTGCTACCCGGCTGGCGGCGATAAGCGCCGGCGCGACCATCTGTGCCAGCAGCCGCAAAGTCGCAACTTCCCCCTCCGTCCATGCGCCGCGCGCCGCGAGGAAGTTAAAGGTGCCCACGCAGCGGCCGTCCTCGCACACCGGCACATTGACTACCGCCGACAGGCCAAGGCCGCGGATGACGGCGATGTCGTCGAACACCGCCTCAAGCGCGGCGTCGCCTTCGCCCACGAAGACCTCGCCCTGATGCAGCACCCATCGCGTCCATGGCGTATCGGCCTTGCGCTTGCTGCCGCCCACGGGATAGGCGGCCTTGTCCGAGGACCACAGCCGCACCACTTCCGAACTGGCGCGCCGGTAGGCATTGATGGTGAGCAGGCCGGGGCCGAGCAGTGCGGCGGTGGCGTTGCCAATCGCATCGAAGGCACTGGCGGGGCTGGTTGCGCGGGCCAGCGCGCCGCACAGCGAGGCGAGCAGTGGCGCAGGCAGCGACACAGTAGCGTGAGCGGGGGCGGCGGCAAGGTCAGGAACATGATCGGTCACAGCTTCACTCCCCCTTGATGCCGAGGTCGTGGATCAGCTTGCCGTAGCGGTCGGCATCGCGGCGCAGGATGGCGCCGAACTGCTGGGGCGTGGAGGTGGCGGTTTCCACGCCGATGGCGTTCATCTTCTCCTTCACTTCCGGCATCGACATGATCCTGTTGATCTCCTGGTTCAGACGCGTCACCAGAGCGGGCGGCATGCCAGCGGGGCCGAAGGCACCGTACCAGACGGACAGCTCATAGCCAGGCACGGTTTCCGCCACGGTCGGCACATTGGGCAGCAGCGGCGAGCGCTTGCTCTCGGTCACGGCGAGCAGGCGCAGTTTGCTGGCTTTGACGTGTGGCAGGGTTTGCGTGCCGGCGGAGAACAGCAATTGCGTCTGCCCGGCCACGGTATCGACCACGGCAGGCGCACCGCCCTTGTACGGCACGTGCAGCATCTGCACGCCGGCCATCTTCTCGAACAGTACTGCGCTCAGGTGGTTGGTGGACCCGGGGCCGGCGCTCGCGTAGGCGAGCTTGCCGGGATTGGCGCGCGCGTAAGCGATCAGCTCCTTGACGTTGTGCGCCGGCACCGATGGGTTGACCACCATGGTGTTGGTCACGTAGGCGAGCAGGCCCAGTGGCGTGAAGTCTTCCACGCCGCGAAACGGCATGTTGGGCATCAGCGCGGGGTTCATCGCGTGCGTGCTCATGGAGCCGACCAGCAGGGTGTAGCCGTCGGGCTTGGCGCGCGCGACCATGGCCGAGCCGATGTTGCCAGATGCGCCGGGCTTGTTGTCGACAATTACCGGCTGGCCGAGGGAGCGGGTCAGGTGTTCGGAGAGTACGCGTGCCAGGATGTCGGTGGAGCCGCCGGCGGCCCACGGCACGATCAGGGTGATGGGCTTTTGCGGATAGGGATCGGCCGCGCCGGCCCCGGAGGCGGCGCAGAACAGCGAGAACGTGGCAAGGCCCAGCAGGCAGCGCTTCAAAACGGTTTTCATCTCTTTCCTTCTCCGATTGCTATGCGAACCGCCTGATGCGATCCGGTTTGATTCGATTACTGCTTGCCTTGCCGGACCGCTGGTCTGCTCCGACGGCCCTCAACGCTCTCAACGCCCCACCGCATATCCCTGCATGCCCCGTGCATTGGCGCCGGCACGCAGCACCAGCCGGCCCTGCGCATCGCGCTCTCTGGTGCAGGCGGACATGCGGCCCTCCGACCATGGCTCTCCCACCTTCACCTCATGCCCGCGCGCGCGCAGCGCCGCGATGGTGTCTTCAGGCAGCCGCGATTCCACGCTGAGCCGGTTGAGGACCACCGAGCGTGGCCAGAAGGACCCGGGAAAATGATCGATATGCCAGGCGGGCGCGTCGATGGCTTCCTGCAGGTTCATGCCGTGCACGGCGTGGCGCAGGAAGAAGGCGACGGACCATTGGTCCTGCTGGTCGCCGCCGGGCGTGCCGAACACCATGTAGGGCTCGCCGTCGCGCAGTGCCAGCGAAGGCGAGAGCGTGGTGCAGGGGCGCTTGCCCGGCGCCAGCGTATTGGGCAGGCCCGGTTCGAGCCAGGTCATCTGCAGGCGGGTGTTGAGCGCGAAGCCAAGCTCGGGAATCACCGGGCTGGACGACAGCCAGCCGCCCGACGGCGTGGCGGCGACCATATTGCCGTGGCGGTCGATCACGTCGATGTGGCAGGTGTCGCCGACAAAGATCTCGCGCTCGGCCCACTCCGCTACCGGGGGCATTGCCGCGAAAGTGGGCTCGCCCACGCCGAAGCGCACATCGGCTTGCCGCAGCGTGCGTTCCGCCGCGCCGAGATCGGGCAGGCGGGGCGTGCGGCCCCCGACGATGCCGGGCAGGATGTCGGGCGAGGCGCGCTCGCCAATCTGGCGCGCGCGCGCGGCCAGGTAGGCGGGATCGAGCAGGCCGGCCAGCGGCGCGTCGCCAAAGCGGGGATCGCCGTACCACGCCAGGCGGTCGGCCATGGCCAGCTTGGCCGCCTCGGCGATGCGGTGGACGAACTCGGGCGAGGTGGGCGCGTGGGCGGCAAGGTCGGCGTGGCGCAGCATGCCGATCTGCTGCAGGAAGGCGGGGCCCTGGCTCCAGATGCCGCACTTGGCCACCGTATAGCGGCCGAAATCCAGCGTTGCGGGTGCTTCCACGGTAGGCGTCCAGTCAGCCATGTCTTCATGGCGGAGCAGGCCCTTGTGGCGCTCGCCGGTGGTGTCGCGCACGGCCTGCGTGCGACAGAAGCTGTCGATTTCCCTGGCGACGAAGCCGCGGTACCAGCAATCCAGCGCGGCGTCGATCTGCTGCTCGCGGGTGCCGCCGGCGGCCTCGGCCGTTTCCACAATGCGCGTATAGGTCCGGGCTACGCCAGGCGTCGCATGCAGGCTGCCGGGGCGCGGCACGCGGCCATCCGGCAGCCAGACGTTGGCCGAACTGTGCCACTCGTTCTGGAACAACTCGCGCACCGCCAGGATGGCTTGCGAGATGCGCGGCACCAGCGGGAAGCCGTCGCGCGCATAGGCAATGGCGGGCGCCAGCACATCCGCCAGCGTCCAGGTGCCGTAGTCGCGCAGCATGGTGAGCCATGCGCCGAAGGCGCCAGGCACGGTGGCGGGCAGCAGGCCGATGCCGGGCACCAGGTCCAGCCCCCTGGCGCGCATGGCGGCCGGGTCGGCCAGTGCCGGCGCGGGACCTTGGCCGCAGACGGAGCGCACCGCGCGTTCGCGCTCGCTCCACAGCAGGATCGGCACTTCGCCGCCCGGGCCGTTCAGGTGCGGCTCCACCACCTGCAGTACAAAGCCGCCGGCCACCGCCGCGTCGAAGGCATTGCCGCCGCGCTCGAGCACGCTCATGGCGGTTTGCGAGGCCAGCCAGTGGGTGGACGAGACCACGCCAAAGGTACCGACTATTTCCGGGCGGGTGGTGAACATGGAGGCTCCGTGGGGTCCGGGCAGGGCGGCGAAGGCAGCGCAAGCCGAAGGGGGTGGTTGCCTTGAAGTATAGGGTTATTGGATAACCGTTTGTCGCGTATTTCTTATTGTTGTATGAGAAATTGGTTATGCATAAAAATCCCCCGATCCTGCTGGAATGCAGATTCCGACGCTAAGCCGGTCCCCTCGTCCGCCAGCTGCGGCACGATCTGCCGCGCCGCCAAGTTGACCATGCCCATCTTTACTACACTCAGGACAGCGGCCCCTGTCATTCGACGCACTGCCGGAAGCCTTGTTTGGCGGGTATCCATTAGCGCTGCGCTGGTAGCCGCCGAGCAAACGCCTGGAGAAGCGCGGGTTACGATACTTCGCGCAATGCCTACGGAAGTTGATACCCGGCGGGCACGCTCCCGTGCGCACCACCAAGGAGCTTCAGGATGGCTGGGGATCTCCGTAAGCAGACCGATAACGGTGAACAAAAGCCCATTGCACTTGCATTGCAGGGTGGCGGCATGCACGGCGCGTTCACGTGGGGAGTCCTCGACCGGCTGCTCGAGGATCAGAGATTTACCATCGAAGGCGTCAGTGCAACGAGCGCGGGGGCGATGAATGCCGCCGTGCTCGCCCATGGCTTGCTGCAAGGCGGGCACGGGCAGGCGCGCCAGGCGCTCCACGATTTCTGGCTAGCGATCGCGCAATCGGCAGCGCGGTACAGCCCGGCGCGCTGGGTGCCGTGGCTGAAAGGGACACATAGCTTTGGGCTGAATCACTCGCCCTTGTACGCGATGGCGGATATCGTTCTTCGTATCCTGTCGCCATACCAGTTCAATCCCAATAACTCGAATCCGCTCCGGGACGTGCTGGAGAAGCAGGTCGATTTTGCGGCATTGCGCAAGCATTGCCCGATACAGATTTATCTGTGTGCGACCAATGTCGAGACTAGCAGGATACGCATCTTTTCAAGCGAGGACATTTGCATTGAGGGCGTGCTGGCTTCGGCCTGTCCGCCAACCCTGTTCCAGGCCGTGTCCATCGATGGCGAGTACTTTTGGGATGGCGGCTATGTGGGTAACCCGGCAATTTTCCCGCTGATCTATCACTGCAATACAAGCGATGTCGTGATTGTCCATATCAATCCGATCGTACGCCGTGGCGTGCCGACCACTGCCGCCGACATCCTCAATCGCGTCAATGAGGTAAGTTTCAACTCGTCGCTCATGCGAGAAATGCGCGCGATAGCCTTCGTGACTTCGCTCATCCAGCAAGGCAAGGTTGATCGGAGCGAAATGAAGGAAATGCTGATCCACTCCATCCGTTCCGATGAGACGATGAGCGCCCTCGGCGCGTCGAGCAAGTACAACGCCGACTGGGACTTCCTTTGCTTCCTGCGTGACAAGGGGAGGGCTGCGGCCGAGGCATGGATCACGGAAAACTACGACAATGTTGGCCAGCGCTCTAGCATTGACATCAAAAAGGAATTCCTTTGAGGATGACGGCCGGGCAACCGGGAAGCGCTATCGCTTCAGGTCGGATCGTCCAGTAGTGCCTTGGCTTGCTGCCAGTCAGCCGTGTCGAAGCCCTCACTGAAGGTTCCATGGATCGGGGCAAGGGTCTGGCGCGCGGCGCTCATCTTTCCCTGCCTTCGCCATAGCTGGGCAAGGCTCAGCGCGGCCTGCAGCTCCAGTGACCTGGAACCCTGATCGCGGGCGACGGCGATTGCCTTGTGAAAGCAGGCCTCGGCTTCGTCGTGGCCAGTGAGTGCGCGGGATTGGAGTATCAACTCTCCCTTGAGCCGATGCAGCGTCGCTTCGTCAAGCAGCTCTCCCGTGTCTTGCGTCAAGGCTAGCGCCTCGGCCAGCACGTCCAGCCCGGCCTGGAAGTCCCCGGCTCTCCCAAGCGCTTCAGCGAGCAGGGCCAGAAAGTTCGGCCTGCCCAGTGCCGCGCCAGTTGCCTCGTAAGCGGCGAGGCCCTGGTGTATTTCGGCAATCCCCTCTTCCAAACGGCCTTGTTCCGTCAGCGCCCAGCCTTGCAGAACGGTTCCCCACGCCAGATAGATGGGAAAGCCCTCCTCGCCCGAGATCGCGATCGCGGCCTCTGCGTACTCGCGGGTCAATTGCACCTCACGCCGACATTGGTGCACTTCGGCTGCGAAGACGAAGCAAAGCGCGAGGTTAAAGGCGTCGGGGCGCTTCCTGGCCAGAACCAATGCGTCCTGGCAGCGCGTGCGAGCCAGATCCGGCAGGCCCAGGTACCACAGGATCCAACCCAGCGTGCTTGTGGCATGTACGGCCGGGTCTCGCCCGTAACCCAGAAGAAAATCGTATGCCGACGGGTCCGGCCGTTGCAGTGACAGCACCTCTTCCATATGGGTGCGGGCCACGCCGGGCTGGCCCAGGCGGAACGTGGTGGCGCCGAGTACACGATGCGCCTCCGCGAGCTGCCCAGGCTTCTGCGTGTCCAGAGCCATGGCAAGCAGCCGTTCCCCAAGCGGCTGCGCAACCGTGTACTGCGCCCGCAATTGGTAGAACGCCCACAGTCCTAGCTGCGCCGAGAAGAAACTGGGCGTTTGCCCACCCTGTTCGCACAATGCCAGTGCGCGCCTGTAAGTTGCCTCCACCTCGGGAGCGGCCTGACCCCGCGTGGCTATCAAGGCCGGTCCTAGCGTTAGTAGCAGTGTGAGTTCCTCGCGTGCGCGCTCGGGCGTGTCGGGCAGCCGCTCGAGCAGTTCCACGGCCGTGCCCAGGTGACGGATTGCTTCCATCTGGGCAGAACGCTGCAGGGCCTGCTCGCCGGCGCAGTGCAGGTACTTGACTGCCTTCGGGATGTTGCCGCTGTGGCTGTAATGATGTGCCAGCTCGCTGCAGTAGTCCTTTAACCGACTCTGGAACAGTGTCTCGATGGCCTCCGCGGTGCGCTCGTGCAGCGCGCTGCGCTGCTCGGTAAGCAGCGAGTTGCCGGCAACTTCCTGGGTGAGCGCGTGCTTGAAGGCGTACTCCACCTCCGGGAATACAGGTCGTTCGTAAATGAAATCGCCCGCCTGCAGGGCGGCCAGAAGCGGGCGCAATTCGTCGTCAGCCAGCGCAGTGACATGCCGGATGAGACTCAATGGGAACTCCTTGCCGATCACGGCCAGGCTTTGCAGCAGTTCCTTCTGGACGAGGGGGAGCCGGTCGATGCGGGCGGCGAGCACGCCCTGGACGGTGGTGGGGATATGCAGCGAAGTCGGCGCTCTCTCGATGCGGTAGCAGCCAGGCTGGCCAACCAGGGCATGCTCCTCAACCAGGGTCTGGACCACTTCCTCCATAAAGAACGGGTTGCCTTCCGTCTTGTCCAGGATCAGCCGTTTCAGCGGCGCGAGAGCGCGATCCTCGCCCAGCAGCGCGGTGAGCAGCCCCTGGGCTTCGGCCGGGCCCAGCGGCTCAAGATGCAGCTGGACGCAGTAACTCCGGGAGCTCCAGTCATGGGAGTACTCCGGGCGGTAGTTGACGAGCAGGGCGATCCTCGCACCCGGCACATAGTCCAGGAGGATATTGAGGAAGGCCTCGGTTTCGCTGTCCAGCCATTGCAGGTCTTCGAACAGGAGCTCGAGAGGCTGGTTGAGGCTTTCGCGGACCAGCAGGCGTGCAACCGCTTCAAACGTGCGCTGCCGCCGGATGGCAGCGTCCATGGTCGGCAGTGCCGAGCCGGGCTCGACGGAGCCGAGCAGGTAGAGCAAATAGGGCAAATGGTCTTCCAGCGTCCTGTCGAGGGTAAGCAGTCTGCCCGTGACCTTCTCGCGGCAGCTTCGGTCGTTGTCCTGCGGGGTGATCTGAAAATAGTTCCTCAGGAGCTCGATCAGCGGGAGATAGGCGAAGGCCTTGCCGTGCGAAACCGAGAAGGTCTCCAGCACCATGCAGCCTTGCTGTGATCGTGCCTTGAACTCGTGGAACAGCCGCGATTTTCCTACCCCGGCCTCTCCCATCACCTCGGCGACCTGCCCATGCCCCGCCTTGGCCAGTTCCAGGACCTTGTGCAACGCCTCCATTTCGGCCTGGCGTCCCACAAAGCGCGCCAGGCCGCGATGCGCCGCCACTTGCAGGCGAGTGCGCAATGCGCCGAGGCCCAGCACCTCATACACCGCAAGCGGATCCCGGACGCCTTTTACGTGGGTCGTCCCCAGCGGCTTGAATTCGAAATACCCTTCGGCGAGCCTATGGGTCGACTCGCTGACAAGGATGGACGCCGGTGTGGCAACGCCTTCCATGCGCGAGGCGATGTGGATTGTGTGCCCCACGGGATCGTAGTCCGTGTGCAGATCGTCCTTGCGGATCGAGCGCACCAACACCTCACCCGTGTGGATTCCGACGCGGATCTGAAGCGGTATGCCCTGATCCAGACGCACCCGGTCACTGTGGCGACGCATTGCCTCCTGCATGCGCAGCGCCGCATACAAAGCCCGCAGGGCATGATCCTCATGGGCAATGGGAGCGCCGAACAGAGCGAGAATGCCGTCTCCCAGGAACTTGGCTACGTAGCCCTCATAGTGGTGCACGGCATCCATCATCAGCGTCACCACGGGGTCGATCAGGTGACGCGCCTCTTCCGGGTCCAGGTCCTGGATCAACGCCGTCGAACCAGCCATATCGGCGAACAGCGCCGTGATGGTCTTGCGCTCGCCGGCCGTTCCGCCCCTGGCTTCCATGGCTGCCTGCTCCGCCCGGATGCGCTCGGCCAGATGGGGCGGCGTGTAGTGGACAGGGGCCGAAGCGGCCGTCGCAGGTCCTGGAAGCGATGCTGACGGGGCGTCATCCAGGGGCGAGCCACATCCGCGGCAGAACTTCGCCGCAGGGCCGGACTCCTCGCCACAGCGCGGGCAGATCCGCGCAAGCCTGGCCCCGCACTGCTCGCAGAAGTTGGCCTGCGCGAGGTTCGCGAACCCGCAATTTGTGCAGCGCATCACCCCTCCTGACTGCCATCGCCTGCCTCGGATCATTAGACGCGCCATTGGCCGCCTTAGCAAGTTCAGGGCGCGTCGTGGCGGCGCTAGTAGAATCAACGTCTTGCTAGACGATCAGGTCCAGGACTCCAATTGCCGTCCCCAGTCGACAAACTTCAGCACAACCTCATCTCCCGCCTGCGCCTCAAGCATCTGGCGCTGCTGCTGGCGCTGGACCGTCAGCGCTCGGTGTCGCGCGTCGCGGCCGAGATGGACCTGACCCAGCCCGCCGTGACCAAGGCGCTGCGGGAGATCGAGGAGATCTTCATGGTGCCGCTGTTCGCGCGCTCGCGGCGCGGGCTGGAGCCTACCGGGACCGGCGCGGCCGTGCTGGCGCATGCGCGGCTGGCGATGGCGGATACGGAGGCGCTCGGGCGGGAACTGGCGGTGATCGGCGCCGGCCTGCACGGGCGGCTGCGCATCGGCGTGATTCCGTATGTGGCGCCTGTGGTACTGGATGCAGCCTGCTCGCACGGCTTGCAACAGCAGCCGCGCGTGGCGGTGCTGGTGCGCGAGGGCACCACGGACGAACTGGTGGCGGCGCTGCGCGCGCACGAACTGGATTGCGTGATCGCGCGGTCCTTCTACGCGCCGGGCGACGACATCGTGCAGACGCCGCTTTACCGCGAGGAACCCGCGCTGGTGGTGCCAGTGGCCGCCGCGGCGCGGCTGGCGCGCGGCAAGCTGGACTGGCCGCGCCTGGCCGCGCTGGACTGGATTTTGCCGCCCTCGCATACGCCGATCCGGCGCACCATCAATACGTTGTTCGCTACCGCCGGCGCAGTGCCACCGACGCCGATGGTGGAGACGTATTCGATCAAGACCATCGCCACACTGATGCGCAACCAGCCGCGCGCCATCACCATCGTGCCGCGCGCGGTGGCTGCCGAACTGGCTGCCAGCGGCAGCGCCGCGGTCTTGCCGCATACGTTGACGTGGGACCTGCCGGCGGTGGGGGCAATGTGGCTGCGCCGTACGGAGCACAGCGAGCCGCTGCTGACGCTGGTGCACGCGTTGCAGCAGGCGGTGGGGGTGAAGGGATGAGGCCGGACCTGAAACGCAAGCGGCCGGCTGCGCCCTTCTAAGAGCGCAACCGGCACAGCCAGGCGGGTTGCGGGCCGTTGCGGCCTTCTTATTCGATGATCTCGAACTCCCCGAAGTACTCCTCGTTGAGCGTCAGCCCCAGCCCCGGCAGATTGTCGTCAAGCTGCAGGTACCCCTTGTCCGGCGCCGGGTCGCCCTTGAAGATGTAGTAGAACAGCTCGTTGCCCACCTCCACGTCGTGCACCGGGAAGTACTCGGACATCGGCGATGCGGTCGAGGCCATGGTGAGGTGGTAGTTGTGCATCTGGCCCGCATGCGGGATCACGGGCACCGACCAGGCTTCCGCCATGGCATTGATCTTCTGCGCGGCGGTGATGCCGCCCACGCGGTTGGTGTCGTACTGGATCACGTCCACCGCGCGGCGTTCCAGCAGGTCCTTGAAACCGTAGGAGGTGAATTCGTGCTCGCCGCCGGAGATGGGGAACGGGCTCATCTTCTTCAGCTCGGCATAGCCTTCGATGTCGTCGGCGATCACCGGTTCTTCCAGCCAGCGCGGATTGAATTCGGCCAGGCGCGGCAGCATGCGGCGCGCGTATTCGAGCGTCCAGCCCATATAGCATTCCAGCATGATGTCGACGCTGTCGCCCACCAGTTCGCGCAGCAGGCGCACCTGCTCGATGTTCTTCCGCATGCCGGCGGGGCCGTCCTTGGGACCGTAGCCGAAGCGCATCTTCATCGCGGTGAAGCCCTGGTCGAGATAGCTCTGCGCCTCGGCCAGGAAGGCGTCGCGGTCATCGTTGTTGTAGAGCTTGGAGGCGTAGCACCAGATCTTTTCCTTGGTGCGCCCGCCCAGCAGCTTGAACACCGGCTTGCCCACCGCCTTGCCCATCAGGTCCCACAGCGCGATGTCTACCGCCGAAATTGCTGCCATGCCGATGCCCTTGCGGCCCCAGGCGTGGGTGCGGCGGTACATCTTCTGCCACAGGTACTCGTTGTCGAACGGGTCCTGGCCGATCACGATCGGGGCCAGGTACTGGTCGACGATTTCCTTGGCCACGCGCGGTGCGAGCGCGCAGTTGCCGATGCCGACCAGGCCGGTATCGGTTTCCACTTCCACCACCAGCCAGCCGTGGAAGCGGAACGAGCCCATGGCGTCGCCACGCTCGAACAGGATGTCGGTGGCATTGGTGCAGAAGTGCGCTTGCGGGGGCACGGTCTTGCCCTTCCATTCAAAGACGCGGGCGCGGACGTTGGTGATTTTCAAGATAGTCTCCGTTGGATAGTGGCCGGTGGCGGGCGGCAGGTTCAGGGGGCTGCGCGCTGGCTGCCCATCTGGCAGGCGATGCGGAAGGCTTGCAGCGTGGCGCCGAGGTCGGCGCGGCCTTGCTGCGTGATGTCGAAAGCGGTGCCGTGGGCCGGCGTGGTGATCGGCACGGGCAGGCCGCCCTGCACGGTGACGCCGCGCGAGAAGCCCATCAGCTTGATGCCGATCTGGCCCTGGTCGTGATACATCGTGACGATGGCATCGAACTGCCTTTGCTCCGGGCTGCCCTGCACCTTGAGGAAGATGGTGTCGGCGGGGAAGGGGCCATCCGCCGCCACGCCGCGTGCCCGCGCATCGGCGACCGCCGGTGCGATGAAGTCGATCTCCTCGCGGCCGAAGGCGCCGTTGTCGCCGTTGTGCGGGTTGAGGCCGCACACGGCAATGCGCGGGCGAGCCATGCCGGCCCTGCGCAGGGCCTGGTCGATCAGGTCGATGGCGGCGCCCACGCTGTCGCGGTTGATCATGGCGGGCACGTCCTTGAGCGCAACGTGGGACGTCACGCGGGAGGTCCACAGGCCGTCGAGCACATTGAACTCGCAGAAAGCGCCGTCGTAGCCGAGCTTCTCGGCGAACCAGTGCAGCTCATCGTTGTGCCCCATGCCGGCGGCGTGCAGCGAGCTTTTGTTGAGCGGGCCGAACAGGATGGCGTCGGCCTTGCCAGCCTGCGCCAGCTCCAGCGCCACGGCCAGGGTGCCGAGGCTGTAGCGGCCGCCTTCCGCGCTGGCCACGCCGCGCCGGTAGGCGGGTTTGCCGTCGAGCTGCCAGTGGAACAGGCGCGGGGCGCTGGCGCTATCGCCGCCAGCGAACGCGAGCGAATCGGTTTCGCGCAGCGCGATATCCACGCCGGCCACCTGCATGCCGTGGCGCCATTCGTCGCGGTCGGCAATCAGCAGGATGTCGGCCTGCGCCGCGGTGGCAGGGTCGGCCAGCAGCCTGGCGATCAGCTCGGGGCCGATGCCGGCGGGGTCGCCGAGCACCATGGCGATTCGGGGTCGTTGGGTCATGGGAGTCTTGAGGGAAAGGGGTTCAGTCCAGCTTGACGCCGAGTTCGGCGATCAGCTTGCCGTAGCGCGCATATTCGGCGCGCGAGAAGGCATCGAACTGGGTGGCGGTGAGCGTGCCCGGCAACGCGCCCACATCATTGAGACGGCGCACGGTGTCGGGATCCTTGAGTATGGTGGCCAGCGCCGCGCTCAGCTTCTGCAGCGTGGCGGGCGGCGTGCCGGCCGGGGCGTAGACGCCGTACCAGGCATTCATCTGGATGCCGGGCACGCCGGCTTCGGCCAGCGTGGGTACGTTAGGCAGCAGCGCCGAGCGCTGGTCGGCGGTGACCGCCAGCGCGCGCAGCTTGCCGGCCTTGATGTGGTTGATGACGGAGGGCATGGTCTCGAAGCTCATGTCGACCTGGCCGCCCATCAGGTCCACCAGCGCGCTGCTGCTGCTCTTGTATGGCACGTGCAGCAGCTTGCCGTGGATCTGGCGGGCAAACGCCGCACCGGCCAGGTGCTGGGTGCTGCCGACGCCGGAGGAGCTGTAGCGGAATTTGTCGGGGTTGGCCTGGATCTGCGCCACCAGCGCTTTTACGTCTTGCGCCGGCACCTGGTTGTTGACCACCAGCACATTGGGCACCGACGACACCAGGGCCACCGGCGCCAGGTCCTTGAGCGGGTTGAACTGCAGCTTGAGCAGGTGGGGCGCGATGGCCTGGGAGGTGACCACGCCCATCAGCAGCGTGTTGCCATCCGGCGCTGCCTTGGCGGTGATGTCGGCGGCGATGGTGTTGGAGGCGCCAGGCCGGTTGTCCACCACGACCGGCTGCTTGAGGATGGCGGCCAGCTTGTCGGAGACGATGCGCGCCATCACGTCGGTGCCGCCGCCCGGCGCCGCGCCTACCATCATCCGTACAGGGCGGGTGTCCTGCGCGTGGACGCCGGTTGCCATGGCGGTTGCCAGTCCAATCACGCCGGCAAAGGCGCCGGTCATCCATCGTTTCATTGTTGTCTCCATGTCTTGTTATGGGCCTGCGCCGGAGCGCGGATGGGGCAACTATAAGGATGGGAGCGATGCGTGACTACTGACGTTTATTGAATGGGTGATTACTTTAAGGAATACCTCGCAACGGATGCCAGGCGCCGCTCAGACTTCCGCCTGCCCGGCGCGGAGCAGCTTGATCAACTGGCCCGCGGCGGCGGAAAGCGTGCCCCCGCGCCGGGTCACGACCCCAAAGGTCTGCTGCCGGGACCGCATCGTCACCGGCAGGATGCGAAGCATCTTTTGCCGGGCGAACAGTTCGGCCACGCTGGTCGGCAGCAGCGAGACCAGTTTCGCGCTGCGCTGCAGCAAGGCCACGGTGACGAAGCTGGAGGAGGTGGTGATCGCATTCGCCGGCATGCCCACGCCGACCATGTCCAACTCGCGCTGCAACAACTCGTGCATCGGCATCTGGCCGGGATAGACGATCCACCGGTAGCCGGCCAGGTCGGCAAAGGTGAGCGTCCTGGCGCGCGGCGCGGCATGGCTGTAGCCCACCACTGCCGAGATCGGTTCGTCGCCAATCGCCTGGTAGTGGTACCTGGCGGGCTGGTCGC
Source organism: Cupriavidus sp. 05L310 (assembly GCF_056398185.1). NCBI lineage: Bacteria > Pseudomonadati > Pseudomonadota > Betaproteobacteria > Burkholderiales > Burkholderiaceae > Cupriavidus > Cupriavidus sp. 05L310. The sequence continues at coordinate 116,559 of NZ_JBFTOX010000006.1, forward strand.
TTACCAGCGCGCGCCCGATGACGAGGTCCAGGCGCCCGTCGTCCAGCAGCGTGAGCATGCGCAGGCTGGTGTCTTCGACGATTTCGATGGACAGGTTCGGTTGTTCGTCCTGCATGGTCTCCAGCGCCGGCACCAGCACATCCGGGACCGCGCCCATGATGGCGCCGACGGCCAGGTGGCCGCCCTTGCCGGAACGGATCTCGGCCATGTCCTGGCATAAGGCGGTGAGATCCGTCGCCAGCAGCCGCGCATAGCGGATCACGCAGTGGCCGAACTGGTTTGGCCGCATGCCGGTCTTGGAGCGCTCGAACAGCGGCGCGTCCAGCATGCCTTCCAGCTCCTGCAAGGCCTTGCTGGCCGCCGACTGCGTCATGGCCATGGCCGACGCAGCCTGGTGCAGGGATTTGTGGTCGTCCAGCGCAATCAGCAATTGCAGTTGCTTCATGCGCAGGCGGGACATCAGAACGTCAAGCGTGGCCTTCATGGGAACCCGGGGCGAAAGCTACGTGAGTCGCAAAAGCGATCACGAGATGGAAAGGTTTCAATATACATCGCGGCCTGGCGCACCGTATATTGCATCCCTGTCACAAGCCCCCTCGACGTGGGGCTCCGGCCGGACCCGGCGCCGCCGGCAAGAACAAGGAGGAGAGACCATGAACATGCCCAAAGCCAATGCCGTCTACCGTGGTGTATTCCCGGTGGCACCCACCATCTTCGACGAACAAGGTGGCCTTGACCTCGACGGCCAGCGCCGCTGCATCGATTTCATGATCGACGCCGGCTCCGACGGCATCTGCATCCTGGCGAATTTCTCCGAGCAGTTCGTGCTGACCGATGACGAGCGCAGCCTGCTGATGACGACCGTGCTGGATCACGTGGCCGGCCGCGTCCCGGTGATCGTCACTACCACGCACTTCAGCTCGCGCATCTGCGCCGCGCGCAGCCGCGCCGCGCAGGACGCGGGCGCCGCCATGGTGATGGTGATGCCGCCGTATCACGGCGCCACCATCCGCGTGCCGGAGCGCGCCATCCACGAATTCTTCACCACGGTGTCCGGCGCGATCGATATTCCCATCATGATCCAGGATGCGCCCGTGAGCGGCACCACGCTGTCGGCCGCGTTCCTGGCGCGCATGGCGAAGGAGATCGCCAACGTCTCGTACTTCAAGATCGAAGTGCCGCAGTCCGCTGCCAAGCTGCGCGAACTGATCGAGCTCGGCGGCGATGCCATCGTGGGCCCGTGGGATGGCGAAGAGGCCATCACGCTGATGGCCGACCTCGATGCGGGCGCCACCGGCGCGATGACCGGCGCGGGTTTCCCCGATGGCATCCGCAAGATCGTGGATGCCTACCAGGCCGGCGACTCGGAGCTCGCCGCGCAGCACTACCAGCAATGGCTGCCGCTGATCAACTACGAGAACCGGCAAGGCTGGCTGGCGACGGCCAAGGTGCTGATGAAGGAGGGTGGCGTGATTGCTTCCGACGCCGTGCGCCACCCCTTGCAGCCGATGCACCCGGCCACGCGCGCCGGTTTGCTGAAGATCGCGCGCAGGCTCGATCCGGTGGTGCTGCGCTGGGGCAGGTGAGCGGCTGGCAAGCATTGGACAACTGGCGGCGCTGCTAACGCGCCGCCTTTTCATTTCAAGGACAGAGCATGAATATCTCAGGCGAATTGCTGATCGGGCGCCAGTCTGTGCGCGGCACTCACGGCGAGATCCGGGCTGTCGATCCGGCGACAGGGGAAACGCTGGGGCCGGCCTTCGGCGGCGCCACGCCGCAGCAACTGGAGCAGGCTTGCGCGCTGGCCGCGCAGGCCTTCGATGTCTACCGCGAAACCTCGCTCGAACAACGCGCCGCGTTCCTGGAGAAGATTGCCGCCAACATCCTTGATCTTGGCGACGCGCTGATCGAGCGTTGCGTCAGCGAGAGTGGCCTGCCGCGTGCCCGGATAGAAGGCGAGCGCGGGCGCACCGTGGGCCAGCTCCGCTTGTTTGCCGCTGTGGTGCGGCAGGGGGATTTCCTCGACCTGCGCATCGATCCCGCGCAGCCGGAGCGCAAGCCGCTGCCGCGTGTGGACCTGCGCCTGCGCAATATCGCGCTGGGGCCGGTGGCCGTGTTCGGCGCCAGCAATTTCCCGCTGGCGTTCTCGGTGGCCGGTGGCGATACCGCATCGGCGCTGGCAGCCGGCTGCCCGGTTATCGTCAAGGCGCATCCGGCCCATCCCGGCACATCGGAGCTGGTTGGCCGCGCAATCCGGAAGGCCGTGGACGAGTCGGGTTTGCCCGAGGGAACGTTCTCCCTGCTGTTCGATTCCGGCCTGCGGATCGGCCAGGGGCTGGTGAGCGATCATCGTATCAAGGCGGTCGGCTTCACCGGCTCGCGCGCCGGTGGCACCGCGTTGATGCAACTGGCCGCGGCCCGCGCCGAGCCGATCCCGGTCTACGCGGAAATGAGCAGTATCAACCCGGTGCTGTTGTTCCCGCACGCGCTGGGCAGCCGTGCCGACGCCATCGGCAAGGCCTTCGCCGCCTCGCTGATGCTCGGCGCGGGCCAGTTCTGCACCAATCCGGGCCTGGTGCTGGCGGTGGAGGGGCCGGATCTCGATCGTTTCCTGGCGGCGGCCGAAGCGGCGATCGCGCAAGCCCCGGCGTCGACCATGCTGACTCCGGGCATCCACCGGGCATACGGCGCCGGCGTCGAAGGCCTTGGTTGCCATCCGCAGGTCAGCACCATTGCGCGTGGCCAGGCCGGCGCGCAATACCAGGGGCGGGCGGCGCTGTTCTCGACCACCGCCGAGGCCTTCCTCGCGCACGAAGCACTGCGCGCGGAAATCTTCGGCGCGGCGTCGCTAGTGGTGCGGTGCCCCGACCTGGCCGCCATGCAGCGTGTGGTGGAAGCCCTGGAGGGGCAACTGACCGCGGCCATCCATATCGATGAGGCCGACTACGATGCCGCGCGCGGCTTCCTGCCCGCGCTGGAGCGCCGCGTTGGCCGGATCCTCGTCAATGGCTTTGGCACGGGGGTGGAGGTGAGTCATGCGATGGTGCATGGCGGACCGTATCCTTCCACCTCGGACGGCCGCTCCACGTCGGTCGGGAGCCTGGCCATCGCGCGCTTCCTCCGGCCCGTGTGCTACCAGGACATGCCGGCCGCCCTGCTGCCGCAGGCGCTGCGCACCGGTAATCCGCTCGGGCTTGCGGTGCGGGTGGATGGGGAGGCACAGGCCGGGCGACAAGCGCCATAGCCAGCTTGGTTCCAGGCGCGCAAGCGTAAGCGTGGCGCGGGTCTCAGCCTGCGCCGCGGCCTCCCCGCGAGGCGCTACTTCACGAAACCAAGCACCTCGCGGAAGCGTTCGTGCCGGCTCGTCCGCATCCATTCGAAGGCAATCATCTCGACCGTGGCGGCGGTGGCCCCGTCCCTGCGCATCCTGTCGATGGCCGCGTCGCGGCTGGAGGCCTTGCGCGAGCCAATGGCATCCAGCACGACGGTCACGCTCAGTCCGTGGCCGAGCAGCCCGGTGACCGTCTGGAAAACGCAGACGTGGGCTTCGCAGCCGGCTACCACCACGCTCTTCCTCCCGGCAGGGAGTGCGTCGAGCAAGCCGTCCCGGCAGCCATCGAAGTGGTCCTTGGCCACGGTCTGATCGCATAGTCGCCTGATCTCGTCGAGATTCCCGCCCAGGCTGCCGGGGCTTTGCTCGGTGCCGATCACCGGCACGCCCAGTACCCGCGCGATATTGGCCAGGCGCACGGCTTCCGTTACGACGCGATCGCTTTCATGGATCGCGGGCATCAGGCGGGCCTGGAGATCCACCAGCACCAGAACAGATTCAGCGGCGTTGTGCAGCATGCGCATTCCCTTTGTGAGTTGGTGTGGCAAGCGCTTCCCCTTCCTGCATGCGAGGCCTGGATGGAACCGCAGCAGGTTCAGGGCGCATCATCGCGCCTGGACGGGACTTCCGGCAAACCGATCACGACCGGCGCGCCGGGCATTGTGCAGCCTTGCGATCTTGTGCATGTCGTAGTCGTACGTCAGCCCTGCCGCGTTGATGCCGGGCCGCAGTGCCGGCTCGTCGACCACGCTTTCAACCAGTTGGCCGTCAACGAGCATCTTCAAGTGGTACTGACGCAGCGACGCTTCGTAGCCTTGTGCGGACACTATTATGGTGGGTTTCTGGCAATCCACCCAAGATAAGCAGCTCTTTGGGGCTGCATAATTTGGGTGGATTGGGTGTTTCCCTGGTGTCCCATGCCCAGGGCGGCGGCGACCCGCACGCGGCGATTGCGCGTAGACCCGCGTTACGGCAGCTTGGCACGCAATCGATCCCACCATGTGGGGGGCAATTCCACATACTCACTTGGAGATGCCCCTAAGTTGTAGGTTACTCTGTCATCACCCCAAACGATCCCGGGGTCTAGGTCGTTGTAAGTGCGCTCTGCCAGTAGCTGCTCGGTTTCAGCGTCATAAAGGCGGAAGCGCATTCCATATTGGCTATTCAAGAAGCATATTTCTCCACTATAAAGACTACCTTCCTTTATACGCTCACATTCGTGCGCCGTTCCCCGTAGCGCCACACCCCATAGATACGGCACCAAGACCAGCGCAAGCAGTGCGGTACCTGCTAACCAATATTTCCGCTTGCCCCCCTTCATTTGCTTCATTGATCAAATTCCAGGACCTTCGGGGGGTACAGTGGTACCCTGTATAAATTTGAGTACAACACCAAATCCCCGCCTTGTTTGTGCCGCAATTGCAAATCCCGATAATCTCTATTTCTTATCGGATAATAGACAGTGTTTTTGGAAACAACGCCGGCGCGCGCAACTGTATAATTTAGCCAATCCGCCGTTGTTACCTCCCCAATTACAGTCGAGGCGAGAACAATAATAAAACCGGTCTTGTTCCAATGGCAAAAATATTGAGTTCCATTTTGGATAATTATTGGTTTTTTGTCGGTTCTGTCGTGAAAGGTAAATACGTCGCGCATATAAATGTACACTTCGGTGACCGTCAGGCGGGTGCGCGTGTGTGCTATGCGATGATAAAAAAATCCACCAAGTGCGGCATAAAACGAAAAGGCACCAAGGGAACCATAGAGATCGTCCATCCAAAGCCCATTTGGGTGCGCTACGCCTTTAGGCCACATCAGGAATTTTGATATATTATCGCTATCAACGGAGTTTTTCTGATACTGATACTCTTGATGCCACTGCTGTATGTCTTCTCTGGATTTATTCCATGTATCCACATGGTATGGTGAAGGATCACGGCGGGAGCACATCAATTTTAAAATGTTATGCGCATCTAAATTAAATGGCTTTTCGTTTATAAGTTAATCGAATTTTTCCTTGGCGCGTGGATATTTAAATATCCAAGCCAACTTAAACATGGTTGTATCAACCATACTCGATGGGAACGGCTTGCAGTCTTGATTGATGCCTCTAATTGCCCCCTTGTCGGTGTTGGCATAGTTCAAATCACCGGCCAACCACTTGCGCATGACCTTAGCCGACATGGGCCATTCGATGCGCTCCATAGCGCCCGGTATATCTTGCAAGTCAAACAGTTTAACGCGTGGCTTTTTTACCGCTGGCGCAGCGGGTGCGGGGGCTGGTTTCGGTGGTGGTGGCGTATTCAGTCATTCGTGAAAGTCTAGAAAGCCTTCGATCAAGCTTTTCGGCGGGCGCCTGGGCTTTGGCGGCTTTTTTGGCGGAGGGGGCGGCGGTGGTTGATTTCGCAGCGGCGACGCGGTTCGATCCGTCGAAAGTGCGAATTCTTCTGCGTCTAAGACTGTGCAGGTCTTGCTGCCAAGATTCCACAGCGGACGAATGGTGCTTTTTCTAAGAACGGAAATTGCTTTTCTGATGTATCCATAAAGACGAACTCCATCGACTAGCCTTCGCTTATAGCAGAGACGTCTGTGGAACAAAATCAGAAAATCCTATTTTGAAGGCAAAGAATGTAAATTCTTGCAAACAGGGGCGGCGCGTTGAATGAAGCGCGCCCGCGCTGGCTACGCGCAATAGGGCAGGCGCCCGCCGCATCATCGCTTCCGACTGCGGCTGTTGTGGTTTTGCCGGAACAGAGGCACTCACGGCTTATACCCCGTGCGGTGGCGCATACGGGCCACACACCAATCCACCCAAGATAAGCGTCAACAAGGTTTATAGGCAACGTCTATATCCGCCAGTCTACGCCCGGGCAAGCGCAGTACAACCTGGAAAGCCAGCGTCGGCAATATGGATTGGTGGATCGGGGCGGGGCCCGGGCACTGGGCTGGGAAGAGGTTGATGTCATTGGTGACGCGATCTGGGTTGCTCGGGATCGGGCATGCGCCGGCGCGGCTTTGAGCGCTTGCTTGGGCAGTTACGCGACGGCACAGTGGGCGCGGTGTTTGCCATCGAAGCTTCGCGGCTGGCTCGCAATGGCCGCGACTGGCATACGCTGTTGGAGTTCTGCAGCCTGGTCAACGCCTTGCTGATTGACGCCGATTCCAGGAGGAATCTGGCAGGCATTTGCGAATGCTATTTCGATCGCGTCGTCGAACGGATCGGTACTGCTTTTCCCGATTCCATCCCTGATATCGATCGCCCGCAACGCAATTGACCCATGAGTCTGCAATCCGTAATGGCCTTCCTGGCGCAACGGATGCGGCCATCCGGATTTCGCCCGAGCACCCGGCGCGGCTCGTCAGGGCGCAGTGGGTAGATGTGGCGCAAAGGCCAGGCATGACGCCGGAAAACGCGCACGCAAAGCGGCTTTAAAAAGCACCTGATGTAACATGACTCCCCAATCTGCCCAAGGAGAGGGAATGTCTAAAGGTTTGGTATTGCTGGCCGCCGCGCTGACGGCGCAAGCGCTAATGCTTTCGGGTTGTGCCGGTGGCGTTAACGCGAGTTCCATACAGGCGTCGGAACCAAGGCGCGTGCATTCCAATGCCAGTGTCAGCGACCTGGTGCTGTGCCTGAAAGGCAGGCTGGGGGATGACGCCAGCGTGGTCGCATACCCGGAGCCGGGGCGGGTCGATATCCGGGTCGGGCGCGCCCAGGATTCCGATTACCGGTTTTTTCACCTGATCAGCTTGCGTCGGGCCCAGGAAGGCTCGGATGTCGAGATCCGCAGCGCGGATGAATGGCATCCCTGGCTGAGTGCCAGCCGGATAGCGGGGATGGTGGATGACTGTGTACCGGGAAAGGCGCGCTGAATAGCCTTTCCTCCATGCGCTCGCTGAAAGCGCGGCGCCTGCCGGGTCAGCGCTGCGTGGCGTGGGCCCGCGCGCTGTCCGCGTTGCCCGGATCCGCATGGCGGCCGGTGCGGCTGGTTCCGGGCGTATCGTCCGCCGCGCCGAAGCGGGGCGGGTAGAGCGGGTGCCGCAGTGCCGCGTAGACAAGCACGACGGTGGCAATGGCGGTGATCCAGTCGATCAGGTCTTTCATTGGCGTTCCTCCACGTTGCCTGCATGGCGCGGCAGTTCCGTATCCAATGACAGTAGCCAACCGGCGCGGCCCGGGCAACGAAGCTTTGGTGCAATCCATATGCGCTGGCGCCGCGGGGAACCTACAAGATCAGTTTATAGCCCTCATGGCTGGCCACAAAGCCGAGCCTTTCATAGAACCGGTGCGCGTCCGGACGGCCCTTGTCCGTAGTCAGCTGGACCAGCGCGCAGCCGCGAGCCCTGCACGCCGAGATTGCCCATTCGAGCATCTGTTGGCCAATCCGCGCGCTACGGTAGGGTGCGGCGATCCGGACTGCTTCGATCTGCCCCCGCCATGCCCCTCTCCGGGCAATGCCCGGTATGAACGATATCTGCAGTGTGCCGACTACCGCATCTCCATCCATGGCGACCACGAGACGCTGATTCGGGTCGGCTTCCACGGCTTTAAAGCCGGCAACGTATCGTTCGTCCAGGGGCGAACCGACAGTCTCCCGCTGGCTGCCAAGCGCATCGTCCGCCAGCAATCCGACGATGGCGGGAAGGTCGGCCGGCAATGCGGTGCGAAAAATGATGTGTTCCATATCTGAACCGTGGGGAGCGCTGGCGCCAGGGGAAAGGCAAGTATATCGTCGCATACTGAAGCCCCGGGCGATCGCCGGATCGCCCGGGGTTGCCGGCAAACCGCCTTCGCGACCCTGGCTCGCGAGGCGAGCCGTCATGCTGGGAGGCTGAAATGCGCAAGCTGTTCTTCACCACGGGATCGCCGTTCGCCCGCGCCGTGCGCATCGTGCTCGTCGAGAAGGGGCTGGATTTTGAGCGCGAGGAAACCTTCACGACGCCCAGCGTCGAGGAACGCGCGAGGATCACGCCAACCCTTCAGGTGCCTGCCCTGATCGACGGCAAGCTGACGCTATGGGACTCGGCCGTGATTCTGGATTACCTCATGTCGGCCTATCCGGTTGCGGCGGTGCCCGAAGGCATGCGGCCCCTGGCCGCCCGTTATGTGCGCTCCGGGGAAGAATGGCATGACAAGCTCGTTCTCGCCACGCTGCAAACCTTAGGCGTGTCGACGACGACGGTGTCGCAGCTGCAATGGTCCGGCATTCGCCACGAAGAAAACAGCCATGCGGCCCGGTGCGCCATTCGCAACCAGCATCTTCTCGATTGGTTCGAGTCTCAGCTCATCGGCACTGCGGACGGCTTTGTCCCTGGCGTGGTATCCGCCCAGGATATCCTGCTCGCCTGCATTTGCCAGTTCATTGAAACTCGCCCGTTGCGGTTGTCCTGGCGCGCTCCGGATCGCCCCAAACTCGTTTCGCTGATCGCTCGCATGGAACAGCGGCCGTCCTTCCAGCAGGAAGCCGCGCTTTGGTGGGAGCCAGGGGTCACTTACGCCACTGCCGCCGAGGTGGAGTGGGCGAAGCGAAAAACCATTTACAGTGGACCTGGCTTCAGCGAGTGGGCGTCACAGCGCGCGGATTAGCGAATCCGGCCCAGGCACCTGGCCCGACGCTTCAAGCGCCGTACTCGTCGCCGCTGGATGGGGCGTACGGTAAAACCTGCTCGTGTTCGTCGGGCAGGTTGCGCGCGACGATGGCTCTCGCGGCTATCGTCGCACTCAGGTTGAATTCCGGACAAACTGCGTCAATGCCGCGCCGGGCACGCGTGTTGCAGCCAGAGGATTTCAAACGCCTCGGGCGTCATCGCCACCCCGTCAAACTCCGGATCCGCGTTGATCTCGTCGAGAAGCGGTACGGGGACGAGCCCAAGGTGGGTTCTTCCGGTTGTTGCCCCGACGCTTGCGAAGCCTACGCTTCCATCCGGGAAGAACTCCAGTTTCCAGGTCTCGAAGCGCTTGCCATTGAGCTCCGACACAAGGCGAACCGGCTCCGAGGAAAGCTCGTGCCTCCAGATGACGTCGATGTATTCCACGGAAATCCCCCTTGGCGAAATGCAATCTAGTCCTTGCTGGTCGCTTTCGATCGTTACGGGTACGAATGCAGGTACGCCAGCAGGTCCTCGATCTGCCGCTCGTTGCCGAGTCCCCAAAAACGCATCTTGGTACCGGGTACAACCTTGCCCGGCGACCTGAGAAAATCGCTCAGCGTCTTTTCAGACCATACGATCCCTGATTTCTTCATTGCCGGAGAGTATGTGTAGTCGTTGGTTCCTCCGGCGGTCCTGCCAAAGATGGCATTGAGCTGGGGACCAAACGCACCGCGCGCGGATGGCCCGACGCTGTGGCAAGAGGCGCATCGCGTGGTGAACAACGCCTTTCCGGCCTGTACGTCCCCCGCAGCGTGCGCCGATGTTTGGATGGCTAGTGCCAGAGTCAACAATGCGGCTGTTTTCATGGCGCTTGTTCGGAATAGGGGAGGCGCAGCATTATATAGCGCCTCCTGGCACCGGAAAGAGCGCGTGCCGCTGACGCAGTATCAATGCAGCGCTTGCGTGGCCGGCGGGCGCTCAGGCGGAGACGAGGCCTCAGTCATCCCGCGTCAACACTTCGAGCAGCTCGATCTCGAAGATCAGGTTCGAGTTCGGCTTGATGTGAGCCCCGACCTGTCTCTCGCCATAGGCGAGATGGGCCGGCACATGCAGCTTGCGCTTGCCGCCGACTTTCATGCCCATCAGCCCGATATCCCAGCCTTTGATGACGCGCCCTGTCCCGATGACGCACTGGAAAGGCTTGCCGCGATCGTGGGAGGAGTCGAATTTGGTGCCGTCCTCCAGGTAGCCGGTGTACCGGGTGGTGATCAGGGCGCCCTTGACGACCGCTTTGCCGTCGCCGGGCTGGATATCTTCAACTTGTAGTTCGCTGCTCATCGCTTGCTCTCGTTCATGGTCCGACGAGGCAGAGTTTACAGCGACTGTGCCGCCGCGCTATCGCTGTTCGGGAGGGATCGTCGCGATGCCCGCGGAAAACCGCGCATGAGCGGAAGGATCTACCGGCCTGTGCTTGATCTTGGCGCTGGCGGGATCCTTGCCGAGGAAGTTGTCGTTCTTCCAGTTCTTCGATGGCCTGACTGGCCTTGGCGCGAAGCCGCCTCCACAATTTGGGCAGACATTGCCCAGGACTTCGTCCACGCATCCGGCACAGAATGTGCACTCATAGCTACAGATGCGTGCTTCCAGCGAAGCTGGCGGGAGCGCCTTGTTGCAGTGTTCGCAGGTTGGCCTGAGTTCCAGCATGTTCCCTTCCTCCGTATCGGTAGCCGCGTTAGCCGTGATAGCCGAAGCGGTAAATTCGCTGCCATACTAACCACAAGCAAGATCGGCTGCTATTCGAAAAATGGACGAATATGGAAAAAAATGTGCCATGAAGCGTATCTATCTTGTACTGCCACCGAATGTACACATCCTCGATCTCGGCGGACCGATGCAGGTCCTCGGCTCGGTGGCGGCGCTTGGCATTTCGCCAGTCGAACTGGTCTGCGTGGGGCCGCTGAAGGAACTGACAAGTTTCCAGGGTCTGGCGCTCAGCGCGGTGCGGCCTTTGCCAGCCCGGCTGGTGGCCGGCGATGTCGTCATCGTGGTGGGTTTCAAGCTGGCGGTTAGCGCGCTGTCCACGCCGGAACAGCAGCAGATCGTCCGTTGGCTGCAAACCGTGGCGAAGCCCCGGCTCGGCGAGATCACGCTTGCCAGCGTCTGCACCGGCGCCTTCCTGCTCGGGGAGGCCGGCCTGCTCGACGGCCGCAACTGCACCACGCACCATGATCACCTGGCGCGGCTGCAGCAGCGCCATCCGCTGGCCCGCGTGCTGTCCAACCGGCTGGTGGTCGACGATGGCGCGCTGATCACCTCGGCGGGTGTCGCGGCGGGCATCGACCTCGCGCTGCACCTGATCCGGCATCGGTTCGGCACGGCCGCCGCTATCCGCGTCGCGCGGGAGAACGTGGTCCCGTTCCGCCGGCTGGGCCAGGACCCGGCGCTTGAGGTGCCGCTGCGCTACCGCGATCACCATCATCCGGTCATCCATGCCGTGCAGGACTTCCTGACCGGGCAGCCGGCCAGCGCGTTGCCATATCGTGAGCTGGCCGAACGCTTCGCACTGAGCTATCGGCATCTGGCCAGGCTGTTCCAGCAGGAGTGCGGCGTTACCCTCAAGCAATACCAGCAGCAGCTACGGCTCGATCTGGCGCGCCGGCTGTTGAAGGACAGCGACTGGGCCGTGGAGATCGTTGCCGAGCGTTGCGGCTTTGCCAGTCCGCAGGCCTTCCGCGCGGCGTGGCGGCGGGAGGAGCCGGTTGCGCCCTCGCTCTGGCGGGCGCAACCTTGACGCCGCCTGGCTTATTGCGCGCCGTGCTCGCCCAGTGCCGGAACGTGGTCGTCGCTTGCCGGCAAGCCAAGGGAGAATTTGACGGGGAAGCCGAGCGTGATGGCTTGCTCCCCCGGCAATGCACGGATCATGCCGCGTGCCTGCACATGCGGGTCGGCAAACAGCTCCTGCGCGCTTAGCGAAGGAGAGAAGGGAAGGTCCACCGCAGCGAAGGCGTCGGCCCACTCCGCGAGCGTTCGTGTCAGGAAGATGCCCGTGAGCAGGCCGTTCACCTCTGGCTTGTGCTGCTGTCGGCCCGCGCGGGAACTGAACCGGGCATCGAGCAGCGCCGGGAACGCGGCGCCAAGGGCATCGCACAGGTTCAGCCAGAACTTGTTTTCGAGGATGCCCATGGCAAGGTGCCGGCCATCGCGTGTCTCGAAGATATCGTTGTCCGGCATCACGGTGGGCGATTCCTGGGGGCGATCCTCGTAGCCGCGCGCGGCCCATGCGCCATGCGCGGTCCAGGACAGGATGGCATCATGGATCGAGACATCGAGATGCTGGCCGTGGCCATTCTGGCGCGCGCTCATGATGGCCACCGCCAGCGAGAGCGCGGCGTAGCCCGAGGCCGCGTAGTCGGAGACGCGGGCACGCGGGCGCGAGACCTTGTCCGCCACCTGGACCGGGACGGACCAGTAGCCCGCCAGGGCGAGATAGTTCAGGTCGTGGCCGGCATGGTCGGCATAGGGGCCGGTCTGGCCGAAGCCGGAGATGGAGCACAGCACGATGGCGGGATTCACTTCCGCGAGCATGTCATAGCCCAGGCCGAGACGCTGCATCACGCCGGGCCGGAAGCCTTCGACAACGGCGTCCGCATCCCGCACCAGGCCGAGGAATGCGCTACGCCCTTCCGCGGATTTCAGGTCGAGCGCGATGGATTGCTTGCCGCGATTGAACTGGGCAAACACCGCGGGGCCGAGTTGCCGGGAGGTGTCGCCAATGCCGGGCTGCTCCACCTTGATGACATCCGCGCCGAGTTGCAGGAGCAGGCTGGTGGCGTGCGGGCCCGGCAGCAACTGGCTGACATCGATGATCTTGACGTCCTTGAGGCAGGACCACTCTGGTTTCATGGTGCTTTCCGGGTGAGGTGGATTCAGCTTACGTCGCCGTTCATGCCGATCGAGCGGATCAGCGTGCCGTAGCGGGCGCTGTCGGCGGCTACCGCTGCGTTGAACTGGGCCGGGGAGGCGCTGCGGCGCAGCTCGCCCGCGTTGGCCTTGATCTGCGCATCGAGGCGCCCGCTGGCCTGCAACTCGCTGACGGCGGCAAAGAGCCGCTGGGTGAGTTCGGCGGGAAGGCGCGCGGGGGCAAACAGGCCGGTCCAGTTATCGAGGACGAAGCCGGGCGGCATGGCCTCGGCAAACGTCGGTACCTCAGGGAAATAAGCCGAGCGCGCGGATGACGACACCGCCAGCGCCCGGACCTGCCCGTTGCGCAGGTATTGGGTCGCGGTGCTCAGCACGGGCATGCCGAACTGGGTCTGGCCGCTGAGCATGGAGGTAATGATCTCTGTCGCACCCTTGTACGGGATATGGACGGCTTCGGTGCCGGTCTGGTGCAGCAACGTTTCGACGGCCAGATGCGCGATGCTGCCTTTGCCGCCCGATCCGTAGTTGAGCTTGCCGGGGGCGCGTTTCATCGCGGCGATCAGGTCGCCCGCGGTCTTGTAGGGCGCATCCGCGGGGACCACGAGCGCGGTCGGCCCGCCGGAGATCGCCGCGATGGACGTGAAATCGTGCGCGGGATCGTATGGCATGTTGCGATACATATGCACATTGATGACATGCGTATTCGCGAGAATGCCGAGCGTGTATCCGTCCGCCGCGGCGCGCTTCAGGGCGCCGGCGCCGATGATGCCGCCGGCGCCGGGCATGTTCTCGACCACCAGCGGCTGACCCAGTTGCCGCCCCAGTTCGGCCGCCAGCGTCCGCGCGATATTGTCGGGGGCGCTGCCTGCCAGGAACGGGACGATCAGGCGGATGGGACGGTTGGGATAGGCGGCGGCGCGCGCCGGGGCCAGCACGCTGCTCAAGGCGGCCGCGCTTGCCGCGGCAAGCCAGGTTCGGCGGTTCATGGGTTGTCTCCTTTTTGGGGCCGCGCAGTCTTGCCGCGCCGGCTCGTCAACGTTTGCTTGTGCCTGCCCGCTCAAGCTTGCGCCTGCATGGGCTCGAGAATTGCCCGGGCGATGGTATTGCGCTGGATCTCGCTGGTGCCAGTGAAGATCCGGAACATGCGCAGCTTGCGGAAGGCCTGCTCGACCGGATGCCCTCGGGTGACACCGACATTGCCGTGGATCTGCACGGCTTTGTCGGCTACCTCGAAGCAGCGCTCGGAGATATAGAGCTTGCACGCCGCGGCCTTCATGCGCAGGTCGGCACCGCTATCGGCCAGCGCCGCCGTCTGCGCGATCATGCTCTCGCAAGCCCACAGCGCGGCGGCCATGTCCGCCAGCATGTGCTGGATTGCCTGGAAGCGCGCAATGGGTCCGCCGAACTGGCGCCGCTTGCCGGCGTATTCGAGCGAGGCTTGATAGGCCGTGGTGGCCAGCCCCAGCATGGTAGGGCAGTGCAGCAGCCGGTTGACGTTGATGCGCGACATGCCGAGCTTGAAGCCGTTGCCTTCTCCGCCAAAGATATTGGCGCGCGGCACCCGTACATTGGTGAACTCGATATCCGCATCGATATGCTGGCCCGACATCGGCACGTATTCGGTACTGACCTTGACGCCGGGCAGGTCCAGGTCGATCAGCACGGCCGTGATGGCCGGCGGCGAGGCTGTGGCATCGGTCACGCACATGACGATGGCGAAATCGGCGAATGGCGCACCGCTGATGTAGTGCTTGCGGCCATTGACGACCAGCTCGTCGCCATCCGCCACGGCGGTGGTCGAGATGCTCTGGGCGTCCGAGCCGGAATGCGGCTCGGTGAGGGCAAAGCAGGTCGACTTCTCGCCCCGGATCACCGGCTGGAAGTAGCGCGCGAGCTGTTCGGGCGTCGCGTACTTGAGCATATTGCCGACGCGCGGCGGGCCGCCCAGGTCCCCCAGCACATGCGGCGCCAGCACGGCGCCGCTGGCGGCCAGGTCCGCTTTCAGCGCGCACTGCTCGGCGATATTCAGGCCCTTGCCGCCCAACTGGACCGGCAGGCAGGCGGCATAGAGCCCTAGCTCGCTGGAACGGCGCCACACGCCGCGCAGCACATCCCTGGGCCAGACGTCTTCCGAGCCGAGGCCAAGCTCCCGTTCCAGCGGCAGCAATTCCTCGTCGATATAGCGGCGGATCGCGGCGCGGGTCTCGATGAGCGTGGGGTTGGTCAGATGGTCGAACATGGCGATTCTCCTTAATTCACGCGGCGGGACACGCCTTGCCAGTACGGCTCGCGTACCAGTTTCCGGGCAAGTTTTCCGCTGGCGTTCTTGGGCAGGTCGGCAACGAAGTCGATGGATCGCGGCGACTTGTAGTCCGCGATCCGTGCGCGGCAGTGCGCGATGAGGTCGTCGGCGCTGGCTTGCCGGCCGGGCCTGAGCGCGACGACAGCCTTGACGCTTTCGCCCCATGTGTCGTCAGGCACGCTGATCACGCAGGCTTCCATCACGTCGGGGTGCAGGTACAGGGTAGCCTCGACCTCGGTCGGGTACACATTGAAGCCGCCGGAGATGATCATGTCCTTCTTGCGGTCGACCAGGTAGATGTAGCCTTGCTCGTCGACTCGGGCCAGGTCGCCCGTGCGCAGCCAGCCGTCGGCAAGCGCCTCGCGCGTCAGCGCCGGCTCGCCCCAGTAGCCCTGGAACACATCCTCGCCGCGGATCACCAGTTCGCCGATTTCGTCACCGCGCACTTCACGTCCCTGCTCGTCGACCACGCACACCTGCGTCTCACCGAGGGCCCGGCCGCAGGACGCCAGCCGTTCGGGCCGGTGCGCCATTGCCTCGGCATGGTCGGCTGTGGAGAGGCGGGTCACGCCGGAGGTGGACTCGCTCGCCCCGTAGCCTTGCGAGAGGATGGGGCCGATACGCTCCCATGCCTCGCGGATACGGGCCGGCGCCATCGGCGCGGCGCCGTAGGCCAGCGTCTTGAGGCTGCTCAGGTCGGCGCTGGCCAGGGTTGGCTCGGCCAGCAGCATGTTGATCATGGCCGGCACCATGAACACATGGGTGATGCGCAGCCTGGCCACTTCCGCCAGGAAATGCGCGGGCTCGAATTTGTCGAACAGGACCAGGGTCGCGCCGGTGTACAGGTAGGGCTGCATTAACATGCCTGAGGCGTGCGTGACCGGCCCGATCAACGCCAGGCGATCGCCGGGCCGGGCGGGGTTGTCCATGCCGAGCAGCATCTTGCGCAGCGCCGCGAGGCGGTTGCCGTAGCTCTGCATGGCCGCCTTGATCTTGCCGGTGGAGCCCGAGGAGAAATGCAATACGGCGAGGTCATCGGAGAGCGGCGCGGCATCGACGGGTGCATCGCTTGCGCCTGACAGCAGCGACTCGTAGTCGGCATAACCTGCTGCGGGGCCGCCGATGGCGATGAAGGTCTCCACCGACCCGAAGCCCGCGGTTGCCGGGGAGTAGCCGGTATAGCCCGGCCCCGCGATCATGACCCGGGGCGTGCAGTTCTCGGCGACATCCGAGGCTTCCGCGGCGGTGAAGCGCGGGTTCAGCGCCGCCTTGACGAGGCCGGCCTTATACAGGGCGCACTCGATCTCGACCAGTTCCGTACGGTTGCGAGACTGAATCGCCACGCGGTCGCCCTTGACCAGGCCGAGGCCCAGCAGCGCGTTGGCCAGGCGGTTGGAGCGCTCGTCCAGCTGGCGGTAGGTCAGGACCCGGTCCTGATAGAGGACCGCGGCGTGGTCCCCCCAATAGCGTGCGGCGCGGCGCAGGAAGAAAGCGAAACCCATTTTGTGTCTCCGTGGTGATTCTTTGCCGTAGTCTGTAAGATGCGTGGCATCACCACAATGCCGTACTGGCTATAAAGACATAACCAACAGGAATGTCAGAATGGAGACGAGGGATCTTGAGTACGTGCTGGCTGTGGATGCCCACGGCGGCATCGGCCGCGCCGCGGAGTCGCTGGGCATCAGCCAGCCAGCCCTGACCAAGGCGGTGCAGCGGGTGGAAGGGCAGATCGGCCTGCCCCTGTTCGAGCGCACGGTCCACGGCATGACCCCGACGCAAGCCGGCGCGCAGTTTATCGAACGCGCCCGGAGAATCCGGCTGGAGTATGAGGATGCGCTCAAGGAGATGCAAGGCATCCGGACCGGCGAGCAGGGCATCCTGCGCCTGGGCTATTCGCCTTCCATACCCAACGCGCTCTTCCTGGGCGCCTGCCGCCAGCTTGTGAAGGAGCGGCCGGTCGCCAGGCTTCGCCTGCGCAGGCGCATGGCGCGGGAACTGATGGATCTGCTGCTGGCGGGCGAACTGGACCTTGCCGTCGCGCCGATGCAGAAGCAGCGCGCGAGCGAGTTCGCGGTGGAAGAATTGTTCGACGACCGCCTTGTCGTCGTGGCTGATGGCGCGCACCCGCTGCTGCGCCGGCGCAAGGTGAGGCTGGCGGATCTGGTGGGCCAGGAATGGTTGCTTCCCGCGCCGCATATCGCCCTGCGGCAGCAGGTCGACGCGGCCTTTCGCAAGCAGGGGCTTGCCGAGCCGAACTTGCGGATCGAGACTGATTTTGGCAGCGCTTCGTTGTTCCAGCTGGTGAGGGGCACGCAGATGTTGAGCGTGTCGGGCGGGGATTCGGAGGCGATGCAGATTGGCCTGCGGCCGTTGAACCTGGGGCTTGAAGAGCTGGATTTGCGCCGGCGCGTGGGGGTGATCTCGCGGGCTGGGGCTTATCTTTCGCCGCTTGCGCAGCGGATGACGGTGTTGTTGCGGGAGCAAAGCGGTCAGGGGGGGGATTTGTAGGCGCCCGCAGGGCGGGGGGGCTCTATATGTGTGGCTGATTGCTGTGTTCCTGCCCGGCAACTGCAACTGCTTAACGTCAACGGCTTAAGGTCAAAGGCGGTTTCACCCCCCTGCGGGGGGCGACTGCAGTTCCTGTTGGGCGGCCCGGTACACGCCCGGCGTCATGCCCGTCCAATGGCGGAAAGCACGATGGAAAACTGCGGGTGAGCTGAAACCCAGTGCATAGGAGATCTCGGCCAGAGAGACATCCTTACGCGCAAGATTCAGGATAGCCAGGTCTCTGCGCAGATCGTCCTTGATGCCCTGGAAGGACAGGTTCTCGTCCTGCAACCTGCGGATCAGCGTCCGCGAGGACATGTGGAGCTTGCTCGAAACGTCGTCCAGTGTTCGCCCCAGGTCCGCATACAGTAGCTCGCGCACCTTCAGTCGCATGACGTGCTCGTGATAGGAGGTGAAGATCCAATCACGGGGCGCTCGTTTCAGGAATTCGCGTACGTCGGCCGTGTTGCGTTCCGCCCGAATTCTTCCAAGCTCCGCGCGGAACGTGATATGTGAGAACTGCCCCCCAAAATCAATGGGGGCCGGGAAGAGAATCGGATAGTCGGCTGCAAAGGAGGGGCGTTGGAAAACAAACACCACCCTCTGCACGGGGACCTCCCGACCGACGAGCCATGAAACAATGCCGTGCGTGAGTTTCAATAGCAAGGCATGGCCGAAGCGGTTCACGCCAATCTTCGTGGAGCGGGGAATCAACTCCAGGCTCATGCTGTCTCCAGCTTGCGCGAGATTCAGGCGGTAGTCGTCCAACAGCAAATTCCAGACCTGCGTGAAACGGTACAGCGCCACACGGATCGTTGGCGCATCCATTACTGCACGGACGATGTACTTCAGGGACCCGGTCCGTATGGGACGGCTCCATAGCCCCATCATTTCGTCACCTGTCGCGGCGGCGCTCTCCTGGTACAGCCTGACGAGTTGATCGTGCGTGAGTCGGGAGGCGGGATGGCTGATGAACTCCTTGACAATACCTGCCTGCTTCAAACACTCGTCCAGAGTCGGCTCTGAGCACAAGGCTCGCAAGCTCAGCAGTAAGTCTTGCACCAGTTCGAGCGAGACCGTTGCCGTTGACACGGATCCAGCCGCCTTGTCCGTCCGACCTCCATTTGCTGTGATGCTCAAGCTGTCCATGGCACCCTCGCGCAGCAGCAAGGGCCGCCGGTCCCACGCGCCAGCGCCGCGTGTTTGAAGGCAAAGGGGGATTGCAGTGCCGCAAAAATGCCCGCTTGATCCCTTCCTGGTGAACGCATCCGCTTGCGCCTCCTGAGGCGGCCTCTTCCTGTTGAACTGAGCAATACCGGTTTCCGGACCGACCGGGGCATGCGCGCCTTGGCGCAGCCCTTCCCCCAGTCTACCTGAGTCCGCTCCGTTGGCTAGTCGAATGTTGGCAGTTTTTGCATATTCGCCGTCGCCATTGGCAATTGGGGGATGGAACGAAGCCACCTATTCTTCGGTGAAAGGAAAAGGAGACGACAACATGGTGCAACCGGGAAACATGATGCGCATGCCCTTGCTCATCAATTCAATCCTCACACATGCCCTGGAAAGCAGTGCGGATCAGGAGATCGTGACCGCGCTTGATGACGGTAGCCTGCATACGTACACATACCGGGAGTTTGGGCGCAGAGTGAAGGATCTGGCTGTCGGCATGGGGCATCGAGGATTGCTCCCGGGCCATCGCGTGGCGACATTGGCATGGAATACCTATCGCCACTTGGAGATCTACTATGCCACCGCCGGCATCGGAGCGATCTGCCATACGGTCAATCCACGCCTGAGTCGCGAGCAGATCGAGTTCATCATCAACGACGCCCAGGATGTCGTGGTGTTCTACGACGGGCACTTCGCAGAATTGGTTGAGCAACTGGAGCCGCGGTGCCCGTCGGTGGCACATTGGGTTCTGCTCAACGAGGACGCCGATCAAGACCATGCCGGGATGCACTACGGCGCCTGGTTGGGAAACGACGTTCGAAATTTCGAGTGGCTGGAGTTCGACGAGGACACTGCATGTGGGCTGTGCTACACGTCTGGCACCACCGGGGCGCCGAAGGGCACGCAGTACTCTCACCGATCGACCGTTCTGCATGCCTATGCATCCAGCCATCCAAACGCGCTGGCGATCTCCTGCAGCGATGCGGTCATGCCGCTGGTTCCGATGTTCCACGTCAATGCGTGGGGATTGCCGTACTCCTCCCTGATGTCCGGGGCCAAGATCGTCCTACCCGGATCGAACATGCAGGGCGAGCGGCTCTACGCCTTGTGCGAGCGTGCCGGCGTGACGCTATCGGCGGGTGTGCCGACGGTATGGAAAGGGGTGCTGGACCATGTCGAAAGCCGGGCACTGACATTTAGCACGCTCCAGCACATCGTCATCGGTGGCGCCGCGTGCCCGCCGCACATGATTGCATCCTTTCGCGCACGTAACGTGACAGTGCGCCACGCGTGGGGCATGACGGAGGTCTCGCCGCTGGGAACCGTCTGTCAGCTACTACCCAAGCACGCGTCGCTGCCCGGCGACGAGACGCTGCAGGTGCTTGCATCGCAGGGGCGGCCGCTGTTCGGCGCACGCTTCAAGGTTGTCGATGAGGAAGGTAAGCGGTTGCCCCATGATGGGGTGTCCACCGGGCACCTCATGGTCCAGGGCAACTGGGTCATCTCCCACTACTACGGCAAAGCCGAGCCCGCCACCGAGGACGGCTGGTTCCGCACTGGCGATGTCGGAAGCATCGATGCGGATGGCTACATGCGCATCACGGATCGCAGCAAGGATGTCATCAAGTCCGGGGGCGAGTGGATCTCGTCAATCGAGATAGAGAACATTGCGATGGAGGAACCCGGCATCGAACTGGCGGCCTGCATCGCCGAGTCAAGCGAGAAATGGGGCGAGCGCCCGGTTCTGTTTGTCGTCCCCAAACCGGAAGGTTGCCTGTCTGCCGAGCAGATCCTCGCACGCTATCAGGGGCGCGTCGCGAAATGGTCGATTCCCGACAAGGTCGTGTTCATCGAGCGCATGCCGATGACGGCCACAGGAAAGATACAGAAAGCGGCGCTTCGCTCGTTGCCGCTGCCGACCAAACCTCAATAGCACGACGGTCGTGCTCCTCCCCCTTCATCCATTCCAAAGGAGTCGTTCCATGACTGAACCCTTCTTGCTGACGTCCGAGCAGGGCAACATCGGCATCATCACGCTCAACAAGGCGCGCAAGCGCAATGCACTGGACGAGCGCGCAATCGCCGAGATCGACGCCTATTTCTCCAGCATCCCCAGCCACATCCGCGCCATTCTCATGACGGCGCAGGGAGATCATTTCTGTGCCGGTCTGGATCTCAAGGAACACCACGATAAGGAGCGCAGCCCGGTTGACTTCATGCGCGTGTGCCAGGGATGGCATCGGGCTTTCGACAAGATCCAGCACGGTGGCGTCCCTGTCATCGCTTGCTTGCAGGGGGCCGTGGTGGGCGGCGGTCTGGAACTGGCAAGCGCCGCGCACGTGCGTGTTGCCGACAAGAGCACCTTCTTTGCATTGCCAGAGGGGACGCGCGGCATTTTCACCGGCGGAGGGGCGACGGTACGCACCGCCAAGATCATCTCGGCCACCCGGATGGTGGAAATGATGCTGACCGGGCGTGTGCTGGATGCAGAAGAAGGCGAGCGCCTGGGCCTGGCCCACTACGTCTGCAATACCGAGGCCAACCCCAAATCGGCGTACGACCTGGGCCTGGAGCTGGCGCGGAGGATCGCAAGCAACGCGGTGCTGTCGAACTACGCGATCGTCAGTTCCATCAACCGTATCGCCGACATGGCATCGACCGAAGGGCTGTTCGCCGAAGGGCTGATGGCCGCTGTCGTGCAAACCGGGCGAGACGTGCAAGAGCGGCTGGGCGAGTTCGTGGACAAGAAGGCCTACAAGGTTCGGCCGAATGGCTGATCGGCGTCAGCGTGTGGATGCAGGAAAAAAAAGACGACAAGGACGGAGACAAACAATGCTATCGAATGAAGAGATCTGCCGGCGACTTCCCGGCCACCCCGACTATGAGCGGCTGAAGACGCTGCGCCGGCGCGTGGCCTTCTGGTTCGCCGGTGTGTGCCTTGTGCTCTGCATGGGGTTCATACTGACTGCCGTGCTTGCGCCAGCACTCTTGGCGGTTCCTTTGAGCAGCAAGGGCACGTTGACCAGCGGTCTGCTGTGCGCAACCGGTCTGATCCTGTTGTCGTGGCTCCTGACGGGAGCCTACATCCATATCGCCAACACCCAGTTCGACAAGATGTGCGAACGCCTGATCTCAATGGTGCGCACATGAACACGGAAGCCATCCTGATTTTCGGCGGCTTCGTCGCCGTCACGCTCGGCATAACGTACTGGGCGTCGCACAAGACACGATCGACTTCGGACTTCTACACCGCCGGTGGCGGTATCACCGGGACGCAGAATGGGCTGGCCATTGTGGGCGACTACATGTCTGCCGCAACGCTGCTGGGGATATCCAGCCTGGCCTTTTCCAACGGGTTCGACTCGCTGATCTATGCGGTGTGCGCATTCATGGGCTGGCCCATCATCATGTTCCTGGTCGCCGAGCGCCTGAGAAACCTGGGCCGCTACACCTTGAGCGACATCGTTTCCTTCCGTCTCGACGAACGCAGCACGCGGATCTTCAGTGCCATCAGTTCGTTGACCGTGGTGCTGTTCTATCTCATTGTCCAAATGGTCGGCGCGGGTCAACTAGTGCAGTTGCTGTTCGGAATCGACTACACCTATGCCGTTATCAGCGTTGGCATCCTGATGATGGTCTATGTCGTCGTCGGGGGCATGGTTGCCACGACCTGGGTGCAGATCATCAAGGCCATCCTGATGCTCGGCAACGGCGTCCTCCTGACGGCGCTGGCGCTGAACTACTTCGACTTCGACTTCTCCGCGCTTGTCGCAACTGCGGCGAATAACCACCAGGCCGGCGAGGCGATAAAGGGTCCCTGGAAGCTGATGGGCAATCCGGTCTCCGGCCTGTCGCTGGCGCTCTCCCTGGTCTTCGGGATCGCCGGGCTGCCCCACATCATGATGCGCTTCTTCACTGTGCCGGACGCGCGTGCCGCCCGCAAGTCGGTATTCGTGGCCACGGGATTGATGGGGGTGTTCTTTGTCATCATCTGTTTCCTCGGCCTGAGCGCCATGGCGATCCTGCCGAACTATCCGTCGTTCTATATCGATGGCAAGGTCGGTGGCCCGGTGCTGGGCGGCTCAAACATGCCGATCATGCACCTGGCCACGGCGCTAGGAGGCAATCTTCTGTTCGGACTGCTCGCCGCCGTGTCGTTCGCCACCATTCTCGCCGTGGTCAGTGGCCTGACGCTGGCGGGAGCGTCCGCCATAGCACACGACCTGTACGCCAAAGTGCTGCGCTGCGATGATGTTTCACCATCCGAGGCGATGCGGGTGAACCGTATGGCGTCGATAGGCATCGGCGTCGTCGCCATCGTCCTGGGCCTGCTCTTTCGCGATCAGAACGTTGCATTCCTGGTGGCCTTGGCCTTCAGTATCGCAGCATCCGCCAACTTCCCCGTATTGCTCATGTCGATGTACTGGCGCGGCCTGACCACCCGGGGGGCGCTGGCCGGAGGCATCGTTGGCCTGGGCGTGGCCTTGACCCTGGTTGTGCTGTCGCCGGCGGTGTGGGTGCGCATCTTCGGGTTCGCCACGCCGCTTTTCCCATATGACTATCCCACGCTGTTCTCGATGCCGCTGGCTTTCCTGATGATCGTTGTCGTGTCCCTGACGGATCGCACCAGGCGGGCCTCACTTGACCGAGCAGGATTCCCGGCGCAAGAGGTGCGCGCCGAGACGGCGGTGGGGATTTCGGCAGTGTCCCACTAAACCCGGCATCGGCGACTGCCCACCTTGCTGAGGCACACCAGGATGTGCCTCCTTCCTGCCCACGGGTCAGGCGCCGACCATGATGCCCGAGATCGCGCCTGTTCCCTTGTGTGGACGCGCCAAGGCGCAGGGCCTGCCCAATTCGTGGATTTATTCTTTCTCCAGCGAGAACTTCATCATGACAGAGACCAGAAACAACAGCGAAATCACCCATTACATCGGAGGCGCGCTCACTGCGGGTGGTGGCACCCGGACTCAACCCATCTACAATCCCGCGACCGGCGCTGTCAGTCGTCACGTGCGCCTTGGCAATCAGCAGGATTTGGAGGCTGCAGTTGCTTCCGCCCGGATGGCATTTCCATCTTGGGCAGATACCCCGCCAATTCGGCGCACCCGGGTGCTGTTCAAGTTTCTGGAACTGCTGGGCCGAAACAAAGATGCACTTGCTGCACTCATCACGGCCGAGCATGGAAAGGTCTTCACCGATGCCCAGGGTGAAGTGGCGCGTGGTATCGACATTGTCGAGTTCTCGTGCGGCATCCCCCAGCTTCTCAAGGGAGATTTCACCGATCAGGTCAGCACCGGCATGGACAACTGGACGTTTCGACAACCGTTGGGTGTCGTCGCCGGGGTTACGCCATTCAACTTTCCGGTCATGGTGCCAATGTGGATGTTCCCAGTAGCCATCGCGGCGGGCAACTGCTTCGTGCTCAAGCCCAGCCCCATCGACCCCAGCCCGAGTCTGTTTATCGCAGATTTGTTGAAGCAGGCCGGCCTGCCTGACGGCGTGTTCAATGTGGTGCAGGGGGACAAGGAGGTCGTGGATGCGCTACTGGTGCACCCGGATGTGAAGGCGGTGTCTTTCGTCGGCTCTACGCCGATCGCGAATTACATCTACGAGACTGGCGCACGCCACGGCAAGCGGGTACAGGCGCTCGGCGGGGCCAAGAACCATATGGTGGTGATGCCCGATGCCGATGTCGATCAGGCGGTGGATGCCCTGATCGGAGCGGGCTATGGTTCAGCCGGCGAGCGTTGCATGGCGATTTCGGTGGCGGTACTCGTGGGGGATGTGGCTGACAAGATCATGCCGAAGCTGGTGGAGCGCACCAAAGCACTGAAGGTGCTCGACGGTACCAACCTGGAAGCTGAAATGGGGCCCATCGTGACCCCCGCGGCGCATGCGCGCATCACTGGCTACATTGAGCAAGGAGTCAAGGAGGGAGCGCAGTTGCTGGCCGATGGCCGGACGTTCAAATACTCGACCGCCGGCATGGGCTGCGATGGGGGGTTCTGGCTTGGAGGAACCCTCTTCGATCATGTCACGCCCGAAATGAGCATCTACCGGGAAGAGATCTTCGGTCCGGTGTTGTCGTGCGTTCGCGTGACCGATCTTGCTGCTGCAGTGCAACTCATCAACGACCATGAGTTTGGCAACGGCGTTGCGTGCTTTACCCGTGATGGCAATGTGGCCCGCGAATTTTCTCGGCGCATTCAAGTCGGGATGGTGGGCATCAACGTGCCTATTCCAGTGCCGATGGCCTGGCACGGGTTCGGTGGGTGGAAGAAGAGCCTGTTTGGCGATATGCACGCCTACGGCGAGGAAGGGGTTCGTTTCTACACCAAGCAGAAGTCCATCATGCAACGCTGGCCCGAAAGTATTAGCAAAGGCGCAGAGTTTGTCATGCCGACATCCAAGTAGGTTGAACCCTCTTTTCCGCTCTTTTTGCCCGCCGACGAGGCGCCCCATGCGGCCTGGTACACCTTGACGGCTCGCTTCGCATCGCGCCGGGGTGTGGCCCGTCCTTGGGGGCGCGCCACACGGCTGCATCGAGTCGTGATCTGGCGCCATCGCTCTTCTTTGCTCCGGCTGCCTGCCTACCCCAACAGCAGCACTGCGCCGCAGCCCGTCAGCGCCAGCGTCCATACGCGGTCGAGGTTGATCCATCCCGTGCGCAGGAAGGCTATGCCGACGCGGTCGTAGACCAGCAACGCTACGGTGCCGATAGCGAGGAGCATGGTCAGCGTATGCAATCCCAGCGCCAGCAGCGCCGGCATCAGCGGGCCACTGGCGGCCGGCCCGCCGGCCACGGCGCTGCACAGCGGCAGCAGCGCCGGCACCAGCATCAAGCCTGCGCCATGCGTGCCGGCCATCAGGAATGACCACAGCGCCAGCCCGGCCATGCCGGCCTGCATGCCCACGCGCGGATGCTGGCGGTGGCCGCGCAGGGCGTGCCAGCCGGCCCAGGCGATCAGCACCGCGCCACCGGCGCGCGCCAGCCATTGGGGATCGAGCAGGCTGCCGAGCGTGAGCGTGGCGGCCAGTACCAGGGCTACCGCCAGCGCATGGCCAAGCGCGATCGGCAGCAGTGCCAGCAGCACTACCTTGCGCCGTCCGCGATGCAGCCCGAGCGCTACCGCGAACAGCCAGCCCATCGCGGGATTGATGCCGTGGAACAGACCCAGCGCGGCGATGGCCAGCCAGGGCCACCAGAGTGGCCACAGCGTGGCGAAGTGCGTGCCCAGCGGCACGCCCGAGGTGGCGGGCATGGCGGGGCCGCTATGGGTAGCAGTACGAATCCGACGAGCAGTCGCCGCCTTGCAGCCTGACCTGGTGCGGACGATGGCCCGCCGGCCAGCGCAGGAAGAAGCGCGGGTCGAACGCGATGCCGCCTTCGGGCGCGGCGTCCAGCTTGACCATCCAGCCGTCGATCCCCTCCGGGTAGAACTGCGGATCGACCGCGCCGTAGAGCGAGTTGGTGAAGTAGACGCGGCGCCCGTCGCGGCTGACTTCCACCATCTGCGGGCCGCCGTTGAGCGCGGCGCCGCCGGCGCCGGGATGCGTGGCGCGCGAGACGATACCGCCAATGCGCACACGCCCCCTCTGCTTCGGTGCGAACGGGTCGGAGACGTCGTACTGCAGCAGGTCGCCGGTGCCCCAGCACGCGACATAGAGGAAGCGGTCGTCCATCGACAGGTCGATGTCGCTGACCAGCGGCGGCACCGCCTTGAAGCCCTTGAGGATGGGCGGCAGCAGATCCGGGTCCGCCGGCTCGGCGGGAATATCGATCACCTTGCGCACTGCCCACTTGCCGCTGTCCCGGTACCAGACCCAGATCGATGAAGACAGGTCCTTCAGGCTGATCACGCAATTGACGAAGCCGTACGCCTTGGTGGGGTCGTGCGCGGGGCGCAGCTCGAACACGAGCTGGTACTCCTCGCCGAAGTCGATCTCCTGCAAGTGCTTGCGTCTGGTGAGATCCCAGAAATGCAGGCGGCGGCCGTAGCGCGAGCCAAGCAGGATCTCGGGCACCAGGCCGTCCTCGATCATGTCGGGCGTGCCCCATTCGCTGGTGACCAGCGTGTCGTAGCCGAGGTGCCACCAGCCGTCATAGGCAAAATACTGCGGGCCGCGTTCCACCTCCCACCGCCCGAGCGGCTCGAAGCCCTGCTGGTCCAGCAGCAGGATGCCGCCCGGCCCCTTGCCCTCGGCATTGCCCAGCGCCGTCACGTAGATACCGGCGGGGCCGCAGTGCACGGTGTGCGGGCGCGTATAGCCGGTGCGTTCGGCCAGATCGGCGGGCTCGATGATCTTGGCGATGGCCGGCCGCCGCGGGTCGGGCTGGGTGTCGATGATGTAAATGCGCGACGAACGCAGGCCCGGCACCACGAGGTAGCGCCGTTCCATATGCGGGTGCGGGGCATTCGGGCAGAGGCAGGAAGAGCAGGCGTTCCAGCCGAAGTGATGCAATTCGTCGCCCGCATACGGCATGGGCAACTGCCCGACGATGGTGGCATAGGTCCCGGATGCGGGATCGACGTCGACCACGGCAATGCCGTCGGGCTGGGTACGCGTGGGATCGAACATCGCCACATAGGCGAGTGCCTCGGGCGGCGCCTTTGCTGCCAGGCGGGGCGATGGGTAAAAGCTGGGGTCGGGCTTCCAGGTTGCCATGATGCGCCTCCTCGTACCTAGCCGTGAACCTTGCTGGATAACACTGGCTTAGAACTATAGGACACATCGCGGCAGGCTGAGCCACGCCAGGCACGGGGGATGGACGCCGCCGGTGCAGCGTCAATAAAAAAAGCCAGGCGACGGGCCTGGCTCGGAGTCCAACGGTATCCATGCGCAGCGCCTTAGCGCTCTCGCGATGCAGCGCTCGAAGGCGGTATCGAATTCCCGATCCTTGCTCCGCAAGCGCCCCGAGCCTCGATGGTAGACGTGGTACGAATCGGCGGAAGACTTTTGCGCCGGTACCTCTCCCTCGTCGGTCCGCTGCATCGCGCGGATCTCCATCATCCCGATAATGACGGTAAAGCCCTTGGAAATGGCCATGGCACCTCCGGGAGAACGCCCGATGGCGTTCAAATTGCTGGGCGGGAGAGGGGAGTCGGGCGGCTGTCCGACGCAGCCGTCTTATTGAACCCAGCATGTGCCATGGCCGCAGGAGGAGCAAGCTCCTCATGTTATCTGGCGCACATATGACGGCCAATGCCGGAACGGATGGGCATGGAAGCGATTGCCGTGCCAGGTCAGAAGGCCGGAATCAGCGATCCCTTGAACTCGGTCTCGATAAACCTGCGTACTTCATCGGACTGGTAGGCCTTCACCAGTTTCTTCACCCACGGTTTGTCCTTGTCCTCCACGCGGGTAGCGATCAGGTTGGCGTAAGGCCCGCGCGCGTCTTCCACGGCGATGGTGTCGCGCTGCAGCGAAAGGCCGGCACGGTAGGCGTAGTCGTTGTTGATCGACGCGGCGGCGAGGTCGTCCAGGGCGCGCGGCAACTGGGCCGCGTCGAGCTCGATGAGCCTGAGCTTCTTCGGGTTCTCCACCACGTCCAGCGGGGTGGCGTTGACGCCGTTCTCGCCCACGCCGGGCTTGAGCTTGATCAGCCCGGCCTTTTGCAACAGCAGCAGCGCGCGGTTGCCGTTGGAGGGATCGTTCTGGATGCCAATGCGGGCGCCTTGCGGCAACTGGTCGGGCGACCCGAACTTCCTGGAGTAGATGCCGAGCGGGGCGGTCAGGGTCAGGCCCACCGGCACGATCTTGTAGCCGCGCGCCTTGATCTGGCTGTCCAGGAAAGGCTTGTGCTGGAAGGCGTTGGCATCCAGGTCGCCCGCGGCCAGCGCCTCATTGGGCTGCAGGTAGTCGCTGAAGGTGATCAACTGGATTTCCAGCCCGTCGCGCGCCGCCACTTTCCGCACCACTTCGAAGGTCTGCTCGGCATTGCCCACCGACACGCCGACCTTGATCCTGCTTTTTTCCTGCGCGTGGCCAACGCCGGCGCCCGTTACCATCAGTAGCGCCGCCATCGCGGCGGCTTGCCATCGCTTCATTCTCTGCTTCCTCGCTAGGTTGGGAGGCCGCATGGCGGCCGACCGCCGAGTATAGAAAGCGCGCGCTGCGCCGCGAACTGATGGTTTCGTCTTAGCTTAGAAGGCGGGTGCGCAAGGCAGGGACGCTAGGACTGCCTCTCGGCCGTGGCCGGGTTCGGCCCAGTGCCGGCGGCCGGCGCCGTCTGCGTGGACCGGTAGCTGTACGCGAGCGCCAGCAGGATGACGATGGGTACCGCCAGGCACCAGAAGGATGCAAACACGTAGGCATAGGCCCCGGACACGGCCCCGGCGGCGAACGCGCCGATGGCGGGGACCATCTTGCGCAGCCGGTTCTTCGCGGGCGCGATCTTGTCGGCCGGACCGCGGGCCAGTTCTACCAGGTCGATGATGACCTGCGTGCTGTTGCCCGTCATGATGGTGGTCGGCACATGGTCGGTCAGCACGATGCGCGACTGCGCGTTCTGGACCGCCATCGCGGCCACGCCCAGCATGCCGGTCGCGATGGCGGATGGCATGTCGGGTGAGGTGACGGGCGAAGCCAGGCAGCCGGCCAGCATGAAACAGGCCAGCAGCACCCCTTGCGCGACCAGCAGCGGCGGAAGCGGCGGCTTGCCGCGCGCCTGCATGGCATCGATCGCGATCTTGGTAGCCGCCACCGACAGGGCGAACACGGGCAACGCCAGCATCTTGGCCGCCACGCCGGTGGTCGAGTGCGCCAGCTCCACGCCGACCATGACAAAGTTGCCGGTCACGTGCGCGGTGAACAGCCCGAACAGCGCGATAAAGCCGACCACGTCGACATAGCCCGCCACCAGGCTAAGCCAGGCGGCCTTGAGCACGTTGCCGGCGGTTGCCTGGGGTTGCGACGGCGATTGCGGCGTGGTTTGCATGGCGGGATCATGTTTGTGAATTGGCGGGCGCTTGCCTGTACTACAGCATAGAACGGAACCATGGGTGCGAGAGTCTCAACGTCTGCATCGCTCCCTCCGGACAGGAGCCGCACCCGCCGCTCAGGGCAGCGTGGTGCCTTGATCCGCCTGCCAGATCGCATTGCAAATTCCCTTGATTTTTTCAAAAGCTGGCCCATAATCCGGATGTCATGCAAACGTTTGCAAAACAAAAGTAGCGAGAGAGAGGCATATGGAGACGATACTTGCCCCGAGGCATGGCCAGGGCCTTGCCGTGGTGGACGATGAACACACGCTCAGCCAGCTGGTGAAGCGGGCCATGCACGATACCGCCGACCCGCGCCTGCGCCAGGTCGTCGACGCGCTGGTCGATCATTTGCATGCCTTCCTGAGGGAGGTACGCCCGAGTGACGAGGAGTTCGAGTCCGGGCTGCGCTACCTCGCAGCGCTTGGCCACGCCACCAACGCCACCAACAATGAGGTAGTGCTGGCGGCGGATGTGCTGGGGTTGTCGACGCTGGTCACGCTGATGAACAACGGCACCACCGGCGGCCGCACGCCGGGCGCGCTGCTCGGGCCGTTCTATCGCGGCGGCGCGCCGTCCTACGACTGCGGGGATTGCGTGGTGCAAGGCGAGACGCCGGGCCTGCCGCTGTTCGTGACGGGGCAGGTGCGCAACACCGCGGGCGAGCCGCTGGCTGGCGCGCTGGTGGAGGCCTGGCAGGCATCGCCGGTCGGTCTCTACGACAACCAGGATCCGTCGCAGCCCGACAAGAACCTGCGCGGTGCCTTTCGCACCGATGCGAACGGCCGTTTCCATTTCCGTTCCGTGCGCCCGGCAGGCTATCCCGTGCCCACCGATGGTCCCGTCGGCAAGCTGCTGGCCGAACAGAACCGCCATCCGTACCGCCCCGCGCATATTCATTTCATCGCGGCCGCGCCAGGCTATCGCACGCTGGTGACGCAGGTGTTCGCGGATGACTCCGAACACCTGGAATCGGACGTGACCTTCGGCGTGCACCGCGAACTGGTCGGGCACTTCCGCCGCGTGGACGACGGCGCCAGCCCGTGGGGCGGATTCTCCGCGCCGTTCTACACGCTCGACTTCAACTTCGTGCTGGAGCCCGGCGAGCAGACCTTCCCGACGCCTCCCATCGACTGATTACCTACGACAGAAGAACTCAATATGGCAATTTCAGATCAAGCGGTGATGCCGCAGCTTGCCGGCAAGGTCGCCGTCATCCTTGGCGGTACGGGCGGCATCGGCATGGCCACGGCGCACAAGCTGGCAAGCCTCGGTGCCAGTGTCGTGCTGGTCAGCCGCAAGCCGGAGACCGCCGCGCACGCCGTGGCCGGACTGCCGGCGGGCAATCACCATGCTGGCGTGGCGGAGGTCAGCGACACGGCCTCGCTCACGCGCCTTGCCGATGAAGTCCAGCGCAAGTACGGCCGCATCGACATGCTGGTCAACAGCGCCGGCTTCACCAGGGCGATCCCGCACGGTGACCTGGACATGCTGGACGACGCGCTCATCGACCAGATGTTCGCCGTCAACTGGCGCGGGCAGTTCGCCGCGATCCGCGCGATGGCCCCGCACCTGAAGGCCACCGGGGAAGGGCTGGTGGTCAACGTGGGATCGATCGCCGGGCGCACCGGCATGGGCAGCAATGTCGCGTACTGCGCCGTGAAGGCGGGGCTCGACATGATGGCCGTCTCGCTGGGCCGCGCGCTGGCGCCGGAGATCCGCGTGCTCAACGTATCGCCCGGCGTGGTGGATACGGATTTCGTGCCGGGGCGCGACAGCGCCTTCAACGAGCGGGCGGCGAAGACCACGCCGCTCAAGCGCATCGGCAGGCCGGACGATGTGGCCGATGCCATTGTTGCCTGCGCGACTTCGCTGCGATTTGCCACCGGCACCACCATCGTGGTCGACGGCGGGCGCCAGCTTGGGTGATTCGGCTGCGCTGGCCCGCACCGAAGCGCAAAGAACCCGTTTTCGAGACATCAACCCGTCCGCCATGCACAGCAGAAATACCATCATCACCTGCGCCGTCACCGGCAACATCGTCACCCCCGAGCAACATCCCGGCTTACCCGTGACGCCCGCGCAGATCGCCACCGCGGCACTGGAAGCAGCCGAGGCCGGCGCCGCCGTCGCCCATATCCATGTACGCGATCCCGCGACCGGCCGGCCATCGATGGCGCTCGAGTACTACGCCGAGGTCATCGAAGAGATCCGCAAGCGCAACAAGGCGCTGATCATCAACCTCACCACCGGCCCTGGCGGACGCTTCGTACCGGACGACGACGAGCCTCGCCGGGCCGCCGCCGGCACCACGCTGGTTCGTCCGGAGGTGCGCGTGGCGCATATTGCCGCGTTGCGCCCCGACGTGTGTTCGCTGGACCTCAACACCATGAACTCCGGCCCCGACGTGGTCATCAACACGCCGAAGAACGTACGCAAGATGGCGGCCGTCATCCGCAGCGCGGGGGTCATGCCTGAGCTTGAGATCTTCGACTCCGGCGACCTCCACATGGCGCGCGACTTCATCAAGGACGGCGTGCTGGACGGTCCCGGCCTCTGGACCTTCGTGCTCGGCGTGAAATACGGTTTCGCGGCCACGCCGGAAACCCTGTTCTATGCCCGCAACATGCTGCCGCCGGGCGCGCACTGGTCGGCCTTCGGCATCGGGCGCGCGGAGTTTCCGATCGTGGCGCAGTCGTGGCTGGCGGGAGGGCATGTCCGGGTCGGCCTGGAAGACAACATCTACCTGGAGAAGGGCGTGCTCGCGCCGGACAACGCCGCGCTGGTCGCCAAGGCGCGGGACATCATCGCGTCGCTGGGCGGCGCAATCGCGTCGCCGCGCGAGGCCCGGGCCACGCTCGGCCTGCGGGCGGCATGAGCGCGAAGGCAATCCTGCCAGCGGCGCTCCTTCATATTGACAACACAACTACCTACAAACGTAACCAGGTGCACGACAAGATGAACACTATCCGCGTTTCCCGCAAGGCCGCGAACATCGACGAGCTGCGGCTCGAATTCGTCGGCATTCCCAAGCCAGCCGCCGCTGCCGGCCAGTGCGTCATCGAGGTGGCCAGTGCCGGCGTCAACCCGAGCGACGTCAAGGCCACGCTGGGACTGATGCCGCACGCCGTGTGGCCGCGCGTGCCTGGCCGCGACTACGCCGGCGTGGTGGTGGACGGTCCCGCGCACCTGCTGGGCAAGGAAGTCTGGGGCAGCGGCGGCGAGCTTGGCATTCGCCGCGACGGCACGCATAGCCGTTACCTGACGCTGGACGCCGCCGCGGTGCGCGAGAAGCCTGCCAACGTCACGCTGCGGGAAGCCGGCGCGGTCGGCGTCCCGTTCGTGACCGCCTACGAAGGCCTGCGGCGCGCCGGCTTGCCGAAGGCGGGCAGCGTGGTGCTGGTCTGCGGCGGCAACGGCAAGGTTGGCCAGGCCACCATCCAGATTGCCACCGCGCTGGGCGCTCATGTATTCGCCGTGGAGCGAGAGGCCGGCCCGTATCGTGGCCACGCAAGCAGCACGGTGCGCATAATGGATGCCAGCCGCGACAACATCGCCGAGCTGGTGCGGGAAGAAACCGACGGCCACGGGGCCGATATCGTCTACAACACGGTCGGCAGCCCATACTTCGAGCAGGCCAACAAGGCCATGGCGACCGGCGCCGCGCAGATCTTCATCTCGACCATCGACCGCGCCGTGCCGTTCGACATCTTTGCCTTCTACCGCGGCCAGCATACCTATGTGGGCATCGATACGCTGGCGATGGACAGCATCGCATGCGCGGCGGTCTTCGATCAGCTCGCCCCGATGTTCGCGGAAGAGCAGCTCAAGCCCTTCCCGGTGCGCGCCGACTACACCTTTCCGCTGGCCAGTGCTGCCGACGCGTATCGCGCCGTGTTGCAGGGCGCCCGGGAACGCGTGGTGCTGACGCCGTGAACACGACGCGTTTCGCCACGGCGCCGGCGTATTTTCCGCCCCGGCATGAGGGCATGCGCTGCCTGCGCCTGCAGGGCCACGAGGCAGGGCCGTCCGAGTCGCTCTGGTTAGGCGTCTCGGTCATCCTGCCGGGCGGCCATACCGGGCTGGATGCTTCGCCCCTGGAAAAACACTACGTGGTGCTGGAGGGAGAGGTGACCATCAGCAGCGGGACGGAGGTTGTGCGACTGGCGCAATACGACTCGGTGCGGCTTGCGCCGGGCGAAGCCCGCAAGGTGGAGAATCCGGGCAACCGTCCTGCCATGCTGCTGCTGGCCATGCCCTGTCCGCCATGATCCCGCAGATTTTTTAGTTTGAATGCAAACGTTTGCACATGCTTCAAATTGACGTGGTGAATCGAGCGTTGCGATCCCGTACCAAGGGGAGGGAACATGGAAGAAGCCTGGAGGCGTGGGTGGGAGGATGCAGGCAAGGGTTGTGGCACAGGCGCTGCCGGGCACCGGTGGCTGGCGCTGGTTGCGGTGGCATGCGCTCCGGTGTACGCGCAATCCTCGGTGACGATCTATGGGCGTCTGAATACCAGCATCGAGTATTCGCGTGCCAGCACCGCTATGGACGGTACTTCGCTGGGCGGCGTGGGACGGCTGACCAATAACCGGTCGGTCTTCGGCCTGCGGGGAGAGGAAGGACTCGGCGGAACACTAAAGGCAATCTGGCAGATCGAAAGCAACCTGTCGCTTGACAACGGGACCGGGCAGATTGCGGGACGGAACTCGCGCATTGGCCTGACCGGCAGCTACGGGACCTTCTTCATGGGGCACTGGACCACGCCGTACACCGAAGCCACCATGGAATACGATCCCTATTACCCGACCACGGCCGGGTATATGGCCCTGATCAGCAACGGCGCGGCATCGACCACGAACAACATCCAGAACACCAGCTCCTTCGACCGCCGGCAGCAGAACATCGTGCAGTACCGCAGCGCCGAATGGAACGGCTTGCGCGGAGGGGTGGGCTGGGGCGTGCCCGAGGAAAAGCTCACGACGCCGCGTAACCCGGCGCTGTATTCGTTCGCCGCGACCTATGACCGCGGGCCGCTCAATGTGGCGCTGGCCTACGAACTGCACCAGCATTACCAGACTGCCGGCCGCAACGACGACGCCATCAAGGTCGGGGTGTCGTACCAGTTCCCGACCACCAGGATCGCGGCGGTCTACGAACGGCTGCACTACCGCACCGCCACGGGCGACCTGACGCGCAACGGCTACTACACCTCGGTGGTGCAAAAGCTCGGGCCGGGCAGCATAAGACTGGGCTTCACCTTGGCAAGCAACGGTGCTGGCAACGCCACCGAGACGGTGGGGTCCATCAGCAGCGGCGCGGATACCGGCGCAACACAGATCACGATCGGCTACGACTATCCGCTGTCCAAACGCACCGCGCTCTTTACCTACTACAGCCGCATCAATAACAAGAAAAACGCCATCTACGATTTCGCCATCAACGGTCTAGGGGTGTCCGCGGGGGCCGATCCGCAAACTTTCGCGCTTGGCATGCGCCATTACTTCTAACCCTCGAACCTGACCATCGCACCGCCCAACCGCGGCCGGATTGCGATCCGGCCGGCCAAGAGGCGGTGGAGGAGACAAACGTGATTCGAAAGAGCTTGATACGCGCCGCCGCCGCCGCGGCCGGCGTGGCGGGTGCGTTCGCCCTGCCGGGCGCTTCCGGGCAGGCACATGCCCAGCCGGCCAGGTACCCCACCAAACCCATCCGGCTGGTGGTGCCATTCTCATCGGGCAGCGCCACCGATATCCTCGCCCGCATCGTCAGCACCAGGCTGGGCGAATCCGGCGGTTACCAGATGATTGTGGAGAACCGGCCCGGTGCCGGCGGCACGCTTGGCGCCGCGCTGGTCGCCAAGGCGGCGCCCGATGGCTACACCCTGATCCTGGTGTCGGTCGGGCATGCCATCAACGCCACGCTGTATCCCAGGCTGCCCTACGACACCGTCAAGGACTTCGCCCCGGTGACGCTGGTGGCGACGGTGCCCAACGTGCTGGTGGTCAACGGCGCCAGCAAGCTGGGCTCGGTCAAGGACGTGGTGGCGGCCGCCAAGGCGAAGCCGGGCGCCATGAACTTCGACTCGGCCGGCTCCGGCAGTTCGACCCACCTGAGCGGCGAGCTGTTCAAGATGGAGGCTGGTGTGGACATCGCGCACATCCCTTACAAGGGCACGGGCGAGGCGCTGACCGATGTCATGGCGGGCCGCGTCGACCTGATGTTCGCGCCCACGGTCTCGGCGATGCCGTTCGTGCGCCAGGGCAAGCTCAAGGCGCTGGCGGTCACCACGCCCCGGCGGGCAACCTCGCTGCCGGACATCCCGACCGTGGCGGAGTCGGGCCTGCCCGGCTATGCATTCGAGTCCTGGTTCGGCGTGCTGGCGCCTGCCGGTACGCCGAAGGAAATCGTCACGGCGCTGAATGGCGAAATCGCGAAAGCGCTAGGCACGCCGGCGGTGCGCGAGCGCCTGCTGGTGCAAGGGGCGGAGCCGCGTACGTCCACGCCGCAGGAGTTCGAGCGCTACATCAAGGCGGAGATCGCCAAGCTGGCGCCGGTGGTCAGGCAGTCGGGCGTGCAGGCTGGCCAGTAGGGCGCCGGCAAGCTGAGGTGGCCACGCGCAAGCGCGCGTGGCCACGGCGGCCTGGGATGGAGGGCGGTTCGGCCGTCTTCGCATAAAATGGCATGTTCTCATTCACCGCACCCCCCAGCCTGCCGTCATGGACCAGCGTAAGCGCATTACCCTCAAGGACCTGGCGGCGAAGGCGGATGTCCATTACTCCACTGTCTCCCGGGTGATGAATGCGTCCACCCGGCACCTGGTCGCGGACGAGGTGGCGGAGCGCATCCTGCGCATGGCGGATGAGCTTGGCTTCCGGCCGAACCGCATCGCCGCCGGCTTGCGCACCAAGCGCTCCGGACTGATCGGCGTGGTGCTGCCGGATATTGCCAATCCGGTATTTCCGCCCATCCTCGCCGGGCTCGAAGGCGTGCTGGCCTCCCAAGGCTATGTGCCCATCGTGGTCAATGTCGGCGCCGACAAGGCGCGGCAGCGCTTCGTCATCGACCAGATGCTCGGGCGCCAGGTCGATGGCCTGATCCTCGCCACCGCCGAGCGCGAGGATCCCGTCCTGGATTACTGCGTCAAGCAGAACATCCCCGTAGTCATGGTCAATCGCGGGGAGGATCTCGGCAGGGTGCCCTGCGTGGTCAGCGACAACATGGTGGGGATGCGGCTGGCGGTGGATCACCTCCTTGCGCTGGGCCATCGCCGTATCGGCCATATCGCCGGTCCGGACTCGTTGTCCACCGGGCACCAGCGCAAGCTGGGCTTTATCGAAGCGGTGCGCAAGCACAAGCTGCGCAAGAGCGAATGGATGATCGTGGAAGCGGCGAACTACGGCCGCGAAGCGGGCCGCGAGGCATGCCAGGCGCTGCTCGCGCAGTTTCCCGCCCTGACTGCGATCGCCGCCGGCAACGACCTGGTGGCGCTGGGATGCTACGACTATTTCCGCGAAGCGGGGATCGCCTGCCCTGGCCGAGTCTCGGTGGTTGGCCACAACGATATGCCGTTCGTGGATGCACTCACGCCGCCGCTCACCACGATCCGCATCGCGGTGCACGAAATGGGGGCGAAGGCCGCCACCTTGCTGCTGGCGCGCATCAAAGGCGCAGGCGCCGAGGCGGCCAGCGTGGTGCTGTGCCCGGAGCTGATCGTTCGCGGCTCGACGGCGCCGCCGGCGGCCTGACCGCAGTCAGTCAGGTTTACTCGCCCAGCGGCGCCATGGCAACCTGCCAGCGTGGCCGGCAATCAGGGCGTCAGCGCGGCCACCCGTTGCCCGACGTAACCACCGATGGCCAGCGATGCGCTCAGCCCCGGCGACTCGATGCCAAACAGGTTGAGCAGGCCCGGAATGCCATGCTCGCGCTCGTCTTGCACGATGAAGTCGGTGGCGCTGTTGTGCATTGACGACCCCGGGCCGGCCAGGCGGGGGCGGATGCCCGTATAGCCGGGTTGCAGGTCGCCATCGCGCAGGCCGGGGTAGTAGCGGCGCACGGCGTGGTAGAACGCGGCTTCGCGCGAGGCGTCGAAGCGGTAGTCCACGCCGTCGCGCCAGTCCAGGTCCGGGCCGAATTTGCACTGCCCGCCCAGGTCCAGCGTTACGTGCGCGCGCAGCGCGGCCGGTGGGATAGACCAGGCGCTGGAAGGGCGATGGGCGGCCCAGCGTGAAGTAGTGGCCGATGGCGTGATAGAGCGGCGGGATCTTGTCGGCCGGCATGCCCGCGATGGCCGTTGCCACTCGCTGCGCGCCAAGGCCAGCCGCGTTGATGACGGTGCCGCACAGCAATTCCGTTGGTTCGGCGCCGCCCACCTTCAGAACGATGCCATCCGGGGTTGGCTGTCCTGCCAGCACCGGACTACTCAGTGCCAGCGCAGCGCCATGGCGTTCTGCGTCGCCCAGGTAGGCCAGCATCAGGCCGTGGCTGTCGACGATGCCGGTCGACGGTGACAGCAAGGCCCCCGCGCAAGCCACTTCCGGCTCCAGGGCGCGCGCCTCGGCGGCGCCGATGATGCGCAGGTCGGTGACACCCTGGGCCGCGCCTAGCTCCACGTAGTTGTGCAGTTCGGGAAGGTCGGCTTCCTGTACCGCGACGATCAGCTTGCCAATGCGCTGGTAACCGATCCCGCGCTCGGCGCAGTAGTCGTACAGCGCCGCCTTGCCGGCCACGCAAAGCCTGCCCTTGAGCGAGCCCGGCGCATACGAGATGCCCGCATGAATGACTTCCGAATTGCGCGCGCTGGTGTGGGTGCCGAAGGCGTTCTCCGCCTCCAGGATGACCACTTCGCGGCCGGCGGCGGACAGGGTGCGGGCGATGGCGAGTCCCACCACGCCAGCGCCGATGACGGCGCAGTCAACGCTTTCCATTTTGCAGAAACTCCGGTTGAAGAAGGTTGGGCTTGCTTTCCGTCTGGCGTCTCAGGTCAGCCTGATCTGCGCTTCGCGGATCAGCGCGCCCCATTTGGCGTGCTCGGCACGAATGTGCGCGGCGAACTGCGCCGCGGTCTGCGGCGTCGGCACGCTGCCTTCCTGCGCCAGCTTCTGTTGCACGTCCGGGCGCGCCAGCACCCTGATGGTCGCCGCGCCCAGCCGCTCGGTGACATTGGCGGGCAAGCCGGCGGGGCCGACCAGGCCCAGCCACGTGGTGGCCTCGAAGCCCGCGAATCCTTGTTCGGCCACCGTCGGCACTGCGGGCAGGGAAGGCAGGCGCTTCGCCGAGGTCACAGCCAGCGCGCGGATCTTGCCGGCCGACAACTGCGGCATCACGGAAACGGTGTTGCCAAAGTAAGTGTCCACCTGGCCGCCGAGCAGGTCGGTCATGGCCGGGCCGGCGCCCTTGTACGGCACCTGCAGCACACGCACGCCGGCGCGCCGCGCCAGCATCTCGCCGGCCAGGTGGCCCACGGTGCCGTTGCCGGCCTGGGCGATGCCCATATCGCCGTTGCGCGCCCTGGCCGCCTTGACGAAGTCGGCCAGCGTGCGCAGCGGCGAGTCTTGGCGCACCACCAGCACCACGGGCTGTTCCGCCACGCCGGCGACCGGCGTGAAATCCTTCAGGGGATCGAACGGCATCTTCGGGTACAGCGCGGGGTTGATCGCCAGGTTGGCGGCCTGGCCCATGCCAATGGTGTAGCCGTCCGGCGCCGACTTGGCCACCGCGTCCAGGCCGATATTGCCGCCCGCGCCGGGTTTGTTGTCCACCACCAGCGTCCAGTGGTCGGTCAGGGTCAGCTTCTCGGCGACCAGCCGCGAGGTGGTGTCGGTGCCGCCGCCGGGCGGGAACGGCACCACCAGCCGGATGGGTTTCTGTGGCCACGTGCCTTGCGCACGGGCGATGCCGGCGGTGGCCAGCGCCATGGCGGCGGTGGCCTGGAGGAAATGGCGTCGTTGCATGTTTTGTCTCCTGTTTTTCTTGGCACCCGCGCGGGCGGTGCCGCGCCGGATTCAGACCGGCAGTCCCTTGGCGCGCAGCGCCGCGTCGAACCGTTCGGGGTCCGAGGTGCCGGCGGCGTTGTCGGCGCGAATCCGCGCTTCCTTCTGCAGGTGGGCGCGGGTGCGCTGCAGGATCTCGGCGGCCTCCGCGGCGGGCACGGCGATCACGCCGTCCGCGTCGCCCACGATCAGGTCGCCCGGCAGCACGGCCATGCCCGCGCACGAGACCGGCACGTTGATCTCGCCGGGGCCGTCCTTGCTCGGGCCGCGGTGGGTGTTGCCGCGCGCGAAGATGGGCATGCCGTCTTCCGCCCATTCGAGTACGTCGCGCACCGCGCCATCGATCACCAGCCCGCCGAGCTGTCTGGCCAGGCAAGTGGTGCGCATCAGGCCGCCGACCAGCGCCTGTGTGACGTCGCCTCCGCCGTCGATCACCAGCACATCGCCGGGGCGGACCATCATCAGCGCCTTGTGGATCATCAGGTTGTCGCCGGGGCGCACGCGCACGGTGACGGCCGGCCCGCACAGGACGGTGTCCGGCCGGCTGTGATAGGGGCGCAGGCCGATGGTGCCGATATTGCGGCTCATGGCATCGCCGATCGCCGCCACCGGCATTTCGCGGAAGGCGGCGACGAGATCCGGCGCGGGGCCGGCGGCGCAGGGGTTGATGCGGTAGCCCGCGGGCCATGCCTTGTTGCCGGCTTCGGTGCTGCTTGCTTCGTTGCTCATCCAGGTCTCCTTCGTGTCTTGCTGTCGGTTGGGGGCGCGCTGTCACGCGCTGAGGGCATCCGGGGCGCCGTCCAGCACCTGCGGATTGACGCAGGCGGTGGCCGCGGGCGGCGTGCCCTGCAGGAAGCCGAGCACATTGCGCGCGGCGCCGCTTGCCATCGCGGCCAGGGCGGCCGGCGTGGAGCCGCCCACATGGGGCGTGAGGACGATGTTGTCCAGGCCGCGCAACGGGCTGTCGGCGGGCAGGGGCTCGACCGCCATGGTGTCCAGTCCGGCTGCGTAGAGCTGGCCGCTTTGCAGCGCCTGCACCAGCGCCGGCTCGTCGACCACTTCGCCGCGCGCCGTATTGAGCAGGATGGCGCCGTGCCGCATGCGCGCGAACTGCGGCGCGCCGATCATGTTGCGGGTGTGGCTGTTCAGCGGTACGTGCAGGCTCAGCACGTCGCTGGCTTCGAGGAGCGCATCGAGCGTGCCGACAAGGGCCACGCCCTCCACGGGGCTGGCGTGCCCGGCCAGGGCCGGGTCGAAGGCAAGCACCGGCATGCCGAGCGCCAGGCATACGCCGGCGACCCGTTGCGCGACCTGCCCGAAGCCGACCAGGCCCAGCGTGCGGCCATGCAGCTCGATGCCGTCCTGCGCGCGCGACCACCGGCCGGCCTGGATCTCCCGGTCCATCCACGCCACGCGCCGCGCCGCCGCGAACATCAGGCCGAGCGTGAGTTCGGCCACCGACGGGGCATTGGCACCGGGCGTGACGTAGACGGGAATGCCGCGCGCGGTTGCGGCTTCCACATCGATGTTGCTGACGCCTACGCCGTGCTTGGAGATCACCTTCAGCGTGGGGCATGCCGCGATGGCCGCACCGCTCAGTGCGACGGTGCGGGAGATGACGGCGTCCACCGGTTCGGTGGCGAGGATGCGCGCCACCTCGCCAGCGTCATCCGCATTGGCAAGATAGAGAATCCGCGAACCGGCCGCTTGCAGCAGGCGGGCGCCGGCCGGGGCCAGGCGAGGAGCGGTGACGAAAACGGTATATGGCATGGAGATGGTCAGCTGGCGATTGGACAATCGGCGTGCGGCCGATGCGGTGCTGAATTCTTGTCCTCACGACAGATTCCGTCCAGCTTATAATTTTTGGAATTCGTTAAATATTAGTAATCAATCAAGGCTGCCCCCGGCAGCGCACTCCACAGACCCCACAGACTCCAGGCACTCCATGGACCTCCGCGATCTCAAGTACTTCCTTGCCGTGGCCAGCGCGGGTAACTTCCGGCGCGCGGCAGAACTGGTGCACCGCAGCCAGCCGACGCTCACCAAGGCCATCGACCGGCTGGAGGCGTCGCTCGGCGCCGGGTTGTTCGAGCGCGATGGCAGGGGACAGAAGCTCAGCGCGGCCGGTATCGCGCTGCGGGCGCGCGCAACCTTGCTGCTGCAGGAAGCCGACCTGTTGCGCGACGAGGTAAGCGCGATAGCGCGCGGGGTAGCCGGCACGGTACGGCTGGGCAGCGGCCCGCTTGGGGCGGAATACCTGCTGCCCCGCATCTGCAGCATGCTGCTGCGGCAGGCCGCCGACGTGATGCTGCAGCTCACGATCCGCAACAACTACGAACTACGCGACGAATTGCGCGAGGGGCGTCTGGACGTTGTGCTGGGCTTCGTGCCGGAAGAGGAGGAGGAATTCCGCTGCGAGACGCTGCTCAAGGACACCGTGGTCGTCGCGGCAGCGAAGGGCCATCCGATCCTCAAGACGCGGCGCGCCACGCTGGAGTCGCTCGCGGCTTGCCAATGGGCCCTGCCCAACCGCGCGGTGGCAAGCCGGACCTGGCTGGACCATGCCTTCGAGTCGCGCGACCTGCCCCGGCCCGTGGTGCAGATCGAGACCAATTCGATCCCGCTGATTCCCCGCGTGGTGGCGGACACAGAATTGCTGACCTTCGTCTCGCGGCGCACCTTG
This sequence comes from Cupriavidus sp. 05L310, assembly GCF_056398185.1. Lineage (NCBI taxonomy): Bacteria > Pseudomonadati > Pseudomonadota > Betaproteobacteria > Burkholderiales > Burkholderiaceae > Cupriavidus > Cupriavidus sp. 05L310. The sequence continues at coordinate 159,082 of NZ_JBFTOX010000006.1, forward strand.
CGCGCAAGCGGCGGACAACTGCAAGAGGTGCCCCTGGCGGCGGCCACGCTGGTGCGCAATTTTGGTGTGACGTATCGCAAGGACGTGCCGCTATCGCCGGTGGCGGATCGCCTGATCGGCTTGCTGCATGACCATGGGAGCAGCTTGTTCAACAAGGTGGATTAGAACGGCGGCGCGGGCGCGGGAGGAAAGTGGAACATACTGCGGCTTTCGCCCGGCTGCGCTATCCGGACCATTATTTCCCGCGCATCGCGCATCGCGCATCGCGGCGAGCGATGTCCGATGCGCGGCTGGAATTCCGAGGGAGAGGTTGTGAGCGATCAGCCCTTGTCGTCCTGGCAGTACATGCCGGGCCCGCCCCTTGCGCGCTTGTGCTCCTGGGGCTGCACGCTGTCCGGTTTCAGCGAAGACCTGGGACGAACCGTGCGGCGCGTGGAAGTGGTCAGTCCGCGCATCAAAGTGGTGATCGGCTTTGGCGCCGGCTACCTGCTTGGCGCGGGAAAGAACCAGCGCCGCCACCAGGCGTTCGTTGTCGGCAACCCAGCCGGGCCCACCACGGTGGAGCACGATGACGCGCAGTCCTGCGTCGAAGTCGAGTTGCCGCCGTGGGCGGCTTACAGCCTGTTTGACGGCGCGTCGGATGTCCTTGCCGGCGGAGTTGTCGATCTCGCGGACATCTGGGGCAGCGAGGCGGGCCTGCTGGCCGAGGCGCTGCATGGGGCGCCCGCATGGGAACGGCGTTTCGAGATCGTCGAGCAGGTCCTGGCGCGGCGCCTGGGGGCGCCCCGCAGGGCCGTGCCCGCGGCGCTTCGCTGGGCATGGGAAGAACTCGAGCGCGAGCAAGGGAGCGTCCCGGTCCGGCAACTGTGCGACAGGATCGGATGGAGCGGACGACACTTCGCGGCATGCTTCAAGTGGCACCTGGGCGTGGGTCCGAAGGCCGCGGCGCGGTGCATTCGTTTTGGCAGCGCCCACGGCCTGATGTCCTCGGCGCCGGGCATGGCGCTTAGCCAGGTTGCCGCGGCATGCGGCTATAGCGACCAGAGTCATTTCACCAGGGAATTCCAGGCGTTTGCCGGATGCTCGCCAGCCGCTTATGCGCAGGCCGGGTTCCCGGATGCGCCGGGGAAGCCCGCATCATTGCTGGATGCATAGATAGTCCATGCGGACGCAGGTCATTTTTATTCAAGACCGCATCCGCCGCCAGGCCAGATACTCCGGATTCAACTTCAGCGATCAAGGAGTGCCATATGACTGGCAGCGTGTCTTATCTTGAGATCGGCGGGCAGGATGCCCGCGTCTCGCAGGACTTTTTTCGCCAATTATTCGATTGGCCCTTCCAGCCCACCGAGCTTGCCGGTGAAGGCTGGTTTCGGGCACCGTCGATCCGCGTCGGCTTGCATGGCAATGATCCGGAGCCACAGGTGCTGGTCTTTTTCCGGGTGACGGACATGCTTGCCGCTGTGTCCAGGGTGAAAGCCCTGGGCGGTCACGCCGATGACGCCGGGCCCGGTGAACCCGGGTTCGGTCTGTTCCGCATGTGCCGCGATCCGCAAGGGGTGAAATTCGGCTTGCACCAGTCCGTGGCCGCGTAGGAGCGCGCGGCTGGCGCACCTGGATTTGCATGCGGCGCAGCTACGGGACCGGAACGTCAGGTGCCGGCTGCCGTTTGCCGCCCGCTCGCGCTTGCGCGGCGCTGAACCACGGCCCCGGCCGACGCCTCGTTCTGGAAAAATGGCGGCAGCGTTCGATATCCCGGCTGCCGGGTTGTTCATTCTTTTGGCTGAGGGGCGTGCATACATCGACCTCCTATAATCCCCTGGCGCAATCGCCGCGGAAATGATAGACGAAGTATGTGGTTCAACCATCAGACGTTCTACACAGCCTATGAGCAGGCGTTCGCGCCGCTCTCCGCGCCGAAGCTGTCGGGCCTGGACAGGCTCCTCGGTTTCGTGCAGCTCGATCCGGACGTCGTGGACGTTCGCTGGGTCGCCTACATGCTGGCAACCGTGAAGCACGAGTGCGCGGATAGCTGGCAGCCCATCACGGAGTTCGGAAAGGACTCGTATTTTCTCCAGTACGAGCGTCCGCCGAAGGCCGGACCACTTGGAAATACGCAGGCCGGCGACGGATTGCGGTTCAAGGGCCGCGGTTACGTGCAAATCACCGGGCGCGGGAACTACGGAAAGCTGAGCAAGCGTCTGGGACTGGGCACCTCGCTTGTCGATGACCCGGAGCGGGTCCTGGATCCTCTGACTGCCTATCGGATCATGTCCATCGGGATGCGCGAAGGTGTATTCACCGGGAAAACGCTATCCGCCTACCTCACGGGTGACAAGACGGACTACGTGAATGCGCGGCGGATCATCAACAGGCTCGATCAGGCCGACAAGATCGCTGGCCATGCGGAGCGCTTGCAGGATTGCCTGGAGGGAGCGCTTCAGAGTTGACACGAGTTAAGGCCGGCAAGGCTTGGCAGGTATCGGCAGGAAGCGGGCGTGCCGTCTGGATGGGGGCGGATTGGCAAAATCGCATAGAATCCGCCGGAACCTGTTACCGGATGCCTGCAATGCGCCATCGTCCTGCCGCAAGACTTCTCGTCCTCAGCCCGGCGCGAAGACTGCTGCTGTTTCGTTTCACCCACCGGCAGGGGGCGCTGGCTGGCCAGGACTATTGGGCTACGCCCGGAGGAGGCCTGGAAGCCGGCGAGACTTTCGAAGCGGCGGCGATTCGCGAACTGCGCGAAGAGACGGGGATCCGGGTCGACGCGGTCGATGCGCCGGTGAGCACGCGTGAGGTCTCGCTGCAATTGCCTGACGGAGAACATGTCCTGGCGGTCGAGCGGTATTTTGTCGTGGCGGCAAATGGCGAGGCGCTGTCGCGTGACGACTGGACCGACAATGAAAGGAGCGTGATCGCGGACCACAAGTGGTGGTCGCAGGCGGAGTTGGCCTCGACCACCGAGACCGTATGGCCGGAAGGGCTGGTTGGCATCCTGAAGGCCGCGGGAAGGTTCTAGCCGCCATGCGTATCGGGGGTGCGGCAGCGGCGTCCCCCGATACCTCTTCTTCCCTCAGAACAAGGTATAGCCACCATCGATGACCAGCGTATCGCCCGTGTGATAGCGGGATGCCGCGCTCATCAGATAGATGGCGATCCCGCCGAAGTCGGCCGGCTCCCCCCAGCGGCGCATCGGCACGCGCTTGCCTACCATTTCCTGGAACGCCGGATCCGCCTGCCCCCTGGCGGTCATGTCGGTGGCGATCCAGCCCGGCAGGATGGAATGCGCGCGGATGCCGTGGCGCGCGTACTCCACGGCCAGCGCACGCATCATCGATATCAACCCGCCCTTGGTGGCGGCATAGTGCTGGTTGCGCGCGGCCCCTTCGATGGCCGCCACCGACGCGGTGCCAACCAGCACGCCGCCGTCGCCTTGTTCCAGCATGTGCCGCGCGGCGGCGCGCAGTGTAAAGAAGGCCCCGTCGAGGTTGACCCGCAGCACGCGATGCCAGTCTTCCGTGCCGAGCGTCTCGAAGCGGGCGCCGCGCGCGCCGATTCCCGCGTTGGCAAAGCAGCCGTCTACGCGGCCCAGGGTCGCGACCGTTTCGGCGAAGGCGGCTTGCACCGCGGCCTCGTCGCCCACATCGCAAACTGCCGTGTGCACCCTGCGGCCGTGCGCGGCCAGGCGCGCGGCCGCGTCGGCATTTTTCCGGGCGTTGGTGCCCCAGATCGAGATATCGGCACCGGCCGCCGCCATGGCATCGGCCATGCCGAGTCCGATTCCACTATTGCCGCCCGTGACGAGGGCAACCTTTCCGGTCAGGTCAAAAGCTGTGTAGGTCACGACGCTTCCTTAGCCAGGATCAGGGTTCCTCCCTGCGGCGATCCGGCAGGGAACCTGCAGCAGTGTCGCGAGCGCGGTGCGCCCGTGCGTCGTCCAAAGAGACGAATCTGCGCGCCGGGCGCCTTTCCACGGCTTTACCGACATCGAGGGCTGCCGGCCTGACGCCTGGCGCAATAAAAAAAGCCATTCCGAAGAATGGCCTTTTACACCCCGCGACATCCACACCTCGTAGATCCTGCCCCGTTGGCTCTCTGGCCTGTGTAGGCATGCTGGATCACGCTGCGAAGATCGGCAAACAAGTCGTTCCAGGCGGCAATACCGCTCATGGTCCAGTTGTCAGATCTATTAACTTATGCACTGCGACTTGTCACGCGACGGATCATACGTATTCTTGTTGATACAACGTATAGAGAATAGCCCCCATTTTTCCTCTCTGTTCTCGGGTTCGTCCTCGTTCGCTTGTGCCTTGCCCCCTCCGGGGCAGCGCGGCAGATGCATGGCGTTAGCCAAAGATGCGCGTGTCGGCCGCTGCGTCGTCCCGCTTTGGCAGGCGCTCGCGGAGTAGCCGTTCCAGGTCGCAGATGCGGTGATCGACGCGGGTCTGTTTCCGGGCACGCCGGATCGCGAGTGCTGTACAGAGCACGGCGGCAAAGGTGCAGCATAGCGCGGCGAGCTGTGGCAGATTGTCTTGCATAGGGATACTCGGACTTCTGTGGGCGCCATGGCGCTGTCGGGCGCGGGCAGCGCCAACATGCGGCGTGGCGCAGCCCGCCGCTCAGGGAATAACGGCAGCGGCACGCAAATTTTTAGTTCGGTGGCGGCGCATCTCCGGGTCTGTTTTGCCTATGATTTTTCCATAAGCGTTGCGCAGGCCATGCATCCGGAGCGGCCACAAAGCCGTGCGCACGCGGGTCTGGCGTTGCTTCGTGGCAACGAGCCCGCGCCCGCCGGCTTGCGCCGCCGCCCCCGATAGCCAGCTTGCCGGCCGTGCGGGCAAGGCCATTGCCATCCTCAGTGACATCGCCGCAGCAATGCCTGGTGCGCTAGCCCACGTTCTATTCGCACGGCCGCGGGTAGGCTCCATACGTCGCGGGCAGGTCTGACCCACCTGTTCGCGCTTTGCGCCTCGCCTATCCCCCGGTGGGCGAGGCGTCTTTCTGCACCGGCAGCGTCGCGCCGACAGCTTTCGGGCTTGTTCCGCGGCGGAACAGCATGTTGCCTGTCGATTTCGGAGCCGATCCCAATGCTCGTCGGAAAGGATTTTTTCTTCGTGGTGCGCCATGCACCGCTGGTCTCGATCGACCTGCTCGTCACCGATGCGCACGGCCGTGTGCTGCTTGGCCGGCGCCGTAACCGGCCGGCGCAAGGTGTGTGGTTCGTGCCGGGCGGGCGCATCCGCAAGGACGAAGGCCTGGACGCCGCCTTCCGCCGCATCGTGGCGGACGAACTGGGCGTCGCCGGGGCCAGGCGTGGCGATGCAGTCCCGCGCGGCGTGTTCGAACATCACTATGCGGACAACTTTGCCGGCGAACCCGGCGTTACCACGCACTATGTGGTGCTTGCCTATGCCTGGACCCTGCCGGGTGGCGAGCCGGACGGGAAGCCGCCAGGGCAGCCCGATCAGCACAGCGCGTACTGCTGGATGGCGCCGGCCGAGCTGCTTGCCCGCGACGATGTGCACGAATATACCAAGGCCTATTTCCGCTGACAGGCCCGGCAAGCGGCGTGGCCGGGGAGAACCGTCCTACCAGGTACAGATGCCCCAGTCCGTGAAAAGCGGCATCTCCAGTCCGAGCGCCGCATCGGTCACCGCATGGACCTGCACGAAGGGCCGCTCGGATTCCACCTTGCCGAAAATCGCCGCGAAAGGAATCTCTCCCGCGTCCCGGCCCGTGCCGATGCGCAGCAGGCCGGTGGGAATGGACGTGCCGGAGGGATCGGCCAGGTACCATCTTCCCGACAGGAAGACTTCGACAAAGGCATGGAAATCCGGCGGCCCGAGAGCGGGATCGGCGCCGTAGTCCAGGCTGCTGGAAATGCGCGCGGGAATGCTCAGGGCCCGGCAGATCGCAATCATCAGGTGCGCAAAGTCCCGGCACACACCGGTGCGTTCGACAATCGTATCCACGGCCGAGGTGCGCTCGTTGGTGGACTTTGACAGGAAACGCACGTGGTTGCGCACCCATTCCCGGATCGCGACGATACGGGTGTATCCCCACGGAATGGCGCCGAACTCCCGCAGGGCAAATTCCATCAGCCGGTCGGATTCGCAGTATCGGCTCGGCGCCAGGTAAGGCAGCACCTCGAACGGCAGTAGCGCGACCGGGACCTCCGACAAGGTCGATGGCTCGTCGAGGCGATGGTCGATATCGACCACGGCTTCATAGTGAATGGCCAGATGTCCCTTCGGCGCGCGCAGCCGGATCAGCCGGTTGCATAGCAACGGGTCGTTGTAGTGATCCATGCGCAGCACGGGCGGTAGCGTCAGGCGCTCGGAAACGACCGTCTGGCGGGCGGTACGGGCGGCTTCGATGTTGAAGAGGAAGTCCGCCTCGGCATCCAGGACTTCGTAGGACAGGTCGACCGAGTATCGAAGACGGTTCATTTGATGTCCCTCCTTTTTTTCCGCGCTTTCCGCGCGGCACAACCGGCGCTTGGCTTGAAGAATAGTTTGTGACAAGTTCAACGGATCGCCACTTCCTGCCGTTAAGCGGTGTATCGTGCCCGACCATGGTCACCGGCACTCAGGGGAAAGTCCAGTGAATCCGTTGAAAGCGCTTTGGTGGTGTCCGCTGTCCTTGCTGAGCACCATCACGGTGCCGTCTCCCGAGCCGGGGTTCGAGATGCATGCGGCGGCGGCCGCGTCGGCGGAGCCGAAGGACCGGTTGGACCGGAACCGCGGTGCCGACGGTGCCGACGGTGCCGACGGTGGCGCGGCGCTTCGCGTCCCGGCGAACTAGCCCGGGCGTCGCGTTCGCCACCGGGCAGGGCTTCGAGGCGTTCGCGCGCGTTTGGAGGCGGGGTATCGGCGGGGCAGGGCGCTCGCCTGCATCATTGCGCGCCGTTATTCCCGGGTTGTGGCGTTCAGGCGGCGCGCGTGGTGCTGCCCGAGCAGGCCGATGGAAGCGGCGTAGTTATAGAGTTCCAGGTCGCCACGTAGCCCGAGCCGGCGCATGGCCGACATTTTTTGCGTACTGATGGTCTTGATGCTGCGCCCGAGGCTGACCGCGATCTGGCTGACGGACATGCCGGACAGGTAAAGCCGGATCACCTCGACCTCGCGCGGGCTGAGCGGCCCGAACCGGGCTCGCAGGTCAGCGGGCGGGCCGATGCTGTCCAGCAGCCGCTGTATCGCCGGCGACAGGTAGCGCACGCCGGCGAGCAGGTGTGCCAGCGCCTTCGGGATATGGGATGCGTCGTCGAGCTTGCTGACCACGGACAAGTGGTCGAAGCTGACCAGCTCGCTGATCTGCTCGGGGTTGTGCAGCATGGTGAATACCAGGATCGCCAGTTCCGGGTAGCGGCGGCGCACGAACTCGATCATGTGCAGGCCATCGCCATGGGCGCCGCCTGGCATCGCATAGTCGGTCAGCAGGATCTCGCAGGGCTGCCGGCTGAGCAACGCGAGGATCTCGGTGGAGTTCCGGGCAATGCCGGCGATTTCGACGCTTTCAAACTGCGCGAGCAAGCCGCGCAGGCCCACCAGCATGACGGGATGATCGTCGGCGATGACGATGCGGGATTTGGAGAGCGAGACGTCGGCCAGCATGGGCTCATATCCATGAGTACGTCGGACGGGATGGCTTGCGCCGCGCGAGCCGTTCCAGCTGCGCGGGTGGCTCCGGCGCCCCGGTTGCGCAAATTGGGGTGATATCGCTCATGGCTTGCTTCCGTGTTCTCCCGCCCAGGCCGCGTTACGCCAATGGCAGTGCGGCTGACGGTGGTCAATGGCGGCGCGGGGCGCCGGCGAAAGTACTGTTTTGTGACTGCAGACTGTATCGCCGACGGCACGGTGCTGGTTTGCGAAATTTCCGCATTTTGCGTCCCGCCATGTCAGTGATCCATGTCATTGGTCGCTTTCAGGCGTGCCGCTGCGGAATATGCCGTGGCGGTCGGCCTCGGGCGACGGTCAAGGGGATAGTGGGGATATTGTGTCTTTTGCGGAATTTTCAGCAGCTTGATTCGGAGCATTCGGCGGTCCGGGCAAGACCCGGGTTTCGTGCCGACCACGCAAAAGCGGGACCGGGCTCCGGGGTGCTCGTGGAGAAGAGGGGGAGTGACCAAGGAAAGCAGAACATACTTCGACGATGGACTCAGCGCGGAAGTAGTCGGCGAGATCCTTTTTGGCATCGCGGTCTGCCTGCGTCCAGCGCAGGATTTTCTCTCCTTAAACGCAATTCACGATTCATTTTTATCAGTGAACGTCCAGCCTGAGCCCTGGCTGTGAAGGCGCGATTCGAGGTTGCGGGAGCCCTTCTTTAGGAAATTTCCGATAACTTGCTCGGAAATTTCTGGCCGGCTGTAGCGTAAATTCGCCACATAATCCGCGCTCCACCTTTTGATTATCGGTGTGTCCCGGCGCAGGTGAGTTCCTTGTTGGCTTTTTTTGGGGAGAATGCGAGTGGCAACTATCTTGGTCGTCGACGATCACCCGGCACTCCGCCTGGTGATCAAGGCCCAGTTGTCGCAAGTGCTGGGGGTCAGCCATATTCTGGAAGCGGACAATGGCCAGGCTGCAATCGAAGCCGCCAGGCAGTTCCAGCCGGATCTCGCCGTCCTGGACCTGGATATTCCCCGGATCAGCGGCCTTGACGTGATTCCACGCCTGAAGCTGATCTACCCGCCGATCCGTATCCTGGTGATTTCCGGACAAGACCAGGCCACGTTCGCTCCTCGGGTGAGGCACGCTGGTGCCCAGGGCTTCGTCAGCAAGATGCAGGACATGAAGGAAATCGTGCGCTGCGTCGAAGCGGTGATGGCCGGCTATACGGTGTTTCCGGAGATGCGCTACGAGCGCGAACTGCCGAAGGTTGCACAGCTGGCGGACGAAGAGCGGCTCGCTCGGCTGTCGGACAAGGAAATCGTCATCCTGCAGTTGCTGGCCAGGGGCTTTTCCAATAAAGCAATAGGCGAACTGCTATTTATCAGCAACAAGACGGTGAGCAGCCACAAGACCCGCATCATGGGCAAGCTGCAGGTCAGCTCGCTGGTGGACCTGGTCGATTTCGCCCGGCGATATCGCCTCACACCGGCGCAATGACGCCAGCTTGTGGCCACTTGCTGACAGTGGCTCAACAAAATGCAAATGTTCCCGAAGGTAATTTCATGATCCGCGCGCTATTACTCAGCACTACCGAGAGTGGCGTGCAAGCGTTGCAAATCAGCGGACTCGCGACCGTGCTCGCGGGCCTGGGGTTTTCCGTCGAGCACAGGGATGCGGCCGAGCCGGATGCCGGTCCCGCGCAAACCGAGCGTATCCGGCTGGCGCTTGTCTGGCTTGCGCATGACCATGAGGGCGAACCGGCTCGCAGTGACTTCGGCCTGTCGCCGGATAGCCTGCTGTTTGCGGTGGTGCCGGCCGATGCCGGCAAGCGCGTAACCCATGCGGCCCACGGCGCGGCCTTCGATGCCACGCTCACCGCGCCGGTCAATGCCAGTTCACTGGCGCGCGCGCTGGCTGAACACGGGTTTGTCGCGGTGTCGCCGGACGAATGCGCGGCCGTCGGCGCCTTGCTCGATACCCTGGCCGGGGGCGACGCGGATATCGTCAGGGATCTGGTGGACAGCCTGGTCGACACCAACCGCATCGATCTCGCCATGATGCACGCCGCGCTGACGGACGGCGCGTGGCAGCGGTTCGACAGTGGTGCTCATCGGATCAAAGGCTCGGCCCGGATTCTGGAGTGCGCGGCGCTGGTGACACTATGCGGACGGCTGGAAGCCGTTGCGCAGTTCGGTGATCTGGCCGCGGCGCGGGCGTTGTTGCCGATTCTCGCCGCGACGGTGGAGCATCTTGAGGCTTCGCTGCTGGCAATGCGGCCGCCGCCCCGGGCGGCGTGAGGGTTTGGGTGTAGGGGTTGGAGTCAACTTCGACGTCAACTTCAACCCCAACTTCAACCCCAACTTCAACCCCAACTTCAACCCCAACTTCAACCCCAACTTCAACCCCAACTTCAACCCCAACTTCAACTTCAAGGTGCGCTTCCGGCGCGCAATCAGGCCGGTGTGGCATCGCCTTGCCCGGCACCATGGCTTGCGCGCAGATGGCGGCGCAGGGCGCGTTCCAGTGCGACCAGCCCCATTGGCTTGACCAGTACCTCGCTCATTCCCGCCGCCAGCGCATGCTGATGATCTTCGCTCTGGGCACTGGCTGTGCACCCGATGATCGGTATCTTGCCCAGGGAGTCCTTGCGCGCGCGAATTGCACGGGCCAGGCTGAAGCCGTCCATCACCGGCATCATGCAGTCGCAGATGATCAGGTCTGGCGGGTGGCGCAACAGGGCTTCCAGGGCAAGGGCGCCGTTTTCCGCCGTATCTACCGCAATGCCTAGCCGCTCCAACTGACGCTCCAGCAACAGCCGGTTAGGCGCATGGTCATCCACGATCAGCACGCGCATGCCGGCGGGGAACACGGAGATGTCGGGCGTGCCGGCAATCGAAGCGCTTTCCTGGGGCGGGGATGCCGAAACTTCGAGGTTCAGGCGCACCACCACCTTCGTGCCGAGGCCGGGCTCGCTCTCAAGCGAGATCTCGCCTCCCATCCTTCGCACCAGGTTTTGCGCGATCGAGAGGCCCAGGCCGGTGCCGCCGGTATTCGCGCGCTCGGGCGATTCCACCTGGGAGAAGGGGCGGAACAGTTTGCCGATTGCTCCGGGGGGAATGCCGATGCCGGTGTCCTGGATGACGATGTGGAGCGCTTGCCAGGCGTCTCGCACAGTGGATCCGTCGAGCCGGATATCCACGCTGCCCTGCTCGGTAAAGCGGATGCTGTTGGAGACAAAGTTGCTGATGACCTGCTTGATGCGCAGGATATCCACCTTGTGCGCTTGCGCCACCGTATCGCCAACGCTGATGCTCAGGGCCAGGCCTTTCTGCGAGGCTACCGGCCCGAACATCCGGGCGAGCTCGTGCAGGGCCTGGCGCAGGCTGGCGGCGCGCGGCTGCAGCGTGAACTTGCCGGCTTCCATCTTGGAGAGGTCCAGGATGTCATCCAGCAGCGACAGCAGCGACGTGGCCGCGCCGTGCGCGGCGCCCAACTGCTCCCGATCCGCGTGCGAGGCATGCTGGCGCGCCAGCACCAGCTCCAGCATCCCCAGGATGGCGTTCATGGGGGTGCGTATCTCGTGGCTGATCGAGGCGAGGAAGGTGGACTTGGCGCGGTTGGCCGCTTCGGCGCGGTTCTTGGCCGCGGCCAGTTCGGCCAGCATCTGCTGGCGCTCCGTCACATCGATCCAGCCACCGACGATGCCGGCCGTGCCGCCATTGGCGCGGCGCAGCGGCACGACCCAGCTGATGACGCTGCGTTGCTCGTTGCCAATGGTCAGGCGGCGGTCGGCACTGGACGGCAGGCCGGTCTGCAGTACGTCCCGGTAGACGTCCATCAGCTCGTCGTGGCGGATGTCGGGACTGATGGCGGCGGTGGCGAACGCCAGCTCCGTGCCGGCCAGCGCGCGCCGCGTCGTGCCAAGTACCGCTTCGTAAGCGGTATTGCAGGTGATCATGCGCAACTGGCTGTCGCGCAGGTAGATCGGCTGCGGAATCCCGTCGAGCACCGCGGTCTGGAATGCCACCTGGTCCTGCAAGGCGTGTTCGGCCGCGGTGCGTTGCGTCACCTGGCGCCGCAGCGAGGTCACCCACGCCAGAAAGAGCAGGCTGACCAGCAGCAGGGCAGCCGCGGCCCCCATCAGCCACGGCAGGAACTGGCGCCAGGCAAGGGGCGAAGGCCTGACTTCCGTCCAGTGCGCGCGCATGGCGCCGAGCTCGTGGGGGGGAATGCTCAGGATGGCCTTGTTGATGATGCCGAGCAATTCAGGATGCCGGTTGCTGACGCCCAGACCGACTTCCAGCGGAACCCCGCCAGTCGCGGCTGCGACCTTGAGGCGGCCAGCGTAGGTCTGCCTGAGCATGTGGCCGGCCATGAAGGCGTTGGCGATGGTGGCATCGGCACGGCCGGTGGCGACCAAGCGGAATGCCTCCTCGTAGGAGTCGGTCTCGCGCTGGCTCACCGCATAGCGGGTGTGTACGAGGTCTTGGATGCCATTGAACGGCGGCCCCGCAATGATCTTGTTGGCGAGGTCGGGCAGGCTCTTGATGCTGTCGTCACCGGCGCGCGTGACGACGACCCAGTTGCCGGAGAAGTAGGGCGCGCTAACCGAGAGACGGGCGGAGCTGGCCTGATGCTGGTTCACCGGCAGGATCGGCACGATGTCCAGGGTGCCATTCTCGACGGCGGTGGCAATGTCCGCGCCGCTGGCTGGCCAGTAAGGCAAGAAGCGTAGCCCGGTGCGTTGCGCGATCAGTTGCAGCACCTGTTCGGTGAGTCCGCCGAGGCGCCCCCTGGCTTCGACAAACTGGAACGGGACGAAGTCGCGCGACACCAGGTAGCGCACCTCCGGGTGGCCGGCGATCCAGGCGCGTTCGGCGCCGGAGAGATTGAGCTTGTCGGTGATATCGAACTCGAGCGAGCTGGCGATCCAGGCGGTTTCGATCTCGCGCTTGAGCGAGGCGGGCATGGCCGCCAGCGTCCGGTCGACGATCCGGCCCAGGGAGGGATCCGCCACGGCGAACGTGACGCCCGCCTGCGCCAGTGGCGCGAAGTTGCGCGCGGTGAGTTCCTCGTACCGGTATTGCTCGACAAGATAGCCTGCGGCGGTAGCGTTGGTGACCACCACGAAGTCGGCATCGCGGGAGAGCTGGTCGAGCGCGCCCAGCAGGTTCTCGAAGGGTTGCAACTGCGCGCCCGGGTAGGCCCGGTGAAGCGCGGCGGGCGAGACTTCGCCCGCCAGGTAGCCAATGGTGCGGTTGGCCTGGTTACGCGCCTTGTCCCTGCGAGACACCACCTCGATCAGGCGATGGTCATGGTAGGGCGCGGTACGCAGGCCGGCGCCGGGGTCGTCCAGCGAGGTGGTGATCAGGTCGACGGCGCCGTTGGCCAGCTGGCTGCGCGCCAGTTCGTGCGAGGGATAGCGAAGGATTTGCGCCGGTATGCCAAGGCGCGCGACCAGCACGGCGAGGTAATCCGCGGAGATCCCGCGGTAGTCCCCTTTCAGGTCGACGAGGTCGAAAGGCGGCAGGTAGTTGCCCACCACGGCTACCCGCAGGACCTTGTGCTTGCGGCGCCATTCGGCCAGCTCCGCATCGTCGCCACGCCCTGCACCGGCCCGACCGGTGGGGGCGCCCGTACCGGGCGCATAGGACGAAGCCAGCCGCAGCTGGGGGCTCGGTTGCGGCGCGCGGGGCGGCTCGGCCGGCAGGGCCGGCAAGCCGTGGCAAAGCGACAGCAATAGTACAAACACTTGGCGGTGCCACCAGCGGGCGCACACGCGCCGGATCCGGGTAGCCGAGCGGTCCGCCGGGTTCGGGGAGGTGCAGATGCACATATGGGAGTTCTCACGGAAGGGGGGCGTGCCGCCGCCTGCCGGTCCGCCCACGCGAGCGTTCGCTGCCTTGGGAGACGGCACGCGCCACAACGGACGCGCATGCGGGATGCCTTGCCCGAATGTAAGCGTCGTGATGGCGGGCAACGTTCGGAAATGTCTGAAGAGACCTGTGGGAATTTCCGAATCCGCGCCAGCCTCGACCGCAGCGTCTTTGTTCCCGGCTGCCATGGGCAGGATTAGCGTACATAAGTGATGTTTAAATCTCATTTAAAGGCATGTGTGGAGTCTCTTAGGGCGAAGTTATCCATGTTCGATAGCAAAAGACAATGATTGTGTTTGTAATGATGAATTGTACAAATCACGCTGCGGCGCGGAAAATCGGGTCTTCGCTGCAACACGCGGCCATCCACCCCCAGTCATCCAGGAGCTCATCCATGCTGCAATCCCGTGAAGGTCAACGCGTTCCCAATGTCACGTTCCGCGTCCGCGAGAACAATGAATGGAAGACCGTGACCACGGCCGACCTGTTCGAAGGCAAGACCGTCGCGCTGTTCTCGCTGCCCGGCGCATTCACCCCGACCTGCTCGTCCACCCACCTGCCGCGCTACAACGAACTGGCGCCGGTGTTTGCCAAGCATGGCGTGGACGCGATCCTGTGCGTCTCGGTCAATGACACCTTCGTGATGAACGAATGGGCCAAGGACCAGGAATCGGAAAACATCGTGATGATTCCCGACGGCAACGGCGAATTCACCGAAGGCATGGGCATGCTGGTCGACAAGACCGACCTGGGCTTCGGCAAGCGCAGCTGGCGCTATTCGATGCTGGTCAAGGATGGCGTGGTCGACAAGATGTTCATCGAGCCGGAAGAGCCGGGCGACCCGTTCAAGGTATCGGACGCGGACACCATGCTGAACTACATCGCCCCGAATGCCAGGAAGCCTGACCAGGTAGTCGTGTTCTCCAAGGTTGGCTGCTCCTTCTGCGCCAAGGCCAAGCAGATGCTGTCGGACAACGGTTTCGACTACATCGACGTGCCGCTGGAGAACAAGATCCGCGGCAAGGTGCTGGGCGCGGTGTCCGGCAACATGACCGCGCCGCAGATCTTCATCAACGGCAAGCTGATTGGCGGGGCCGAAGCGCTTGAGACCTACCTTGTGCGCTAAGCCTATCCAGACGCAATAACCGCTTCACCGCCGCAAGGCGCGGCGCCGGCATGGCCGGCAGCCGCGTCCCAGTCGGCGGACCGGATGGCAGTGCCGCGCGGTGCCATCCGGTCCGCTGATTGAAGCCGACTTCACCAGGAAACTCGACATGACCGCCATGCAGACCACGCAGACCATGCAGACCACGCAGAAGCAGCAGACCGCTCAAACCATTCAGACCGACGTCGCCGTGATCGGCGCCGGCACCGCCGGCCTGGCCGCCTATCGCGCCGCCAGGGCGGCCGGCAAGCGCGCCGTCATCATCGAAGGCGGCCCTTATGGCACCACCTGCGCCCGCGTGGGTTGCATGCCTTCCAAGCTGCTGATCGCCGCGGCCGAGGCCGCCCACGAACTGCGTCACACGGCGCCCTTCGGCGTGCATGTGGATGGCGAAATCCGCATCGACGGGCGCGAAGTCATGGCCAGGGTCAGGCGCGAGCGCGACCGCTTTGTCGGTTTCGTGGTGCGGGGCGTGGACGGCATTCCCGCCGAGGACAAGGTGAGCGGCTATGCCCGCTTTATCGACAACACGGTGCTGCAGGTCGGCGAGCACACCACGGTGCGCGCCAGCCGCGTAGTGATCGCCACCGGCTCCAGCCCCATGATTCCGCCGCCCTTCAAGGTGTTTGGCGATCGGCTGGTGGTCAACGACGATGTGTTCGCCTGGGACGACCTGCCGCGCCGCGTGGCCGTGTTCGGGCCCGGCGTGATCGGGCTCGAACTTGGCCAGGCGCTGTCCCGCCTGGGCGTGCAGGTGCGCGTGTTCGGCCTGCGCGGCGGCGTGGGGCCGCTGACCGACCCGGCCATCAAGGCCAACGCCGTTGCCACCTTCCGCGAGGAGTTCTACCTTGACCCGGACGCGAAGCTCGGCGAGATGCGGCGCGAGGGCGACGAAGCCGTGATCTCCTTCACGGATCTCGCGGGGAACACGGTGACCGAACGCTTCGACTACGTGCTTGCCGCCACCGGCCGCCAGCCTAATGTGCGTGGCCTGGGCCTGGAGCATACCGGGCTGGAACTGGATGCGCGCGGCGTGCCGGTATTCGATCCGGCCACCCTGCAATGCGGCACGGCGCCGATCTTTATCGCCGGCGACGCCAACGACATCCTGCCGCTGCTGCACGAAGCAGCCGACGAGGGCAAGGCCGCCGGCGAGAATGCGGCAGCTTATCCCGCGGTGCGTCCGCTGGCGCGCCGCGCGCCGATCGGCGTGGTGTTCAGCGATCCGCAGATCGCCATGGTGGGCCAGCGATATGCCGACCTGGCGCGGGACAGCTTCGTGGTGGGCGAGGTGAGCTTTGAAGACCAGGGGCGCAGCCGCGTGATGCTGAAGAACCGCGGCCTGATGCACGTCTATGCCGACAAGCAAAGCGGGCGCTTCCTTGGCGCGGAATGGACCGGCCCGCGCGCCGAGAACATCGCGCATTTGCTGGCCTGGGCTTATCAGCAATCGCTCACTATCGAGCAGATGCTGGCCATGCCGTACTACCACCCGGTGGTGGAGGAGGGCCTGCGCACCGCGCTGCGCGACGCGGCGGCAAAGCTGGCTGGCTGAACCGTAGCCCGCACTCACTTCGGTGCGGCGACGCCCCGTGGGACACCTTTCGGTGCCCGGTGCGGCGCCGTTGTTGCCATGCCTTCGCTGCGCTACCCCTGGAGCCCTTGTCCGCCGGCCTCGCCCCCATTCCCCCATTGACTGCGAGATTTTTCCGAGGTGATCCGCGCCAGCTAATGGCCCGGCCCGGTCGGGGCTGCGTAGCTGCCCGTTTTGTGGGCAGTCCGATAGGGTCCGCGTGCCAGAGCCATTTGCGGAGCTTGTCGACAGTGTTATCCACATAAAGTGTGGATAACACTGCGAGGCCAGGGGAGGCGAGGCACAAAATCCAGGCGTTTTGTCAAGCCCGGATTGCGGGTTTCTCAAGCTTCACGGGAGCGCGCTGGCGATGGCCGCCGATGGTTCCCCGGTGGCTTGCGCGGCTTGCGCGAAAATCGGCGAAACTCTCCTCCGGGCCTTGCCGGCATGACGCCGGCGGCGCTTCTGGCTATCCCGCCCAACCCAAACGCCTCTTCAAGGACAACCACGCCATGCCATTCCTCATCGAAACCTGGGACAAGCCGCAGCACCAGCAAGTCCGACAGGCAGCCCGAGCCGGGCACCTGGCCTTCCTGGACGCCCAAAGGGCGTTGCTACTGGCGTGCGGGGCCAAGCTTAACGACGACGGCAGCGACGCGGGCGGCGGTTTCTATATCGTGGATGTCGACACCCGCGATGCGGCGCAGCAATTCATCGATGCCGATCCGTTCACGCAGGCCGGGCTCTTTGCCGAGGTGCGCATTACCCGCTGGCGCAAGGCCTATCTGGCAGGGGAGTGCTGCCTCTGACAGCCAGGCCCCCGCCGGACAAGTGGCGCGGGGCCGCGCTCAGCCACCCCCCGCCATCCCCGGAGAATCCGGCGCACGCCGTTCCAGGTTGGTATAGGCATCGGCCGCGATCAGTCCGAACAGGATGTGCGCGAACACGCTTTCCCACCCTCGCGCTTCGTCGAACCAGTTGAAGTAGCGGCCCAGGACATAGAAGTTCACCAGGTAGGCCAGCAGTCCGAACATCGCGCCGACCATGGTTGCCATGCCGATGCTGGAGTCAAAGCGGAACGACGCAATGATCATGGCCAGGATCGTGGCCAGCACCACCGACAAGGCGAAGTGAACCGCGCCCGCAGCCAGCACGATGGTCCAGCTGAACGCATCCGCCGATGCCAGCGCCTCCCGGCCGAGCATGATGGCCGCCACCATCTTCACCGTGCCCCATGCCCCCTGGTACAGCACGAAGCGCGCCGTCAACAACTCCAGCACGACATACAGGGTACCTGCGATCAGGCCGGCAATCGCGGCCGCACGCCAGTCCGGCGCGCGGCGCGCAAAATGGTGCGACTGCATATGCAAATGGAGTTCCATGAGAGGCTCCCGTTCACAAGCGACCTGAAAATCAGGCCCTTGTGATAGTTCTAGCCCATGGACGGGAAATACCAAGCCCGGGCGCGCGGCGAGTCGCGCCGGCGCGGCATCGCAATATGATGCGTCGGGCATCCCTTCGCCGGCGTCAGGAGTGCTTCTGGTACGTCCCCACCAGTTCCGCCTGCGCCAGCACGTGGCCATGCATGGCTTTCTCAAGCGTGGCCTTGGAGGCCTTGCCCAGATCGGGCAGTACCACGTCCAGCGCATATAGCTTGAAGAAGTAGCGATGCCGCCCGATTGGCGGGCAGGGGCCACCGTAGCCCGTGCGGTGCCAGTCGTTCGCGCCTTCGCGGGTGTCCGCGGGCAAGCCGGCCGGCGCAATGCCGCCGGGAAGGCCGGCGCTGGCGGGCGGGATGTTGTACAGCACCCAGTGCACCCAGGTCATCCGGGGCGCGGCCGGGTCGGGCGCATCCGGGTCATCCACGATCAGGGCAAGGCTCACGGCGCCAGGGGGGATACCCGTCCAGGCGAGCGGCGGCGAAGTATCGGCACCTTCACACGTGTGGATGGCGGGGATCCCGCCGCCGTGCGGGAAGGCTTCGGATGTCAGCGTGAGGGACATGGCGCTCTCCTTGCGGGCCGCATGGAGCCCGGCTTGCGGTACGCACAGCAGCACAATGGACAGAACGGCAGTGCGTCTTCGCATTCTGGGCTCCTTCTCTCTAGCCGTCACCCGCTGGTGGCCAGGATCCATGCCGGACCGGGCCGAAGCTGCCTCAGGAGACGGCGCGCGGTGCGAGTTGCAGCGTCAGTTCCCCGCCGTCATAGGTGGCCCGGACAGTACGTGCGCCATCCGCGACGGATACGTCGAACGGGCGGGTCAGGGTGCCCGTGGTGACCACGGTGCCCTTGCGCAGGGTGACGCCGCGCTCCGCGGCGTGCGCCAGCAAGGCTTGCAGCGCTTCGAGCGGATAGATGGCATCATCGCCGGCCAGCGGCAGCGCGCAACGCTCGCCGTCGAGCGCTACTTCGGCGCCATCGCGGACGTCTTCCACGCTGGCGGGGTCGATCTTCCCGCCCAGCACCAGTGCGTGGAAGCCCACGTTGTCGGCGGCAAACGCGGGCATGCCGACCGCGACGCGGTCTTCGTACCGGGACAGGACCACTTCGACGGCGACCTGCGCGCTCTCGATGAGCCCGGCCAGGTCGGCCGGCGCGAGCTCGGCCTGCAAGGGGGCCACATCGCGCGCCAGCCGCACCGCGATCTCGAATTCGATGGTGACCACCGCGCCCGCCGGGACGGGTACGGTATCCCCCGCGGCGAAGCAGCGCGATGCGCCAACCTGGCCCACCAGCGGACGCGCCAGCTTTGCACGCCGCATGGCATTGGCGCTACCGACCCCCAGCTTCCATCCCACTAGCGGATCGCCCAGGGCCGCCATGAACTGGTCCTGCACGTCATACCCGCTGGCCAGCGTGGCCGGCTTGGCCTCGGCGGGCAGGTCGCGGAATTGCACGCCGCTGCGCAAGGCGTCGGTCAGCAGCGTCGCCGCGGCGCCGGGATTGAAGGTTGCGCTCACAAGTTCTCCTGGATTCTGGTGATGGATTCGATCGGGCAAAGCATGGGCGGCCGACCACCCATGCAGCGGGGCCGACAGCTTAACCCGGCGCGGGCCGCTTCAGAAGCGATGACGCTCCGAGGTGCGCCCCACGATCGACGCGCCCGCGATCAGCTCCTTGAGCAGCGCCTGCGATGCCAGGCCGCTGGTGCGGTACGGATCGAGTTCGCCGTGGGCGGAGTACTTCAGGATGGTGGCCATATTGACCTTGCCGGTATTGACCAGTCCCATCGCCCAGCCCGCGAATTCGCGTTCGAGGATTTCCTCGTAGTGCAGCAGCACGACGTCTTCGTGGCGCGCGTCCCGGACGAGTTGCTGGTACAGGCGCGAGACTTCGTTGCGGCCGCCTTCCAGCGCCTGCATGAAGATACCGTTGCCGTAGCACAGCACCCCGGTGACGCCGTGCTTGGGGTTGTTCGCGATGCTGGTAGCGACGATGGCGTCTACCAGCCCGGGATCGGCCGGCTTGCATGCGCGGCTGGCATAGAGCAGGCGTACGAGCATGATGTCTCCACGGGATAGGCGGGGTTTGCGTGCGGGGCGCGGCGGCTTAGTCGCGCTGCCGGTTCAGCAAGGTCAGGAACTCGCGGCGCAGGCTGTCGTCCTTGAGGAAGGAGCCGCGCATCACGCTGTTGGTCATCTTGGCATCGGTATCGCGCACGCCGCGCCAGTGCATGCAGAAATGCTCGGCTTCCATGACGATGGCCAGCCCGTCCGGGCTCATCTTTTCCTGCAGGAGGTCGGCCACCTGGGTCACGGCTTCTTCCTGGATCTGCGGGCGGCACATGATCCATTCGGCCAGGCGCGCGTACTTCGACAAGCCGATCAGGTTGGAATGCTGGTTGGGCATCACGCCCACCCACAGCTTGCCGATGATCGGGCACAGGTGATGCGAGCAGGCGCTGCGCACGCGCAAAGGGCCCACGATCATCAGTTCGTTGATCCGCTCGGCGTTCGGGAATTCGGTCACGTTGGGCGGGTTGACGTAGCGGCCCGCGAAGATTTCCTTCAGGTACATCTTGGCCACGCGGCGCGCGGTCTCGCGGGTGTTGTGGTCCTGGTCGATATCGATCACCAGGCTGCGCAGCACCGCCTCCATGCGCGACTGCACTTCATCGAGCAATTCGTCCATCTCGCCGGGTTCGACGTAGGCGGAGATATTGTCGTTGGCGTGGAAGCGCTCCTGCGCGGCCTGCAAACGCGATCGTATGCGGGACGACACACTTCCCGCCGCCTGGTCCAGGTCCGGGTGGGGTGCTTGGTGGTCGGATTCCATATCGTGCGGTTCGTGGCTGTCGTTGAGGGATCGTTGCAGGATTGGCGAATGGTCCGGCATGGCCCGGCAGGGAGGATTCCTCATGTCCCGGGTTACCCGGGGCCTGCCATTCGCTTTTTCGCTACAACCATATCCTACGCCAGCACCGGCTAACCTGGGTGCATTGCACGCAACAGCGGGATGGATACGCAGGAGCGGGACACACGAACAATCGCCGCGCACCGATCTTGCGGGAGCCGGGGGTGCAGGCCCCGGCGCGGCGGCAAAGCTACAGCGCGGCCTGCATCACCGTGGCGGATGCCGGGCAGGTTTCGCGGGACAATGCCGTGTCCAGCAATTCAGGCGGCATGCAGGCGCGTTCCACGCGCTCGAAACCCAGGCGAGCAAAATAACCGGCCGCCGTAGTGGTTTGCAGCACCACCGACTGCACGCCGCGCGTGCGTGCCTCGGCCAGCATCGCCGCCACCAGCAATTCTCCAAGGCCGGCCGAACGGGCGCGTTCGGCGACCGCCACCGAGCGCAGCACGGCCACCTGCCCGTAGTTCTCCACGCCGGCACAGCCGAGCAGGCCCGCGTTGTCGCGCACAACCAGGAAATTGCCGATCTGCTCGGCTACGCCATCAACCGGCAAGTCGCAAGCCTGGAGCAGATCCTGTACTTCCTTACTGTCTTTTTCGTTTGCATAGTGCGGGCGCATGATGCCCTCCTGCCCTTCGGGCTGTTCTTCGTATCTTAAGTTCTGACTGGCTTTACGGTGCCTAGGGATACTTCTTAAGTAGATTCGCGTACTGGACGTTCCGCGGCCTAGGTTTCATGCGGAAAAGCGACATCCGGCCCATCCGGGTTCAGGGATTACACTGATGCGCTATCGCGGTGATGTCGCGATAGCAGTTGAATCATTTTCCATCGGGCCAGTGGCTGGTGCATTCGATCCGTCACGTACGTTCACGCGCGGAAATCCACTACCATTCCCAGCAGGCAACGACACCCTCGCACGCCGGGCGAGCTCGCATTCACTCCGGCAACCACCCTCCGTTTCAAGAGCGACATGTCATGGCCGAGATACCCGCTCCACCTTCCGCTTCACTGTTGCGCGCACGCAGCGCGGGCATCCTGAAAACCGATGAGCTTGGCAACCGGGCCGGCCGCTCTCCGGACTATGGCGCCGAATGCGTGGCCTTGCGCCGGCTGGCACGGGCGCTGGTGGCGTCCGACCTTGCTCTGCTGCAATCGTTGGCGGATTCGGCGCTGAAGCTTTGCCGCGCGGGCAGCGCGGGCATCAGCCTGCCCGAAGACGGTGGCGACGATAGGGGGAGCTTGTACTGGACCGCCACGGCCGGCCTGTGCGACAAGCTGGTCGGGCACGCCGTGCCTTGCGAAGATAGTCCGTCCGGCATTGCGCTGGAACTTGGCGGCCCGCAATTGCTTGCCTATCCGCAGCGCCATTTCGCCTGCTTGCCGGCACTGGAGCCGGAGGTGGTCGAGGAACTGGTGGTGCCGATTCCCGGCGATGGCGAACTCTGGGGCACCATCTGGGTGATGTCGCATGAGCACGGGCGCGTGTTTGACGACGAAGATGCGCGCCTGCTCGAAAGCCTGGCCAGTTTTGCCGGCGCGGTGCTCAGCATGTCGCGCAGCAAGGATGCCGCCATCGCGGAAGCGGCGCAGGCCAGGGCCGCGCGCGAAGCGCTGCAATTGTCGGACACGCGCAAGGACGAGTTCCTCGCCATGCTGGGGCATGAACTACGCAATCCGATTGCCGCCATCGACAGCGCGATCAAAGTGGCGCGGCGGATCGCACAAGTGCAGCAGGGCGCCTCCGGCATGCTCGATATCGCCGAGCGCCAGATGCGCCAGCTCAAGCGGCTGACCGACGATCTGCTCGATGCGTCCCGTATCAAGCAAGGCAAGGTGCCGATCGTGCGCACCCATGGCAATGTGCAGGATATCGTGGGCGATGCCTTGTCGTCGGTGGCATCGGATATCGAATGGCACGGCAATACGCTGACCACGGACCTGCCCGCGGCACCGGTGACGGTCTATGCCGATACGGCGCGGCTCACGCAGGTGGTCACCAACCTGCTGTCCAATGCGATCAAGTACACGCCGCGCGGCGGTACCATTGCCTTGTCGGTCCAGGCCGAAGCGTCGCCCCCCGGCGACGCGCCGGTAGCCGTTGCCGGCCAAGATTGTTTCGATACGCTGGTGATCACGGTCAAGGATGACGGCATCGGCATCGATCCGGACTTCCTGCCAAACGTGCTGGACATGTTCAGCCAGTACGCAGCAGATGCCCAAGGTGGCGGACTCGGCGTCGGGCTGGCCATCGTCAGGCGCATGGTTGAACTGCACAATGGCACGGTGACGGTGCACAGCGATGGCAAGGGCCTCGGCACCCTGGTGCAGGCGCGGCTGCCCGTGGTCTGCGCCGGTCCGGTAGAGGCCGGCGCCGCGCAGCCCGGCACCCTTCCGGCGCTGCGTATCCTGCTGGTTGACGACAACACCGAAGCCCTGCGCGCGCTGGGCATGTTGCTCGAACTCGACGGCCACGAAGTCAGGCTGGCGGCCAGCGGCGAGGACGCGCTGGATATCGCCGGCGGCTTTACGCCCGACGTGGCGCTGATCGATATCGGCCTGCCGGGTATCGACGGTTTCCAGCTGGCGCAAAGCCTGCGCGCGCTTCCCGCGTTCGCGGGCACCCGCCTGGTGGCACTGAGCGGCTACGCCTCCGAAGCCGACAAGGCGCGAGGCGCGGCGGCCGGCTTCGATTTCCACCTGGCCAAGCCGCTGGCGATGGACGCCCTGGCGAGTATCCTGTCACGTGGCCGATGAAGGGTCGCCGATGTTTTTCGGGACCTTATTCGTCACAAATCTGTAGGACGGCACACCCGCCAAATCAGAGATCTCCCGACGGCAGTGTTGTGCCGGCCACGCCATACTTGGGAGACGCCAACACCAGTTGCCGTCGATGCTTGCCTTCCTCTTGCTAACCCTCGCAGGCCTCGGGGTGTTCGTTATCGTCATCTACCTGGCCATGTAAGCCCGCAACCCCGGCCGTCCCGGCCTGGCCAGGAAAACGCCGGCCGCCGTGGCCCACGGCCGATCCGGCCTGAGGCGAGGCATTGGTTAGTGTGCGCATTCGAGCGAGCGCCGGGGACAGGGCGGTCAGAGCAGCAATGCCGCCAGCGCCGGCACCAGCGCCAGCGGCATCACCACCGCGCCGATACGCAGGAACTGCACCGCGCCGACCATCTGGCCCTCGCGCCGCAGCGCTGTCAGCCATAGCAGGGTCGCCAGCGAGCCGGTGACGGACAGATTGGGGCCAAGGTCGATGCCAATCAGCACCGCGTCAGTGACTTGCGCGGAGGCATGGCTGGCCGCCAGTGCCGACGAGGCGAACAGCCCCGCCGGCAGGTTGTTGACCACGTTGGACACCAGGGCCACCGTGCCCCCGGTCACCCATATGCTGGCCGCCGGAGACTGTTGCGACAGCGCCTGTACCAGTTGGGCGAGTTTCCCGATCAGACCGGTCTGCTCCAGGCTGGCCACCAGTACGAACAGGCCCGCCACCAGCGGCAGCACGCCCCAGGAAATCTCGCGCAGCGCCGGCAGGCACAGGCCGGGGCGGCGCGCGCAGACCAGCAGCAGCGTCGCCACGCCGGCCACGCAGGTCGGCCAGCCCAGGTCGGCGCCCAGCAACGATGCCACCAGCAGCACAAGTCCCATCGCCACGATGCCGACGGCGGTCAGTTTGGCCTCGATCGTCAGGGGCGGCACCGCCACGTCGGTCGCGATGCGCTCCTTCAGGGCGTGGCGCTGGGTCCAGTAAAGCGCGGCAAAGGTCGCGGCGATGGCGACGGCCGACGGCAAGGCAAAGCGCGCCAGCCAGCCCGGCAGCGTGGGCATGTGCGCACCGAAGATGACGAGGTTGGCGGGATTCGAGATCGGCAGCACGAAACTCGCTGCGTTGGCAATGAAGGCGCAACTGTAGAGATAGGGCAGGGGATGCCTGACCCTGGCGGCGCGGGTGGCGGCGAGGACAGCCGGCGTCAGCACCACCGCGGTGGCATCGTTGGACATGAACACGGTGACCAGCGTGCCGAAACCATACACCAGCACGAACAGCCGCCGCGCCGATCCCCCGGCCTGGCGCACCGCCACCGCCGCTACGTGGTCGAACAGCCCGGTCTTGCGCGCCAGTTCGGACGCCAGCATCATGCCGCCGAGAAACAGGTACACATCGTAGCCGCGTGCCACGGCGGCCAGCGCATCGGGCACCGCAAGCAGGCCTGTCACGCACAGCAACAGTGCGCCCGCGACGGCCCAGACGGCCTCGGGCAGCCGGAAGGGCCGCATGATGACGCCCATAGTGGTGGCCGCTGCCACCGCCCAGATCAGTGGGCCGCTGTAGGGGGAGATGTTCATCGGGTGCACTCAGGCAGCAGGTGATCGTTCATGTTGTGGGCTGTTTTCGTGCGCGGGGGCAGCGCCCGCGCTCGTCAGGTGCTGGGCAGCGACGGACGGGGCGTGGTCCCTGGCGGGACGGGGGACGTGGATGCCCTGACAGGTTCCGCTGGTCCGGCGGCCGCGGGCGGGGCGGCCATCCCGACGGGCTCGGTTGCGGGATCGGGCTGTGCCGGCGGCGGGAAACCAAGCGCTGCGATGCCGTGGCTGCCATCCGCATACTCCGGATAAATCCAGTCGTCGCCACTACGCACCAGGTTTTTCGGCACCACGTATTCCGCCTCGGGCTGGCCGGCCAGCCGGCCTTCCATGTAGTTCGCCCAGATCGGCAGGGCCGTGGTGGCGCCGAATTCGTGTCGGCCCAGGCTGCGGTTGTCGTCGAAACCCATCCACGCCACCGTGACGATGCCAGAGGCATAGCCGGCAAACCAGCCGTCGACCGAATCGTTGGTGGTGCCGGTCTTGCCGGCCACATCCGCGCGCCGCAGGTAGCGCTGCAGCCCGGCGCCGGTGCCGCTGGTCACCACACTGTGCAGCAGGCTGTTCATCACATAGGCGTTGCGCTCGGGGATGACGCGGCGCGGCTGGGGCTCGCTGTCCGCGGTGAACAGCACATTGCCCGCGCCGTCGCTGATGCGCTCGATCAGGTAAGGCTCGGTGCGGTAGCCCTCGTTGGCGAAGACGCCATAGGCGGCGGCGAGCCGCAGCGGCGTGGTGGTGCCGGTGCCCAGCGCCATCGGCAGGTAGCGCGGCAGGCGTTGCTCGGAGAAGCCGAATTTGCCGGCGTAGTCCACCGCGTAGGGAATGCCGATGGCCTGCAGGGTGCGGATGGCCGGCAGGTTGCGCGACTCGGCCAGCGCCTGGCGCACGCTGACGGCACCCAGGAAGCGGCCATCGTCGTTGCCCGGTTGCCACCGCGACGAGCCGTCCAGCGGCGCGTCGTTGATCATCGTGGTGGCCGATACACCGCGCTCCAGCGCGGCGGAGTAGATGAAGGGCTTGAAGGTCGAGCCCGGCTGGCGCAGCGCCTGCGTGGCATGGTTGAAGCGGCTGGTGGCAAAGTCCGCACCGCCGATCAGTGCCTCGATGGCGCCCGACCTGCTGTCCAGCGAAACCAGCGCGGCCTGCTGTCCGCGGGCGTCGCCGTGGCGCTTGCCGTACTGGTCGAGCCCTGCGTGCACGGCCTCGTAGGCCAGGCTTTGCCTGACCGACGATACCGTGGTGTAGACGTTCAG
Source organism: Cupriavidus sp. 05L310 (assembly GCF_056398185.1). Classification (NCBI taxonomy): domain Bacteria; kingdom Pseudomonadati; phylum Pseudomonadota; class Betaproteobacteria; order Burkholderiales; family Burkholderiaceae; genus Cupriavidus; species Cupriavidus sp. 05L310. The sequence continues at coordinate 185,279 of NZ_JBFTOX010000006.1, forward strand.
GCCGCGGGTATAGGCGGCTTCGCCGAAACGGTCGTAGGCAAGCTGGCGGGCCAGTTCCGCCACGTACTCGGCGTGGCCGCCGAAATGGCCGCCATTGGATCCCGCCACCTGCAGCCGTTCGGACCGCGCCGCCTGGTACTGATCGTGCGAGATCATGCCCAGCGCCTGCATCCGCCCCAGCACATATTGCTGGCGCAGCCTGGCGCGGGGAAAGTTGACTACCGGATTCATGGTCGACGGCGCCTTGGGCAAGCCCGCCAGCATCGCGGTTTCCGCCAGCGAGAGCGCTTCCAGCGGCTTGCCGAAATAGGTCTGGGCCGCGCTGCCGAAACCGTACGCATGTTCGCCCAGGTAGACCTGGTTCATGTACAGCTCGAGGATGCGGTCTTTCGGCAGGGAACGGTCGATCTTCCATGCCAGCAGGATTTCATACCACTTGCGCGCCAGCGTCTTCTCGCGCGACAGGTAGAAATTGCGCGCCACCTGCATGGTGATGGTGGAGGCGCCCTGGGCGTAGCCCTCGCCGATATTGGCGAGCGCGGCGCGGAAGATCCCGGGGACATCGACGCCGGCGTGCTGGTAGAACTGATCGTCTTCCGCCGCCAGCAAGGCATTGGACATCTGCCTGGGCATGCGATCCAGCGGCACGAATTCGCGGTGCTCGTTACCGAACTCGCCGATCAGCACGTTGTCGCTGGTAAAGATCCGCAGCGGTACGTCGGGGCGGTAATCCCGCAGCGCATCGACATCGGGGAGTTGGCGCAGGCTCACCACGGCGGCGAACCCAACTAGCAAGGTGGAGGCTGCAGCCAGCGCCAAAGCGGCGCTTGCTGCCTTTACAACGACTCTTTTCATTCGCGCATTCTACCTTTTGGCAAAAACCGGGTAGCCGGCCACGCCGTCCGGGGCTTCCGCCGCTGTCAGGCTGTCCCCGTTGTCTTGTGAATCTTCCGGTGCTGCCGGCCGGGTGCCGGGTTTGCCGACCTGCTGCGCGAATTGCGCCAGCGCGCGCCAGGTCTCGGCGCGCTCGATGATGGTGGAGTGGTCGGTGCCCGGCATCGTCTGCCGCGCCACTTGGCCGGGCCATGCCGCGATCAGGCGCTCCGAGCATTCGTGCGGTACCACCTCGTCGGTCTCGGCAAGCAGCACCTTGGTGCTCTGCACCACCTTCTTGCAGTGGGAAATCGAATCGAAGTGATGGCGCATCAACTGCCGCAGCGGTACCAGGGGGAAGCGCTTGCGCACGATTTCCAGCATCGAGTCATAGGGCGTGATCAGCTGCAAGCTCTCAAAATCCTGCAGGTCGGCCAGCTGGATGGCCACGCCCGTGCCGAGGCTGCGGCCGACCACATGCACGCGCGTGCCCGGGAACATGCGGCGCAGGTGCAGCAGGAACTGGCTGGCGTCCGCCACGGCGGCGGCTTCCGAGGGCTGGCCGTCCGAATGGCCCAGGCCGCGGTAGTCCATGGTGGCAAAGCCCACGCGCGGCGGCAGCCATTCCAGGTACTGCATGGTGTCCAGCACGTCCTCGCCGCGGCCGGGCAGGTAGAACAGGAGGTCGCGCGCCGTGTTCGTGTCCGGTACGGTTTCCCCTGTTTGCACGTCCAGCACGCCCTGCGTGCCATAGACGTAGCCGCGCAGCAAGCCGCCCGGCACTTCATGCGAATAGGCGGTAATGCCATCGGGCAGCTCACGCGGGGGGCGGCGGCGCGCGTCGAACAGCAGCCGGTCCTGGTTCAGCGCCAGGTATGTCCAGTAGCAGGTAAAGCCGCCTGCGGTCAGCAGTACGGCGGCGAGCGCCTTGCGTGTGTGGGATGGCATGCTGGATTCGGAGGGTTTGTTCTGCCTGACTTCTCTGCTTCGCTTGACAGCGCAATGCGGGGCGTTTCGTGGTGGATCCCTGGCGATTTTCCGGGGCCACGGCATTCGACCCGGCTTGGCCCCCGCAAGTTCTTGTACGATACGCTTCACATCAACGGCGGCCGGTGCGGCCGCGCACGGAGCCAGAGGCATGACCGACCAGAACAACCAGAACGACGAACAAAAGCGCGCCGAAGAAGCGCAGGCGATGGACCGCGTGGTCAACGCAACGCGGCAGGTGCAGGTGGCCTTTGCCGCGCTGCAGGGGCAGTTCGCGCCACAAGGCAGCGGCAAGCCGTCAAAGATGGCGCTGCAGACATTCGACGCCGCCTTGCAGGCGCTGGAAGATGCGCAAGCGGCATTCGACGAGGTCCTCAACGACCTGCTCGACGGCAAGCGGTGAGCCCGTCCGGCGCTCAGTGCGCCGGATAAGCCGCCACTTCGATCAGGTTTCCGTCCGGATCGCGGCAATACACCGAGGTCATCGGGCCGAGCGCGCCGGTGCGCTGCGCCGGCCCGGCCTCGATCGGCACGTGATGCGCCAGCCAGTGCGCGATCACGCTCTCCAGCGTGTTGTGGGTGATGAAGCAAAGGTCGTCGCTGCCGGCGGTGGGATGCGTGCCGGTGAACCAGGCCACCGTATCGGTGCCGATGGGGCGCAGGTTGATCTTCTGCTGGCCGAAGCGCACCGAGACCCGTTTGCCGGTGCGGGATTCGAAGTCCTCGCGCCGCATGCCGAGCACGCTCTCATACCACGCCGCGCTGGTCTCGACGTCCTTCACGTTGAGGACGATATGGTCGAAACGGTCTATCACAATACTCATCTTGCGCCTTTCGAGGAAGTGAAACGAGTCTGACGAGAAAGGGACGGGGCGCGATCGCGCGTGCCGGAAAACAGGTACTTTACACCCGACTTCCTGATCGCGCGTGCCCGTGGCGCCGGCGGCTTGTGATAAGGTTCCGCGGCAAGGTCGCCACGCCGCCCGCCAGGCCGGCGCAGAGACGGCCTGACCCGGCCCGGCCGGGATCCAGAACAGGAGACCTGCCGTCATGAGCAGCATGCTAGCCAACCACGCCGCGGCGTCGGACGACGATCCGGAGCGCCGCGCCCTGATTGCCCGCGCCCACGCGCGCTCCGCCGGCTTCGGCCTGGAAGCGGTGCATGCGGCGGACTACCACCCGCTAGGGGGGCGCGCACTGCATGAACTGGTCGACGCCAACCAACTCCTCTACAAGCATGCGCTGCCGGTCATGGAGACCCTGCACGCGCAGATCGCCAACACCGAAAGCATGGTGCTGCTGACCGATAGCGGCGGCGTGATCCTGCACAGCCTGGGCGATGGCGATTTCGCCGACAGGGCCAGGCGCGTGGCGCTGGCACCGGGCGTATCGTGGGCGGAGTCGAGCAAGGGCACCAACGCGATCGGCACGGCGCTGGCCGAGGCCCGTCCCACGGTGGTCCATGCCGATGAGCACTTCCTGCGCGCCAACCGCACGCTGACCTGTTCCTGCGCGCCGATCGCCGGGCCGTTCGGCCGGGTCCTGGGCGCGCTGGATGTCAGCGGCGATCATCGCGGCTTCCACAAGCACACCATGGCGCTGGTGCGGATGTCGGCACAGATGATCGAGAATCACCTGTTCGCCACCCATTTCACCGACGCCGCGCTGGTGCGCTTTCATGCGCGGCCCGAGTTCGTCGGCACGCTGTTCGAAGGCATGGCGGCATTCGCTGCCGACGGCACTTTCCTCGCGGCCAACCGCAGCGGCCTGTTCCAGCTGGGCTTGTCGCCCGATGCGCTGGAGCGCCACAGCTTCGCCGCCTTGTTCGGCTTGCCGCTGGGTGTCGCGCTCAAGCAGGGCGACGAGGCCCGCGGGCAGTTGCTGACGCTGACCTTGCCGAGTCGCGTGCTCGTGTTCGCGCGGATGGCATTGCTGGCGCCGGCCCGGCGCGTATCACACACAGCGCCCGCTGCGCCCGCGGCACGCACATCCGCCGCCGGGCCGGCCTCGGCGCTGGCTGCTCTCGATACCGGCGACGCCCGCATGGCGGCCGTGCTGCAGCGGGTCAACAAGGTACACGGGCGCGATATCCCGATCCTGGTGCTGGGGCGCACCGGCACCGGCAAGGAATGGCTGGCGCGGGCCATTCATCGCGACTCGCCGCGTGGCGCGGCGCCGTTCGTGGCTGTCAACTGCGCGTCCATCCCGGAATCCCTGATCGAGGCGGAACTGTTCGGCTACGAGGACGGCGCGTTCACCGGCGCCCGGCGGCGAGGCAGCCCGGGCAAGCTGGTGCAGGCGCATGGCGGCACCTTGTTCCTCGACGAGATCGGCGACATGCCGCTGGCACAGCAGGTAAGGCTGATGCGCGTGCTGCAGGAGCGCGCGGTGACGCCGCTGGGTGGCGCCCGCGCGATACCGGTGGATCTGCGCATCATCTGCGCCACCCACCGCGACCTGCGCGCGATGATCGCGGCCGGTACGTTCCGCGAGGATTTGTACTACCGGATCAATGCGCTGGCGGTCACGCTGCCCGCGCTGCGCGACCGCACCGACCTGCCGGTCCTGGTGGAACGCATCCTGACGCAACAGCTCGCGCAGGCGGACCATGCCGCGCATGCTGGTGCGCATCCAAGCCAGATCGCGGCGGACGTGCTGGCACGTTTCCAGCGGCATCCGTGGCCGGGCAACCTGCGCCAGATGGTCAACGTGCTGCGCACCGCGGCCATCATGGCCGAAGGCGAGGACGAGATCCGGGTGGAGCATTTGCCGGAGGATTTCGAGGACGACCTGGTACCGGATGCGTACGGGGACGCGCAGCGAGCGATGGACAGCGATGACAATTTGGCCAGCGTCGCACAGGTGCGGCCAACCGACGCCCCCGAGCGCCTGCGCGATCGCGAAGCCGCCATGATCCGCCAGGCGCTGGCACGCCACGGCGGCAACATCAGCCTGGCCGCGCGCGAGCTGGGCTTGTCGCGGAACACGATATACAGACGGCTGAAGCGTGGCAGTTGAATCGTGGCCCACCAGCCGCCCCCACGCGATGCGAAGCGAGCCGTCAAGGTGTACCAGGCCGTATGGGGCGCCTCGTCGTCAGGCAAAAAGAGCGGAAAAGAGGGGGCCATGTTTGAGTATCGCCTTAAGGCGATGCGAGTTTGGCCCCCGGCCGCTCTTTTTGCC
>NZ_JBFTOX010000007.1:0-244167 GCF_056398185.1 Cupriavidus sp. 05L310
CAGCCGGCCCATACGCTGGACGGGAACGCCCATCATGAATTTCTGAGGGGCTGGTTCAAACGTTTCGTGCTGCGCACTGACCTTCCCGAGCAGGATGCCCGCGTCTGGACATGCTTCTGCCCATGGTCGGACACGATGACCGACAAACCAGTTTTCCTGACCCACCTGATCGCCCCCGGCATCGACAAGATATTCACCTCCGCGACGTGGCAAGATGCGCAGGACAAGCACCGGCGTGTTGCCGAGAAGGCGCGGCGGGTGCTGCCGCTCACGCCCTTGCCAGGAGATGAGGATGTGCACAGCGAACATGAGAAGAAGCCTGACCGTAGCCGCAAACTGGTATGAGCAAAGGATTCACCCGTCCTGCAGAATAACCAAGCTGGGAGCAAGCATCCTTCTGGGCTGCATCATTTCCATGATTCGCGGCAAGGACCTCAGCTGGGATCTGCTGAACTATCACTACTATGCACCATGGGCGCTGCTCAACGATCGGCTGAGCGTCGATCTGTATCCAGCCCAACTGCAAACATTCTTCAACCCAGTAATTGACCTTCCGTTTTACTACTGTGCCACGACGTTCCCTGACTACGTTTCGGTGCTGCTCATGGGGATCCCATTCGGGCTGGCTGTCTTTGTCACATGGAACATCATTGGGACCATAGGCGTCGCCCATCGAGCGCCTGGCTGGGCCCCGAGAATCAATCGCGGGTTGGCTTGCTTCCTTGCGCTGGTCGGCGCTGCAGGGTATTCCCAGGCCAATACCACTTCGGGCGAGTGGACGACAACCGCGCTTGCATTGCTGGCGATCTGGGCGATCTTCGCCTCGCATCGAGGGAACCTGACTACCAGAATGGCGCTGGTCATTGCCGGCCTTTCGCTCGGGATGGCTACAGGACTCAAACTCACGGCAGCCATTCCAACCCTGGCAATCACACTTGCGTTGCTTTGCTCCCTGTCGTGGCGGAGCCCGCGCGCGACCGCTAACGACTTGGCGCTCTACGCCGTAAGTGGATGCGTTTCATTCGCCGCAGTCGCCGGGCCGTGGATGTGGGTTTTGTATCGGGACTATCAGAACCCGCTATTCCCGTTCTTCAACAGTTTGTTTCGCTCGCCACTCCTCGATGAGGCGACCATGCTGGACACAAGGTTCTTGCCGGGAACATGGGTCGAATATCTCTGGTTCCCGATAAAGACTGCGTTTGAGAAGAATCGGCTTCACACAGAAGAGAACATGCGTGATCCGCGACTGCTGATTGGCGGGGTCATCGCCCTACTATGGCTTTCAAAATCTGCGGCCCTCTGGCTTCGAAATCGCGCCGTGGACAGCCAATCTCAATTTAAGCTATTCCTCAGCATCACCTTTGTCGGAATGTACCTGTTCTGGATGACGATGTTTGGCATTTACCGATATGCCATCCTGCTGGAGATACTGTCGATCCTGATGGCGGGTATGGTAATTGGGGAAGCGATCGATAGCGGCCACCGACGAAAAGCACTCTGGATTGCGGTGCTGGTATATGGCTCCGCCGCCATCCTGACGAGATCCCCGAACTGGGGAAGAACGCCGATGGATGGGAACCTGTATTTTTCCACCGAGCTTCCCAAGCTGCCGCAGAAGTCGCTGGTTCTCAATCTAGTGAACGGTCCGGTGGGGTACCTCGCTCCGCAATGGCCAGACAACCCCCCGTTCGTCTACCCGATCTCGAACCTTTCAGGCCCTGGGCGCAACGAAGCCATCCAGCGGATCATCAACGAAAGAGTCATGTCCCATCGGGGCGAAATCTCCGCACTATGGGATGGCATCGACTTCACCGACTCTATGCGCCAACTGCTTGCGAACTATCACCTGCATGTGGACATGGCGTCCTGCCGGCCGGTGTATCGCCCATCGCTTGCCACGCTTCTAGTTTGCCCAACACGGCGCACAGGCAACAACAGGACACCCGCTGCCGAGTGAAACATGAACATCGCTGACGCGTTTGCAGTTGTTGAATATCTTCCAGTCCGGGATCGGTAGGAAAGACGCCGCCCGATTGAGATGCCTTATCGAAGGTGATCCAACACCTGGTTCGCCGCCATGACCACTGATTCACCGGCCGGATGATCCCAGGCCGTGCCTTGAAGGCGCCTCAAGGCACGGGCGAGGTTTGCCGCTCACGCCCCGCAAGGAGATGAGGATTTGCACTAACTACGCCCCCGTGCAGCGCCAGCTGCTGCGCGATGTGTTCGGCGTCGAGCCACCGCAGCTCGACTATCCGCTGGAGACCCGGCCGGACTGCCGCGCCGTTCATCGTCAGCAACGGTGGCGGCCGACAGGCGCTGGTGGGGACATTCGGTATGGTGCCAAAGACCCGGATCCCGCCCGGCGGGGCCAAATTCGACACGACCAACGCGCGATCGGAAACAGTCGGTGAGAAGCGGTCGTTCTCAGGGCCCTGGAAGAAGGGCCAGCTCTGCCTGGTGCCGGCCAGTTCGTTCTACGAGCCCAACTATGAGAGCGGGACCAAGTCCGTGCGCTGGCGGATCTGGCTGAAGGACGAGCCTGAGTTTGCCATCGCTGGGCTGTGGCGCGCCTGGCCGGACGAGGACGGCGCGGAAGTGTTCAGCTTCACCATGCTTACCATCAACTCGGACAAGCATCCGCTGGTGAACCGCTTCCACGCCCCCGGAAAGGAGAAGCGGATGATCGTCATCGTGCCGCGCGCCGAGTGGGGTGACTGGCTGACGTGTCGGGATCCGGAGCGGGCGCACAGCTTCATGCGGCCCTACCCCCCCGAGCTAATGGACGCTGCGCCGGCGCCGCGCGCGCCGCGGGCAAAAGCTGCCGAGTAGCCTTGCGCATCCCATCGAGAGAGTTATGTTCCCTCGGACCTAATTCCACTAGAGTGATGCCGGGCAAACGCGATTGCGCCGTCTTTCCTTCAGCACCCACTCCTTCCCGGCAGCGGGTGCTTTTTTTTACCGCCAGCGCGCCCGCACCTCGTCCGCCAGGTCCATGAGCCGGCGCACTCCGTCGCGCGCCCATCACTAGTAGGGTACCAGCTGTTGATGCGACGCATTATCATTAGCGATGGCAACAGATTGGACCCCTTGTTGCTTTCCGAGGTGTAGGCGCCATCTCCCTGCGCCTACACCCCTTTCTCCCTCTAAGGTGTCTACCATCAGCGCACCAGAGTACCTACGCTTTACCCCAACTCGTTCTCCAGATTCGCCAAGCCACCTCCCCTGCTCCGCCGCGCGCTAATTGACAAGCGGCCACGGCGGCCTCCAGCCGGATCTAATACGGCGCGCGCTGTGCCACCGCCATCTATGAACACTGCAGTGGTGGCACTTCGCAGGGGATCCCGTCTCCGTCACCGTCAATCTTCACGCCAGGGCAATTGCGCAGGTAGAAGCGAGCTTCCTGACAGGAAGTCATTTGGCTGCAGTGCTGCTTCCCCTGACATTGAAAGACCGGCGAAGCTGCCGGAAGTGCTGTCGCTTCAATCATGGGTTCAGCAGGCTGGGCAGCTTGTTCGGCCTTGGGAGATTGCTTGAAGTAGAACCAGGCGGCGGCGACCGCGACAGCGACCAGTAGGAATTTGTTCATGTGACCCCTTCTTTTTATGCGAAGGATGCCACATTTTCTCCTTTATCAGGTCAAAGCGACGGAATAGCCGGCCTCGTCTTTCGCACTGTAGGATACCTTTCCTATTCCAGAATGACAGGCTGGTGGGGTAGATGCGGTTAAGACTCAATGGCTCTGGCCTACCCATCGCGGTCAGTCACCTAGTGCCCAGTGAACAACCGAGCCTAGCTGAAAGCAGCCTCCAAGCGCGGTCATCGAGATGCATTTTGCGTGCATCCTTCACTGCTGTGTCCTGCCCTATGCCGGACGGCGACTCTGCCTTGACAATGCCGTTACCGCTCGCGCGCCGGTTGCTGGCAGAATCGCACATGACACCGGCTTCTCGAAGCCGGCCAAGGACAAGCACCAATGACACTCCCGATGGATGACCACCCCCCACTGATGAGGAACACCCTCGAAGATGCCCTCCCAGTTGCAGCAATGCGACCAAACCTCTTCAAGTACGCGACGTCCGAATTGTCTCAGGACGCGGTAATCTGCTGGATCCTGGCAGTGGCGGACGTCCATTTCCGCGATTCTTGTCCAGAATTGCATGCGTTCGGCCAGGCCTTCGTCCGGTCACTCCTTTCACGAAGCGCCTCCTGCCCTCAGCCACAGGAGGTCAGAAGAGTCCGCGTCGTCCAGCAGGAAGCAAATATCGACATCCTGTGTTGGATCAACGAGGAAATTGTAATTCTTATAGAGGATAAAGTCGGAACCAAGCAGCACAGTAATCAGCTTCATCGATATAAGAACCACCTCGCAAAGGCGCGGGACCGCATAGCGCATTCGGTACTGATTTACCTTCAGACTGGAGATCAGTGCGATTATTCTCCTGTCACGGATGCGGATTATCATGTCCTGCATCGGCGTGATCTGATTGATCTACTTGGTACCGAGAGCGGACGTCAAGGACGCTTGAAGAGTGACATTCTGGAGGACTTCGCATGCCACCTCGAGCGCATCGAGACCTTAGTCCAGGGCTATCCCGTTATTCCAGTGAAGAAATGGGGGAAGAACGCTCGAATCGGCTTCCTCTCGCGCCTCAAGCGAGACCTAGACAGCGGATCATGGAAGTATTGCCCCGATCAGACCGGGGGGCACTATGGCTATTTCGGAGACAAGGTGCAAGTCGATGGCGCGGCGATTTACTTGCGGGTAGTGCTCAGCGATCGTGAGAACAAACTGTTCTTCAAGATAGACGTTTCTACTCCTGCGGAGCAAGTCCGTCTCAGAGACATGTGGACTAGCCTAATCGTTGGCCACGCATGCAAGCTGGGACTGGCGGTTAGCAAGCCTAGGCGGAAGTTCGACAGTAGCACGATGACAGTCGCTATAGTGGGCCATCCATTCCCAATGACCGATCCAAGCGGCTGCCTCGACCTTGAACAGAGCCTTGAGATAATTCGCGAATGCCAAAGGGTCATTGATACTTGCAAGCGCGAGGTTGTCGATGCGGCCACGGGCTACCACGATCGCGCCGCCCGACAACATGCCGGGTTCGTGGAGGCTTGAGCGATGAAGGTCTACTTGGACGACGAACGCCCCACGCCCGCGGGCTGGACGAGAGCGTATTGGCCATCAGAAACAATAGCACTACTTGAAACCGGTGAGGTCACCGATCTGAGCCTCGACCATGATCTTGGAGACGATGAGCGCGGGACCGGCTACGACGTCATCCTGTGGATTGAGGAGGCCGTGGCGCTTAGGGACTTCGTCCCGCCGCGAATCACTGTCCATTCCTCGAATGCATCGGCCGCTGAAAAGATGCGCGCTGGCATCTTGGCCATTGAGCGATTGGCAGGAGGCCGTTGATAGGCCAAGGGAGCGCTACCTCTCTCAGCCCAGAATGCCCCGCGCCCGAACTTCATTCTCCAGGTCTGTCAGCCGCTTCCCCTGCTCGGCTGCGCGCTCATTGGCACGCCGCCACTGCTGCCTTCAGTCTGACCTCATACCCCCCGCGCAGCGCCAGCTCGGCCAGCGCCGCGCGAAAGAACTCGAAGTCGCCGGCCGTCTCCGGCACCTTCGCCAACGGCCAATCCGGCTCGGGGATCTCGGGCGTCTCGCACGGCACGGCCACTGGCACCCTCACCTCCACCGGCTTCTCGATCATCTGCGGCGCGGCGGCGCAGCCGGCCAGCAGAAGCACCGCAAGTACCGCACACGCCGCGAAATTGCGTTTTTGCGCAAGTTGCCACTTCATAGCTTCCCCCGCTCGGTCATAAAGGTCTCGCGCAATCCATGCAGCGATGCGCACAGGTCCGACCCCGGCACCTGCGCCTGGATCTTGCCGGCCAGCAGCGTGTACTTGGACTGAGCTGCCTGAGCCTCGGCGTCGGCCTTCGCTGCCTGGTACTGCCGCAGCTTGGCCTGCGCCTCAAGGGCAGCCACCGCGGCGTTCTGGGTGGTCAGAGATCCGGCCAGCGCCCGGTTGTCACCCTTGGCCTTGACCAGGTCGGCCAAGGCCTGAGCCAGCTCGGCGCGAGCAGCGTCACGCTCGTGCCGGTAGACCAGCACCGAACCGCCAGCCAGCGCCAGCACCACCAGCACCGCGACGAAGAAGATCCGCTGCGGCGTGGCGAAGACGGCTTTGATGACCGCCCCGATAGCGTCAAGAATCGGCATGGTGGATCACCTCCGTGGGACTGAACTGGTAGCCTTCCCGCGCATTCCTCTGGGTGATCCAGAGCGGGAACGGCAAGTCGAATGAAAAAAAACCGTTCGAAGGCGGCTGGAATGAAAGAAAACTGGGAAGGCTGAAAGAAAACTTGGGGCCGTCAGCGGCCCCACCCCTCCGGAAACTCGGCCAGCGGCACGATCTGGCCCGCCAGCGCGTGCGTGCAGTCGCCCAGGAACTGGATGCGGCCATCGGTCACGAAGCTGTGGCAGGTCTTCTTGACGTACGGGATCTGATAACTCGGATCGGCGCGCTTGCGCGCGACCTGGGCGCGCAGCTCATCGGGGTTGCCTGCAGCGGCCGGCTCATCCCACCAGGTCAGCACACTCGGCGTGAACGTCGGGCGCTCCACGTCGCCATTCCAGCCCCAACGCGGTCCGTCACCGGCACCGTGCTGGATATGGTGCGGGCTATCACAGCCAGGGCACCAGAAGGAAAGCCCGTTGCCCGGTGAGTCCTGAAGGACCTTCGATAGGATGCTCATGAAACCCCCAATGCAGTTTTGGCGCGCGCCCAGAAGGCGCGCCGCTCCGCAATACCGTTGATCCCGCCGTTGATGGCTCGCGCCAGACCCACGAAGTCGCCAGCGTCGGCGAACCGGTTCAGGCTATGGGTGTGCCAGTACCAACCGGCGGACGCCGCCGCGTGCACAGGCAGTTCCAGCAGTTCGGGATGCGTCAGCAGGTCCAGGTGCAGCCCGAACCCGCACAGCAGATAGTTCTTGCGGCGGGTGACCTGAATCAGGCCCCGCCCCATGAACCGCTTTCCGTCGCCGGGCTCGGTATTGCCCAGGTCCGCCCGGCCCTCATACCGGCGCTGCGTCGGCGTCGGGCCCCAGATCTCGCGTAACAGGCGCAACTGCCCGGACTCGTGCGCGACCTGCGCCACGAAGGCGGCCGCGCGTGTGGGCGTATTGACCTCGAACTGCAGCATGGCGGTGGCCAGCGGCGCAGCGAACACATCGGCGCGCGCGCCGGCCAGCGGCATGATGGCGTGCAGCTGCACCGCGGTGATAAGCGGGTCAGCCATGCTTCGCCCCAGCCACCGCGTCACGCACGTCCTCCGCCACCTCGGCCAGGTCCTTGTCGCGACGCTTCTCGATGAAGTTGAACAGCCAGCGCACCACCGCCCAGCCCGGCAGGCCGCAGGCGAACACGACGCCGAACAGTGCGACCAGACCGATGTAATCATGCGTCCAGGCCTGCAGCCCGAGCTTCTGCACGACGGCCGCGCCCCCGGCGACGCTGGAAACGACGGTAGAAATCAGCCCTACCGCCCACTCTCTTGGGCTTCGTGGAGTCATCATCATCATCATCATCATCACTACGAGGGCGGCCAGGCCGGAGGCGCCGGCGGCAACCGCCGCCGGGCCGCCGAAGGCTTTGAAGGCAGCAGCGCCGGCTGCGGCGCTGCCGCTGATTGGTTCGGACATTTGTGACCCCGGAAATGAAAAAGCCCGCAGGACGCGGGCGTAAAAAAGCCGCCCGAGGGCGGCATGGTGATAGTTCAGAGTCTCAGTATTAGGAGGCTGGCTGAAGCCCCTTGTCGCTACTTCGCAAACGGCGCAGCCCGGCCTCCACCAGGACGACCAGCATGTGGACGAGCGCGGCCATAGCCACCGTGGAAACAAGGTAGAAGACATAGATCGCCCACAACGGCTGCTCGACGAATCCGAAGAAATGCCGATAGAAGCCGACGAACGGCATGTGCACCAGGTAGATCTCAAAGCTGAGCTTGTTCAGCCAAGCAAATGACCACGGTAGCCGGGCTATCTGGTAGACGCAGATGAAACCGCTGATGGCAATCAGCGGGTCGACCGCTGCGGCGCCGATGTTGTACAGGCTCATCAACGTAGCCGCGAGCCAAAGGACCAAACCAATCGGCCAACTCTTCCTCAGCCGACTTTCAAGCTTCTGGCGATCCTCGTGCAAAGCAATGCCGAAGAGGATACCGACGCAAAAAGATCCCATCACAAAGGAGATATACGTGAACGGCGTGAGTACACCAAGGTCCGGAGGGAACTTGAGCACAGCCGCCTGTATGCACGTTGTGACGACAAGCGCGAACACGCCAAGTTTCCTGCATAGAGCGAAGAACAACGGGAACGCCACGTACAAAACCACCAGGCTAAACAGGAACCAATGATGCGTGGAAAGGTAGGTGGTTCCGCCTATGTTCAGCAAAAACACGTTGGCGACCCACTCCTGAGCGCTCTTCGGCAACACATAGGGCACATCCCAGCTTCCTGCCCAGCGCATAGCGGCTTGATAGATGAGGATTGTGCTAATGGTGACCCAGTATGGCAGGTAAATCCGCCATGCCCTGGCCACTATGAACTGCGTCCAACTCGGACGCTTCCTCATGCACGACAGAGCAAGCCCCAAGCCGCTTGCCGCGAAAAATAACTGATTCCCCTGCCAGCCCAACTCAAACGGGATGGACAAGAAGGCCTTGACGCTGGATAGAAAGTGCAGCGGATCAGTAGTCCGCTTGTTGAAGAACAGCCAGAAATGGAAGGAAATCACCCCCAACATCGCCAGCAACTTGATGTTGTCGACCCAGAGGATGGGCCCGCCACCCCTGTTTTCACCCTGTAATGCCACGCGCCGTCCCCCGGACGTCTAATTTGACGGCGGAAGGATAGCGTATTTCCGAACAGAACACGGGCGCCGGGGGCTCAGGCAGCCGAGTTCAAATTCGACAACGCCGTTCGTAATACAATACGCCGCCCAAAAAAGGATCCTACGCATGACGGCCGAGAAGCCGCACGGGAAGAACCAAGAAATTCAGATGCTTCGCGGGATTTCGATCGCGTTCATCCTGGTCCAGCACTACTACCCTGCTCTCCCGGCGCCGGCTTGGTTTTACGAAGCCGTCCATGCCACAAGCCTACGGAGCGGCGTGGATCTGTTCTTCGTCATCTCAGGATTTGTCATTTCCAAGTCTCTGCTCGAAACAATGCGAACTTTGGCAAACGCCAAATGCCCGGGATGCCTTGATTTATTTAGGGGTGGAGAACTTCAGAGAACTTCTGCGGACTTCATTATGGTCCCGCCGGCAGGAATCGAACCTGCATTTCACGCTTAGGAGGCGCGTGTTCTATCCATTGAACTACGGCGAGAGGACAGACTCCGTGGACATGTTGGTGCGCCTTGGCGGCGCGGATCCGGGAGCAGGCCCGGAGTATATCAAAACCTCACCAGCCACGCTCCCCTGCTCAGCACTCGCCCTTCTTGGCGTGTCCCGGCGGGCAGTGATAACCCTTGTCTTTCTTGCCCGGCCTGCCATCCCAGCGCTCGGGCACCAGCACCCAGCCATCGCGCGCCTGCACCCAGCGCGGCGCCTCGTAGACATAGCCCGCGCGCTCGCGCTCCCACTTGCCCTTCTTCCACTTGTGCTTGTGGCCGCGATCATCCCAGTCCCAGTAGCCGGGCGCCCAGACGTAGCCAGGGCGCGCCACGGGAACAACTTCATAGACGGGAGCCGGCGGCGGCACGCCGATCAACACATTGACCGATACCTGTGCATGTGCCGCAGGCGCCATGCCCAGTGCGCCCATCAAGCCAGTTACAGCCGCCGCGCACAAAAGAATCCTTCTCGTCATCGCTATCTCGTTTTGCCAGTTTCAGGCCCGAGAATAACTTGACGCGAGACTTCCGGCTGTTAGCAAAGGTATCAATGGATTACCCGTGCAACATATGGGTCAGCTTAACGGAAGCCGGAAGTAGCGCTTGCGGTACCCCAAACCCGGAGCACGAACGAAAAAGCCCGCCAGTACACTGGCGGGCTGGTTGCGGACGGTCCGGACCATCCAGGTCAACGCCGGCGCTATCGCGGCAACAGCCGTGCAAGCAGGTTTTCCCATGATTCCGCCCATGACGCGGACGTCCCTCCGGACCACCCGGAGAGCCAAAGGAAAGCTGGCAATGACGCCGACTGCCGCGATATCAGCGGCTAGCGGCACTTAAAGCAAAGCGCCGAGGAAGGTCAGCGGGTTCTCATCGGTCCGCCACCTTGCCGGGCATCGATGCGCCCGACGGATTCAGTATAGGCAGGCGGCCTGCGGATGCAATATCGAATGCGGGATCGGCAAACCCCCATGAAAAGCGCCCAATGAGCCTCAAAAATCGCCGTTCGGCACCTCAAAGTAATTCCTATCGCAGTGCAACAAACTTACTTTTGTTTCTGCTATAATTCGCGCCGTGAGTTCGCACTGTGAGTTGTGCAACACGTCTACCGGTCTCTTCCGGCAGGCGATACCGCCCCCGCTCTCAAGCTCTGCTCCCGGTCCCGCCGGCTGGCCTGCCTTAAAGTTGTTGAATCAAGGCCAAGTGGTGATACCCGACAGAACGCATTTCTCACCGACGTCGCCTCGTCTCCGATCCTGTTGAATAGCTCTACAGAGCTGTTTGCCTGCCAGGGACCGCGCGCCCGGCCTTGTGCCCGGTGTCGCCCTGCCTGCCGCCGTACTGTCAGCTGTGTCTGTCGTAACGGCCTCACCGATTGGCGCCGAAGCCTTTTTAAGACTTTGCACTGCGCCCGCCCCTGTTCGCTAGTTCGGCATGGGGTGCCATGCATTTAAAGAAAACTACGACATGACCCAGCACGACATTCGTGCGGAGCAAGCTTTTGCCTCCGCCGCCGACGCATCGACCGAAGCCGCCGCCATCGCCACGCCCGCTATCCAGGAACCGAGCCCGCTCGACAAGCTCGACGCCATGCTCAGCCCGGAAGCCGTTGCGCCTGCCGCCGCCGCCAACGTCAATGCCGAGAACGGCTTTGCCAAGCTTGGCCTCGAAGAAGCAATCCTGCGCGCCCTCGTTGAACTGAACTACACCACGCCGACCCCGGTGCAGGCACAAGCGATTCCCGCCTTCCTGGCTGGCCGCGACCTGCTGGTGTCCAGCCAGACCGGCTCGGGCAAGACCGGCGCCTTCATCCTGCCGGCCATCCAGCGCATCAGCGAAAAGGCTTCGCCGAATCGCCCGCGTTCCGATGATCCGGTCAAGCGCATGAAGGGCAAGCGCCCCCGTCCGTCGCCGGCGCAACCCGCGCTGCTGGTGCTGACCCCCACGCGCGAACTGGCCCTGCAGGTGACCGAAGCCACCGCCAAGTATGGCCGCCACCTGCGCCGCATCGTGTGCGCCAGCATCCTGGGCGGCATGCCCTATCCGAAGCAGCTCGCCGCGCTGTCGAAGATGCCTGACATCCTGGTGGCAACGCCTGGCCGCCTGCTCGACCACGTCGAAGCCGGCCGCATCGACCTGTCCGCGCTGGACATGCTGGTGTTCGACGAAGCCGACCGTATGCTCGACATGGGCTTCGCCGACGATATCGACGCCATCGTTGCCGCTACCCCGGCCACCCGCCAGACGCTGATGTTCTCGGCCACGCTGGACGGCCGCATCGCCCAACTGGCTTCGCGCCAGCTGCGCGACCCGCAACGCATCGAGATCGCCGCGACCCGCGCCGACCAGAGCAATATCGAACAGCGCCTGCACTTCACCGATGACATGTCGCACAAGGAAAAGCTGCTCGACCACCTGCTGCGCGACGCCACGCTCAAGCAAGCCATCGTCTTCACCGCGACCAAGCGCGATGCCGATTCGCTGGCCGAGCGCCTGTCGGATACCGGTTTCGCAGCCGGCGCGCTGCACGGCGACATGACCCAGGGCGCGCGTAACCGCACCCTGACGTCGCTGCGCCGCGGCAACCTGCGCATCCTGGTGGCAACCGATGTCGCCGCACGCGGCATCGACGTGCCGGACATCACCCACGTGGTCAACTTCGACCTGCCCAAGCAAGCCGAAGACTACGTGCACCGTATCGGCCGAACCGGCCGTGCCGGCCGCTCGGGCGTCGCCATCAACCTCGTGAACCATGGCGACATGTTCCAGTGGAAGCGCATCGAGCGCTTCACCAACAACCGCGTCGACGCTTCGGTGATCGAAGGCCTGGAACCGCGCCGCTCGCCCAAGCCGCGCTCCGGCTTCGGCGGCAAGCCGGGCGGTGACCGCGGTGGCTACCGTGGCAACAGCAATGGCGGCGGCTATCGCGGCGGTGAGAACCGCAGCTTTGGCGACCGCAAGTTCGGCGGCGGCGAAAGCCGCGGCTTCGGCAGCCGTGACGGGGCCCCGCGTCCCGCAGGCGACCGCCCGTTCGGCGATCGCGACGGCAACCGTGGTTTTGGCGACCGTGGCGGCTTCGGCAACGCCAATGGCAACAGCACCGGCTATCGCGGCCAGGGCGCGACCGGCGGCCAGCGCAGCTTCGGCAACGAAGGCGGCTACCGCGGCGGCGACAACCGTGGCTTCGGCAACCGTGATGGCGCGGCTCCCCGCAGCTTCGCCGACGGCAACCGTGGCGCAGGCAACGGCGGCAACGGTGGCTACCGCGGCGGCGAAGGCCGTAGCTTTGGCAACCGCGATGGCAACCGCGACGGCGCGCCCCGCAGCTTCGGCGACGGCAACCGCGGCGGCTTCGGCGGCCAGCGCAACGGCAACGGCAACACCGGTGGCCGCTCGCGTTTCGAGCGTTAATTCGCGCGGTTGAATGGATGCGTCGCCTATGCGGCGCTCCATCGCAACAAATGAAAAAAGCACCTTCGGGTGCTTTTTTCATTTGGCGTGAGACGTCAGACGAAGGGGCCAGCCGGCCCTCTCTATATGGAACAGCTGCGAAAGCCCACGAACGCGAAATCGTCCTCCGGCAGCAGCGCCATGCGCGCGCGCGCATGGCGCTGGCGCGCCACGCCGGCGAAAGAGGCACCGCGCACCACCTGGTGCGTGGCGAAGCAGTCAACGAACTCCACATCGGCCGGGCCAGCGACAAAACCGGCATAGGGCTCGTAGGGCGTCGCCGTCCACTCGCGAACCATGCCCCAGCGCAAGCCGCCGCGCGCCTGCACCGCCGCCAGCTCCCATTCCGCTTCCGTAGGCAGGCGCCGGTCCGCCCAGGCGCACCAGGCCTGCGCCTCGAACAGGCTGACGTGGCGTACCGCCTCGTCAGGATTCAAGGTGCGCAGGCTGCCGAAGCGCAACGCCATCCACGCCCGGGACTCCGGATGCCTGGCCCAGTAACGCGGCGCGGAACGGTCCTGCATCATCAGCCACTGGTGCCCCGCCACCGTCCACCATGCCGCGCGCTCATAACCACCGTCCTCGACGAAATCGAGAAACTGCGCATTGCTGACCGGCGCGGCATCCATCTCGAAGGCTGGCACATAGGTCGGCTGCGGCGGCAGTTCGTCGGGCAGCGCGAAGCCATCCGGCTCATTCCAGCCCTGGATGAACCGCCCACCGGGAAACTGCAAGGTGCCGGCGTGCGGTACCGACACGGAAGGCAGCGCCACGGCCGGCTCCACCGGCGCCATGCCCACGGCCTGCAGCAGCGCAGCCAGGGCCTCGCCCTGGCTGTCTTCGTGAAACAGCGCGCGACGCCATGCGTAGAGCGCCGCATCGCTATCGTCCGGTTGCGCCGCCAGCCGGCGCAAGGTGGCTTCGAGCACCTCGGCGGCATAGCGTTTGACCACCGCTACGTCGGGCAGCGTGGCCTCCCAGCGGGCATCGGGATCGATGCGTTCGGGATCGAACCATTCGTCCGCGCCGGCCAGCAACGAAGGAACCCCGGCGGCCCGCAACGGCAGGCCATCGCGCTCCAGCGTGCGCACATCGCGCAGGCACCACCATTCGGCATGCCAGGCGACATGGCCCAGCGTCCAGAGCGGCGGGTTCGCAAAATCCTGCCGCGGCACCTCCCAGCCGCGCCGCGTCTGGCCGAACGCGGCAAGCCAGGCCAGGGTGCGGTTGCGCGCTTCCACCAGCGCCTGCGCCAGGCCCTCGCGGGGCAGCCTCCGGGCGTCCGTCCAGACGGTCTTGCCACCATTGAAATGAAGGTCGGGAAGCATGGAAAAGCCGCTCATCAAGAACCCTGACGGTGAATGGGATGGCCCACGGTTGGTTTGCCCGGCGGGCGGCGCGCCTCATGCGCCGCGCCCCCAAGGAGGGATGCGGGCATTATGACACCAGCACCATCCCCGCCCGCGCAGCGCCTGCCGCCCTGCTCAGGCGCGCGCATGGAACACTGCGAACCAGCCGCGCGGATCGGTCCACCAGACCGGATCGTCGAAGCCCGCAGCCGCAAGGAGTGTGGCGAAATCGGCCGGCCGGTACTTATAGGAATCCTCGGTGTGAATCCGCTCGCCGGCGCGAAAGGCGCGGCTGCCTTCCGGCCAGCGCACGGTGACGTCCCGCCCGGCCCGCAGGTGCATCTGGATGCGCGAGTTCTCGAGGTCGAAGCTGGCCGCGTGCCGCCAGTCGTCGAGCTGGAAATCGCTGCCGACGATGCGGTTCAGGTTACGCAGCACATTGCGGTTGAAGGCGGCGGTAACGCCTAGCGGGTCGTCATAGGCGGCCACCAGCGCCTGCTCGTCCTTGAGCAGGTCGACGCCGATCAGCACGCCATCCCCCCTCCCCGCGGCCGCCCGCAGACGCTGCAGCAAGGCCCGCGCCTGCTCCGGCGCGAAGTTGCCGATGCTGGATCCCGGATAGAAGAACAGCCGGCGCCCGCGCCTGACTTCCGGCGGCAGGTCGAGCGGCACGCACAAGTCGGCGCCAAGGCCGAGCATGGGAATCTGCGGATGCTGCTGCTGCAGGCAGAACAAGGTGCCGCGCAGGAACTCCACCGAAATGTCGAGTGCGACGTATTGCGCCGGCTGCAGGCTGCCGAAGAGCCGCGCCGCTTTCTGGCAATTGCCCGCGCCAAGGTCGATCAGCACGCAGCCGCTGCCGGCACGCGCGGCCATAGCGGGCGCGAACGCGGAGAAGACCGCGGCCTCCGTACGCGTGGGGTAATACTCGGGCAGATCGGTGATGGCCTCGAACAGGCGGGAGCCAAGTACATCATAGAAGAACTTGGGGCTGATGCTGGCGGCGGGGGCCAGCAGGCCGCGCGTGATCTCGCCGCGCAGGGCACCGCTGTCCTCATGGTACTGCTGGATGAAATCCAGCCGCGGTACCGGATTCGGCAGCGCGTGTCCGTTGGCGATGACGGCAGTGCTGGCCTGGCTGCCGTTGGGTTGCAGGGCCGAAGTGGCGTTGCGGTTGGATTGGGAATGGCTGTGGCGTGGGTTCAACGGGGTCGGGACGGCCGGCATGACGTTTCCTTGTTGGTCGATGGCAATGCATGAAACCCCCAGGTGCCCGCACGTCACGCATGCGCGGGGCTGGCAAGGGATGCGCCTCCGGTGACGTCTGGGGCGCATCGGCCAAAAGCCAGTCTACTCAGAATAGCTGGCGCGCGCGGAGTGTGCTTACCGCAATGCACAAACCCTTCCGGGCGCCGTAATCTTCACTAAGAATGACACGGAAAGCGCCATCGGTTCCGTATATCGTCCTGCCGGCGCCCAGGGAAGAGTCTCTGCCCGTCGATGGCATCGCGATATCCGACGTAAAGTGCGCCTTACAAAACATTCACAACAGCACAAAGCATGTGGCTTCGTTTATAATCCGCCTCAGCGCTTCCGCTTCGGCCTGATCCGAACGGATTCGTCCCTCAAAGGGGAGTAGCTCCGGGGCCCTGCCCTTAGCACAATCGTCATTCCGAGGCTGATCACAAATAGCCTCCGGTTGTGCTGACCGCGCCAACAACCATATGGCGGTCGAGCAAGACCTTTGCAACCTGGTTTCATGGTTTGCAAAGGCGCCCCCCACAGCTCCCAACCAACATGTCTCCAGGCTAACCCGGTGTTTGCGCACGGCTTTTGGCTATCGTTGTTTCGAGGAGATTTTATGGAATGGTTTACCGATCTGTTCACGATGCAGTTCCTGACGGCACTGCTGTCCATCGTCGTCATTGACCTGGTGCTTGCCGGCGACAATGCCATCGTGATCGCGCTTGCCGCGCGCAACCTGCCGCCCCACCTGCAGAAGAAGGCCATCGTCTGGGGTACGGTCGGCGCAGTCGTGGTCCGTTCGGCCATGACGATCGGTGTGGTCTGGCTGCTCAAGATTCCTGGCCTGCTGCTGGTCGGCGGCGTGGCCCTGGTGTGGATCGCCTACAAGCTGCTGTCCGACGACGGCAATGGCGACGAACATGGCGCGGGCGCGACCACCCTGGTGGGCGCGATGAAGACCATCATCATCGCCGACGCGGTGATGGGCGTGGACAACGTGCTGGCAGTGGCAGGCGCGGCGCACGGCAGCTTCCTGCTGGTGGTGCTCGGCCTGCTGATCAGCATCCCCATCGTGGTGTGGGGCTCGAGCCTGGTGCTCAAGCTGATGTCGCGCTTCCCGTCGGTCATCTTCGTGGGCGCCGGCGTGCTGGCCTTCACGGCAGTCAAGATGATCGTCAGCGAGCCGCTGGTGAAGGAGTTCTTCAACACCAACGCCCTGGCTTACTACGGCTTGTTCGTGCTGGTCATCGGCGGCGTGCTGGGCGGTGGCTACCTGGTGCAGAAGCGCCGGGCTCCGACCACGGCGGCGCAGTAATGCACGATGGCGCCGGCACCTGAGGACGCCGGACCATGAAAGGAGGGCCGCCGCGAGGCGGCCCTTTTTGCTTTGCGATAAAATGCTAGGCCTTTAGCAATTTGCCGACCTCCGGGCAGATTGCCCCATTACGCGCACAACGCTGTCGCGTCACTTTCCCCAACACCCGCGCCGATGAAACAGTACCTCGACTTCATGCGCCATGTGCAAGAGCATGGCACCGAAAAGGCCGACCGCACCGGCACCGGCACGCGCTCGGTGTTCGGCTACCAGATGCGCTTCGACCTGCGCGAAGGCTTCCCGGTGGTGACCACCAAGAAGCTGCACATGAAGTCGATCATTCACGAACTGCTGTGGTTCCTGCAAGGCTCGACCAACATCAGGTACCTGAAGGACAACGGCGTCAGCATCTGGGACGAATGGGCAGATGAAAACGGTGAACTGGGACCTGTCTACGGCTCGCAGTGGCGCGCCTGGCCGACGCCGGACGGCCGGCACATCGACCAGATCAGCGAACTGGTGGCGCAGATCCGCAGCAACCCGGACTCCCGCCGGCTGATCGTGTCGGCCTGGAACGTGGGCGAGATTCCGCAGATGAAGCTGCCGCCCTGCCACGCCTTCTTCCAGTTCTATGTGGCCGAAGGCCGCCTGTCCTGCCAGTTGTACCAGCGCAGCGCCGATATCTTCCTGGGCGTGCCGTTCAATATCGCCAGCTACGCGCTGCTGACGCACATGATCGCCCAACAGACCGGACTGGAAGTGGGCGACTTTATCTGGACCGGCGGTGATTGCCATATCTACAGCAATCACGCCGGACAGGTGGCAACGCAACTGGCGCGCGAGCCGATGGCGCTGCCGCAACTGAAGATACTGCGCAAGCCGGACAGCCTCTTCGACTACAAGTACGAAGACTTCGAACTGGTGGGTTACGAGTCGCATCCGGCCATCAAGGCACCGGTGGCCGTATGACGCTGTTGACCCTGATCGTGGCGAAGGCCCGCAACGGCGTGATCGGCCGCGACAACACCCTGCCCTGGCGCTTGCCCGAGGACCTGGCGCACTTCAAGCGCACCACGATGGGCGCGCCCATCGTGATGGGCCGCAAGACCTGGGAATCGATCGGCCGGCCGCTGCCGGGCCGGCGCAATATCGTGGTGAGCCGCAACCGCGGCCTGCGCATCGAAGGCTGCGACGTGGCGAACTCGCTCGAGGAAGCGCAGCGGCTATGCGTCGGCGTCGAGCAGATCTTCCTGATCGGCGGTGCGCAACTGTATGCCGAGGCGCTGCCCAGCGCGGACCGGCTGGTGGTGACGGAGATCGATGCGGATGTCGAAGGCGATGCGGTGTTTCCCCCCATCGACCCGCAGCAGTGGATCACCACCGCGCGCGAATCGCATCACTCGGAAGCGAATGGCTTCGACTACGCCTTCGTTACCTACGAGCGCCCGCCGTCCGGCGAGGAATAAGACATTGCCGGCGTGAAACGCGCGGCGGCCCGGGAACCAGGCCGCCGCCGTGGCTTTAGTTGCCCGCGATCGTCATCTGCTCGATCAGGATCGAGCCGGTTTCCTTGGTGCCGCGTACCAGCGAATCGGCGCCAATCGCCACGATCTGGCGGAACATCTCCACCATATTGCCGGCAATGGTGATCTCTTCCACCGGAAACTGGATCACGCCGTTCTCGACCCAGTAGCCCGAGGCGCCGCGCGAGTAATCGCCCGTCACGTAGTTCACGCCCTGCCCCATCAGTTCCGTCACCAGCAGGCCGGTGCCGAGCTTGCGCAACATGCCGGCGAAGTCGTCGTCCGGCGCGGTCAGCGAGCTGGACAACGTCAGGTTATGCGAGCCGCCGGCATTGCCGGTGGTTTTCATGCCCAGCTTGCGGGCCGAGTAGGTGGAGAGGAAATAGCCTTCCACCACGCCGGCGCGAACCACGTCGCGCGCGTGGGTCTTCACGCCTTCTTCGTCGAAGGGGGCGCTGCCCATGGCGCCCGGCAGGTGGGGCTGTTCGTGGATGTGGATGTGCGGCGCGAACACCGCCTTGCCCAGCGTGTCGTACAGGAACGTCGACTTGCGGTACAGCGCGCCGCCGGACACGGCCTGCACGAAGGCGCCGAGCAAGCCCGCCGCCAGCGGTGCCTCAAACAGCACCGGGCAACGGCGCGTGGACAGCTTGCGCGAGTTCAGGCGGGCCAGCGAGCGTTCGGCGGCATAGCGGCCGATGTCCTCGGGCGCGGCCAGTGCGTCGGGCGCGCGCTTGGACGAGTACCAGTCGTCGCGCTGCATGCCGCTGCCGGTGCCGGCGATCGGCGCGCAGGAAATAAAGTGGCGGGAGTACGGATAACCGCCCGTGAAGCCGCGCGAGGTGGCCAGCACGAACTGCGAATGCTGGGCCGACACGCTGGCGCCGTCGCTGTTGCGAATGCGCGGCGAGACCGCGAAGGCGGCGGCTTCGGCGCGGCGCGCGATCTCGATGGCCTGTTCGGCGTCGATATTCCACGGGTGGAACAGGTCGAGATCCTGCGGGTTGCGTTCAAGCAACTCCTCTTCGGCCAGACCCGCGCAATCGTCTTCGGCGGTAAAGCGGGCAATGTTGTAGGCCGCCTCCGCCGTGGCCCGCAGCGCCGCGGGCGAGAAATCCGAGGTGCTGGCGTTGCCGCGCCGCTTGCCGATCATGACCGTGACGCCCACCACCTTGTCGCGGTTCTGCTCGATGGTTTCCACCTGGCCCTTGCGCACCGAGACCGACAGGCCGCTGCCCTCGGAAATCTCGGTTGCCGCGTCGGTGGCGCCCAGTTCGCGTGCCACCCGCAGCACATCGGCGGCCATCTCGCTAAGCTGGGCCTGGGTATAAGTGAAATGGGCGGTCTGGTCGGCGGATTGATCCATTGTGGGCGCGGTCATCAAAAGTCCAAACAAGAATCATAGCAAGATAAAATGCCACCCATGACGCGAAACTCCCGCACCTCCCCCCGGAACGCCTCCGGCTTCCCCGGCCAGTTCGCCCCCGAACCGGCCGACGACGACGACCTGCCCAAGAGCAAGTCCCAGAAAAAACGCGATATGCTCGCCCTGCAGGACCTGGGCGTGGAACTCGAAGCGCTGCCCAAGGACCGGCTGGCGCGCGTGCCCATGCCCGAAGCGCTGGCCGACGCCATCCGCGACGCGCGGCGCATCACCAACCACGAAGGAAAACGCCGCCAGATGCAGTTCGTGGGCAAGGTCATGCGCAAGCTGGACGACGACGAGGTCGAAGCCATCCAGCGCGTACTGGAAGGCTTCAAGGGCGCCAGCAAGGCCGAGACGGCCAAGCTGCACCTGGTGGAGCGCTGGCGCGAACTGTTGCTGGCGGACGACGCCGCCCTGACCAAGTTCCTGGCCGAACACCCGGCCATCGATGTGCAGGCGCTGCGCAACATCATCCGCAATGCGCGCAAAGAGCACGAGATGAACAAGCCGCCGCGCTATTTCCGCGAACTGTTCCAGGCCATCAAGAATGCGCTGGAGAGCAAGAAGGCGGCGGCATCCGACGAGCCGCAAGCCGAGCCGGACGCCGAAGAATAACCAGGACGCCAAACCCATTGGGGACAAGATGACGCAAACCACGACGCACGCGATGGTTCATCCCATTGCCCGCAACCATCCGGACGAATTGCTGGTCGGCTTTGTCTCGATCTCCGACCGCGCCTCGGCCGGCACCTACCAGGACGAAGGGATCCCGGCCCTGCGCGAGTGGTTCGGGCACGCCCTGACCTCGCCCTGGCAGGGCGTGGAACGCCTTATCCCCGACGAACAGGCAGTCATCTCCCGCACGCTGATCGAACTGGTCGACGTGGCCGGCTGCGACCTGGTGCTGACCACCGGCGGCACCGGCCCGGCGCGGCGCGACGTCACGCCCGAGGCCACGCTTGCGGTGGGCACCAAGGAAATGCCCGGCTTCGGCGAGCAGATGCGCCAAGTCAGCCTGCACTTCGTGCCCACGGCCATCCTGTCGCGGCAGGTGGCGGTGATCCGCGAAACCGCCAGCCGCGCCGCCCTGATCATCAACCTGCCGGGCCAGCCGCGCGCCATCCGCGAAACCCTGGAAGGCCTGCGCGGCGAAGACGGCAAAGCCATCGTGCAAGGCATCTTTGCCGCCGTGCCCTACTGCGTCGACCTGATCGGCGGCCCTTACATCGAGACCGACGATGCCGTGGCCAAGGCGTGGCGTCCCAAGCACGCAATTCGCACCCGGCCGGCGGCCTGAATCACCGGCGGGGCTGCCTCAGCGCAGCCCCAGATACAGCCCCAGCGGCACGAACACCACTGCGGCGACATTGCCCAGCAGCACGATCGAAGCCACCTGATCCGGCTCCTGCCGGAAATGATCGGCCACGAGAAAGTTGAGCACGGCCGGCGGCAGCGACGCGAACACAAACAGCAGCCCGCGCTGGAGCTGGGTCAGCGGCACCAGTTGCGCCAGCAGCAAGGCGCAGGCGATGCCGGTCAGCGGACAGGCCACGGCGCCGATCGCGCCCATGCCCCAGTTGCGCAGGCTCACGTCCTTCATGCGCACGCCCAGCGCGAACAGCATCAAGGGCACGGTCGCATCGCCCAGCAGCTTGATCGACTGGAACACCGGCTCAGGCAGCGCGAACCACGGCCGCGCCAGCGACAAGGCCACCCCCAGCACCGTCGCCAGCACCATCGGATTGCGCGCGATCTGCGTGACCGACGCATGCCGGTTGACGATCTTCATGCCGATGGTGAAGTGCATCAGGTTGGACGCGGCGAACAACGCCACCGCCGGCGCCAGGCCGACCGGGCCGAAGGCGAACACCGATAGCGGCAAGCCCATATTGCCGCAGTTGTTGAACATCATCGGCGGCACGAAGGTACGCGGATCCACCCGCAGCAGCCGCGCGGCCAGCCAGGCCAGCAGCCCGGAACCCAGCACCACGGCCACCGCGCAACCCAGCAGCACAAGCTGGTCGGCCAGCACGAATTCCTTGCTGACAAAGGCCGACACCACCAGCAGCGGCGCGATCACGTCGAGCGTGGCCCGGTTGATGCCCGACATGTCCGGATGCGCGCGGCGCCCGTAAAGCCAGCCCACCAGGATGATCAGGATGACCGGCGTGATAATCGAGACGATGCGCGCGAGCATGGGAGGGCGGCAGTTGGACCGAGGCGCCCCTCGGGGCGCCTCGGAAGTGACGTTGGATGGTGCGGATCAGGCGGCCGGAGCGGCCGGAGCCTCGGGCGCGGCGGGCGCTTCGCCCGCTGCCGCTGCCGCCGGCGCGGAATGGCGGATAAAGTGGGTGCGGTAGTAACGCAGCTCTTCCACCGACTCCAGGATATCGGCCAGCGCGGTGTGCAGTTGGCGCTTGACGAAACCCTTGTGGATGGCCGGCTCCCAGCGCTTGCACAGTTCCTTCAGCGTGGACACGTCGAGGTTGCGGTAGTGGAAGAACGCCTCCAGCTTGGGCATGTAGCGCGCCATGAAGCGGCGGTCCTGGCAGATCGAGTTGCCGCACATGGGCGACTTGCCGGCCGGCACCCAGCGCTTGAGGAAGGCCAGCAGCTCGGCCTCGGCCTGGGCTTCGGTCAGGGTCGAGGCCTTGACCTTGTCGATCAGGCCCGAGCGGCCATGGGTGCCCTTGTTCCAGTTGTCCATGCCGTCGAGCACGGCATCTTCCTGGTGGATCACCAGCACCGGGCCTTCGGCCAGGATATTGAGCTCGGAGTCGGTCACGACGATGGCAATCTCGATGATGCGGTCCGTGTCCGGCATCAGGCCGGTCATCTCCATGTCCAGCCAGATCAGGTTGTTTTCGCTCTTGACGGATTTGGCGCCGCTGGGCACGTGGGTATTTTGGCTGGTCATCTGGACTGCAATCGAAGGAGAGGCAAAGAAGAAGGCGCGCCCGAGTTCCCGATGACAAACACGGTCGGAGGGCGCGAACAACTTATAATTCTCGCATATCCGCTGCCGCTCCCGGTTCCAAAGCGGTCCGGCACCCGCTCCGGCGATCCGGCCGCCCCCGCGTACGCGACGGCTTTACACGACAAGGCTCTGCCCGATGTTCACGTTTCTGTTCCTAGCCGCCCTGATGCTGATGGTGCTGACCAAGCTCTGGCTGGCAGCCCGCCAGGTGCGCCATGTGGCGCAACACCGTCATGCGGTACCCAGCCGCTTTGCCGACAGCATCACGCTGTCCTCGCACCAGAAGGCGGCCGACTACACCATCGCCCGCACCCGGCTGTCGATGCTGGAAGTGCTGGCCGGCTCCGGCCTGCTGATCGTCCTGACCATGCTGGGCGGGCTGCAGTGGATCAACCAGTTCTGGCTCGGCACCTTCGGCCCGGGCTATGCCTACAGCGTGGCGCTGGTCGGCAGCGTGGCCGTGATCGGCGGGCTGGTCGACCTGCCCTTCTCGCTCTATGGCCAGTTCGGCATCGAGCAGCGCTTTGGCTTCAACCGCATGAGCTGGAAGCTCTACCTGGCCGACCTGGCCAAGATGGCCGTCGTCGGCTGCGCGCTGGGCCTGCCGCTGTTGCTTGCCGTCCTGTGGCTCATGGAACATATGGGGCAATACTGGTGGGTATGGACGTGGCTGACGTGGATCGCCTTCACGATCTTCGTGCAGATGATTGCGCCCTCGGTGATCATGCCCATGTTCAACCGCTTCGAGCCGCTCGCCAACGCCACGCTGGAAGCGCGCATCAAGCGCCTGCTGGAAAAATGCGGCTTCCGCAGCCGTGGCCTGTTTGTGATGGACGGCAGCAAGCGCAGCGCGCACGGTAACGCGTACTTCACCGGTTTCGGCGCCGCCAAGCGCATCGTCTTCTTCGACACCCTGATGGAGCGCCTGGCCGACGACGAGATCGAAGCCGTGCTCGCGCACGAGCTCGGCCACTTCAAGCGCCGCCATATCCTCAAGGGCATGCTGGTGAGCTTCGCGCTGAGCCTGGCCTTCCTGGCCGCGCTGGGCTGGCTGGCCAGCCGTACCTGGTTCTACACGGGCCTGGGCGTGCTGCCCAATCTCGGCACCACCAACCATGCGCTTGCCCTGGTGCTGTTCTTCCTGACGCTGCCTGTTTTCACCTTCCTGCTGGGGCCGCTGGCCAGCCAGACCTCGCGCCGCCACGAGTTCGAGGCCGATGCCTTCGCCGCCGGCCAGACCGATGCCGGCCACCTGGTCTCGGCACTGGTCAAGCTCTACAAGGACAACGCCTCCACCTTGACGCCCGACCCGATCTACAGCGCGTTCTACTACTCGCACCCACCAGCGGCACAGCGGATCGACCGCCTGCTGGCGCAGGCATGAGCCGCGCCGCCCGGGGAGGCCCGCAGCGCGCCGCAAGCGCTGCCAAAGCCAACGCCAATGGCGCCGCCGCCGAAGAGGCGCTGATCGTCGCCGCGCACGGCCGCCACTATGTGATCGAGCTGGACGACGGCAGCCGCCTGCACGGCTTCCCGCGCGGCAAGCGCAGCGAGTGCGCGGTGGGCGACCGCGTCACCATCGAGCGCGCCGCCTCCGACCAGTGCGTGATCACCGGCTTCAAGCCGCGCAAGAACCTGCTGCACCGCTCCGACCAGTTCAAGTCCAAGCTGCTGGCGGCCAATATCGACCAGGTGGTCATCGTGCTGGCGACCGAGCCGGGCTTCTCGGAAGACCTGCTCGGGCGTGCGCTGGTGTCGGCCGAGGCGCTCGGCATCCGGCCGCTGATCATCCTCAACAAGATCGACCTGACCGAGCGGCTGGAAGAAGCCCGCGGCCGGCTGGCGCTATACCAGGAGCTGGGCTACGAGACGCTGTTCCTGTCCGTGCACGGCTCGCCGGAAGATACGCTGGCGCAACTGCGCCCGCAACTGGCGCACCGCGCCAGCATCCTGATCGGCCAGTCGGGCATGGGCAAGTCCTCGCTGCTGAACCTGCTGATCCCCGGCGTGGAAGCGCAGACGCGGGAAATCTCGGCCAAGCTGGATTCGGGCAAGCACACCACCACCTTTACCCGCCTCTACCACCTGCCGGCCAGCGTGGATGGCGACGCAACCATGGATGGCGAAAGCAATGATCCCCAGGCCCGCCAGCGTGGCTGCCTGATCGATTCGCCGGGCTTCCAGGAATTCGGCCTGCATCACCTGAGCGAAGGCATGCTGGAGCGTGCCTTCCCGGAATTCCGTCCGCGCCTGACCGAGTGCCGCTTCTACAACTGCCATCACATCAACGAGCCCGGCTGCGGCGTGCTGGAATCGATGAAGGCGGGCGAGATCTCCGGACGGCGCCACCAGCTCTACACGCAACTGCTGCACGAATCCCGCCAGCAAAAGCCGTGGTAAGGTGATCGGGCGTGCCTGCAACGGCATGCCCGATCCCCATGAAACTACTGCTCTCGACCCCTTCCCTAGTCCATGCGGCACACTGCCAGAACTTGCTGGAAGCCGCCGGCATCCGTGCCGAAATGCGCAATACCTGGCTGGCCGGCGCGATGGGCGATATCCCGTTTCGCGAGAGCGCACCGCAGGTCTGGCTGATCGATGACGAAATGGAAACCCAGGCCTGGGCGGTATTGCGCGCGGCGGCCAATCCGGAGCCGGGGCCACGGTGGCAATGCCTGTCATGCGGGGAATGGCACGAAGCGCAGTTCAATTCGTGCTGGCAATGCGGGGCGCCGCGGCAGCCTTAGCGCGCATAAGAGTACATAGGCGCACAAAAGAGCGCACCCAACAAAACGCCCGCGGCAAGCGCGGGCGTTGGCGATAGCGGGATGGCAATCCGGCTCAGCCGACCCAGAGCGCCAGCGACAGCATCGCCAGCAGCAGCATCCACAGCACCACGGCACGCCACACCAGCCCAATCGCCGATTGCAGCGTACGCACGTTCGGCTCCATGCCGAATTCAGGCGCGGCCGGCTCAGGCTCGCTGTCGTCTTCCATGCCGGGCGCATAGTCGATGGCCGGGCCGGCCAGGCTGGTGCGCAGCACCACGGTGGAATCCTCCTCGGCCAGCGGCGCGCCCAGGCGCACGCCAAGCGCGCCGCCGCCACTGGCGAGCAGGATGCCGTTGACGGCATCGTTCCACTTGCGCGCGTGGTTGCGCCAGGCATAGACCGCATCCTCGAAATTACCGACGATGGCAAAACCGACCGCGGTCAGCCGCGAGGGGATCCAGTCCAGCAGGTAGAAGGCCCGCGCGGCAAACCGCCCCAGCGCGGGGCTGCGCTCGGTGGAAGGCAGGTTCCAGTGGCGCGCGAGGTATTCGGCGATGCGGTACAAGATGACACCACCCGGGCCGATCGGCACCAGGAACCAGAAGAACACGCCGAACACATGCCGGTGGACCGCCACGATGGCGGCTTCCAGCGTATGCCGTACGATCTCGGTGACAGGCATTTCAAGGGTTTCGAGACCGGTCCACTGGTGCAGCAGCGCGCGGGCGCGCGGCAGATCGTCGCGATTGAGCGCTTCGTGGATATCGGTGAAGAAGTGGCTGAATTGCCGGAAACCGAGGGTCAGGTAGAGCAGCAGGACGTTCCAGGCGAGCGTGAGCGCCACGCTGATGGAGGCCAGCAGGTAGTGCACCACCATGGCGGTCAGCGTCAGCGGCAGCACCACCGTGAACCAGGCCAGCGCCGTATCGCGCGGGCGCCCGGTGTCGAAGGCGTGCTCCGCCCGCTCGGCCAGCACGCGCACGATGTCGTAGATCGGATTGTTGCGGCCCAGGGCGCGGAACTGCTCGGCGATCAGCGCGAGGAGGACAGATACAAAAGTCATCTCTGGAGTGGATGTCGAAGGCCAGGGCACGCCAGGCGGCACGTGTGCCGGCCCGGTCGCTTATCTATAGCGAGACGATAGCACACGGCAAACCCGCCCAGAGAAAGCGCCGCAGCCCGCCGGCATGGCGGGCGGGCTGCGTGCTCTTCAAGCGGCGCTTCAGGGCAGGTCAAACACCAGCACTTCGGCACCATCGCCATGGGTCAGGGCCACCGCGTCTGCCCCTTCCAGCTGCGCGGCATCGCCCGCCTCCAGTGCCTTGCCGTTGACGGTGACGCGCCCGCGCGCCACATGCACGTAGGCACGCCGCTTTGGCGCCAGGGCCAGCGTGGCGGATTCATCGCCGTCGAACAGGCCGGCATACAGGCGCATGTCCTGGTGGATCACCACCGAGCCCTCGGCGCCGTCCCGGCTGCCGACCAGGCGCAGACGGCCGCGCTTTTCCGCGGGCTCGAAGCGCCTTTCCTCGTAGCCGGGCTCGAGATCGGCCTTCTCCGGCAGGATCCAGATCTGCAGGAAGTGCGTGGTGTCGTCCGCGGCGTGGTTGTACTCCGAGTGGCGCACGCCGGTCCCCGCGCTCATGCGCTGCACATCGCCGGGGCGGATCACGCTGCCGTTGCCCATGCTGTCCTTGTGGGCCAGTTCGCCTTCCAGCACATAACTGATG
The DNA here is from genome assembly GCF_056398185.1 of Cupriavidus sp. 05L310. Lineage (NCBI taxonomy): Bacteria > Pseudomonadati > Pseudomonadota > Betaproteobacteria > Burkholderiales > Burkholderiaceae > Cupriavidus > Cupriavidus sp. 05L310. The sequence goes on from NZ_JBFTOX010000007.1 coordinate 27,199, forward strand.
ATTTCCATGTCGCGGTGGCCGTGGGTGCCGAAACCCATGCCCGGTGCGACGCGGTCCTCATTGATGACGCGCAGCGGCCCGAACTGGACGTGCTTGGGATCGTAGTAGTCCGCGAAGGAAAAGGTGTGATAAGACTTGAGCCAGCCATGATCCGCGAAACCGCGTTCGCCCGCCTTTCTGATTTCAATCATTTTGACGGCCCTCCTTCAGGCCTTGTCGGCGCAGCAGCTGGGTTAAAACCTAGCTCTGGCCTTGCACTACGTTGCAATACTAGGCAGTTTAGGGTGGCAGGCGTATATTTGGCGGGACGATCTTAGAAGTATTCATTCAGAATTTCTGAACATGGCACTCTCTCTCGAATCCCTGGAAGTTCTCGATGCCATCGAGCGCAAAGGCAGCTTTGCCGCCGCCGCGCACGAGATGGGCAAAGTGCCTTCGGCGCTTACCTATGTGGTACGCAAGCTGGAGGAGGACCTGGACGTCCTGCTGTTCGACCGCCGCCGCCACCGCGCCGAACTCACCCCCGCCGGACGCGCCCTGCTGGACGAGGGCCGCCACCTGCTGCACGCCGCGGACGACCTGGCCCGCCGCGTCAAGCGGCTGGCCACCGGCTGGGAAGCCACGCTGACCATCGTGGTGGACGACCTGATCAACTTCCGTGCCCTGCTGCCGGTCATCCACGACTTCTACACCGAGAACACCGCCACCCGGCTGCGCTTTGCCAAGGAGGTGCTGGGCGGTGCCTGGGATGCGCTGGTCAGCAGCCGCGCCGACCTGGTGATCGGCGGCGCCTACGATGCGCCGAGCACCCAGGGTTTCCAGGTACGCCCGCTGGGCACCATGCCCTTTGTCTTCGCTGTGGCCGCGCATCATCCGCTGGCGAACGAACCGGGTCCGCTGACCACCCTGCAGATCGCCAAGCATCGCATCGTGGCGGTGGGCGATACCTCGCGCAACCTGCCGGCCCGCACCCATGGCGTGCTCGCCGGACAGGACGTGCTGGTGGTGCCCACCATGCGCGACAAGCTCGAGGCGCAGATCCGCGGGCTGGGCTGCGGCTGGCTGCCGGCGCCGATGGCGCAGCCCTTCATCGAGAGCGGCGTGCTGCTGGCGCGCGAAACCCTCGAAGTGCGCAACCCAGGCAATTTCAAGGTGGCCTGGCGCACCAGCACGCGCGGCAAGGCGCTGCAATGGTGGGCCAACAAGCTGGAAGATCCGCGCCTGGCGCAAGCCCTGCTCCAACAACAGCCGGGCCAGCCCGACTAGCGCGCCGCCGCCATGTCCGTCCACCCGAGCCCGGTGCCCGGCTACCGGGGCCGTTTTGCCCCCTCCCCCACCGGCCCGCTGCATATGGGGTCGCTCGTCACCGCGCTGGCCAGCTGGCTTGACGCCCGCGCCCATCGCGGGAGCTGGCTGGTGCGCGTCGAAGACATCGACTATCCCCGCTGCGTGCGCGGCGCCGACCTGCAGATCCTGCAGGCGCTGGCCCGCCTCAGCCTGCATCCGGACGAGCCGCCGCAGTGGCAGAGCCGGCACGAGGCGCGCTATGCCGAGGCGCTACGCAAGCTGGACGCCGATCATCGGATTTATCCCTGCGGCTGTTCGCGCAAGGAAATCGCGGACTCGCTATTGCATGCGCGCGAACGGCACCAGACCCTGGCCTATCCCGGCACCTGCCGCGATGGCCTGCATGGCAAGCTGCCGCGCGCCTGGCGGGTGCGGGTGCCGGACGGCGATGCCGCGCTGATCTGCTTCGACGATCGCTGGCAAGGCCGACAATGCCAGAACCTGGCGACCGAGCTTGGCGACTTCGTGCTGCGCCGCGCCGACGGCTTGTGGGCCTACCAGCTGGCCGTGGTGGTCGACGATGGCCATCAGGGCATCACGCATATCGTGCGCGGCGCCGACCTGCTCGATTCCACCCCGCGGCAGATCCACCTGCAGCATCTGCTGGGGCTGCCGACACCGTCGTACCTGCACGTGCCGGTGGTGACCAACGCGCTCGGCGAGAAACTCAGCAAGCAAAGCGGCGCGCAGGCCATCGACGAGCTCGATCCGCTGGCGGCGCTGCGCACGGCCGGCGCGCACCTGGGGCTGGCGAGCCACGCGCAATCGGTGGACAGCTGGCTGAGCGATGCCACGGCGGGCTGGGCCGCGCTGCCGCGGAACCTGGCGGCGGGTACCGTGCAGGAATACAAGACTGGCGTTTGACCCTGCCCCTGCGTAAAGGTAAAGGCCAGCTGTATGCCTTCCAGCGCCTTGAATCCGGCGGAGCTTCGCGCAACCGCACACCGTGCAAGCCTGACGTCCAGCCAACAAAAAAGCGCCCTCGGGCGCTTTTTTGTTGGCTGCGGCAAAACGCTTCGCGCCGGCCGGCTCAGGACTTGCGCGGCACGCCGCCAAGCAGCGCCGCCAGTTGCCGCTTGGGCGCCGGACGGCCACGGCCAAAGGCGGCGGCGTTGCTATCCGTCACGTCGGGCTGGGCGGCAATCGCGCTGCTGCTCGGCTCGTAAGGACGCGAGAAGAAAGAGTCGTCGGACGGACGGAACGCGTTGCGCGAGCTGGCCGGATCGTTCCGGCGCGGACGCGGTTCCTCGCTCTCGCCATTGCCGCGCGGGCGGCGCACGTCGCTGCTGCGTGCGCGGCGGCGGTCGCCTTCCTCGGCACGGGCGCTGGCACCGGTGGGATCGAAACCCTCCAGCGGCGTGCGCGGGATGCTGCGCTTGAGCAGCTTCTCGATATCGACCAACAGGCGCTCGTCGCCCGGCACGTAAATCGACAGCGCGTCGCCGCTCGCGCCGGCACGGCCGGTACGGCCGATACGGTGAACGTAGTCTTCAGCGCTGTACGGCAGGTCGAAGTTGATCACGCACGGCATGTCGGGAATATCGAGGCCGCGCGCCGCCACGTCGGTGGCGACCAGGGCATCGATACTGCCTTGCTTGAAGCCATCGAGCGTCTGCATGCGCTCGGTCTGGGTCTTGTCGCCATGGATGGCGGCGGCGTTGATGCCCTCGCGCTCCAGGTGGCGCGCCAGGCGCGAGCAGCCGATCTTGCTGTTGACGAAGACGATGCACTGGCGCGACAGGCCTTCGGCGGCGCGCTTCTTCAGCAGATGCACCACGGCGGCCTGCTTGTGGCCGTCTTCGACCTGGAACACGGTCTGGCGCACGTTCTCGTTGGCCGAGTTGCTGCGCGCCACTTCGATGGTGACCGGCTCGCGCAGGTAGCTGGCGGCCAGCCGCTTGATTTCGTTCGAGAAGGTGGCCGAGAACAGCAGCGTCTGGCGCTGTGCCGGCAGCAGGTTGATGATGCGCTGCAGGTCGGGCAGGAAGCCCATGTCGAGCATGCGGTCGGCCTCGTCCAGCACCAGCATCTGCACTTGCGACAGGTTCACCGATTTCTGCTGCACGTGATCGAGCAGCCGGCCCGGGGTGGCCACCAGGATTTCCACGCCGCGGCGCAAGGCATCGGTTTGCGGGTTCATGTCGACCCCGCCGAACACCACCGTGCTGCGCAGATCGGTGAAGCGCGCGTAGCGGGCCACGTTGTCGTAGACCTGGTCGGCCAGTTCGCGCGTGGGGGTCAGCATCAGGGCACGCACCGGGTGGCGCGCCGGCGAGGCGCTGGCATTGGCCATCGGCAGCAGCCGCTGGATGATCGGCAGCGCGAAGCCGGCGGTCTTGCCGGTGCCGGTTTGCGCCGCGCCCATCACGTCCTTGCCGAGCAAGACCACGGGGATCGCCTGCTCCTGGATGGGCGTGGGCTTGGTGTAGCCCTGCTCGGACAATGCGCGCTGGATGCGGGCGTCCAGGCCGAAGCTGTCGAAGGTGATCTCGGGGGTGGTCTGGTCGGTGGTCGTAGTCGTCATGGTTTCCGTGTCTTGCAGGAGGCGAACCCGGCGCCAACGGACACGCGTCTTGAACCGAGCGGGGGAGATCTGCGCATGGATTTAAGGCCCGGCCGCATGGTGCGCGCCCTGCTGGCGCGACCGCCGCGAACCGTCGTCTGTCCTTGCCTCTGCAGGGCGATTCCGCCGCGAGATCAATAGCTCATGTAAATCAAAGACTTAGATTGTAGCATTTGCAGCCCTGATAAGGGTAGTGCGAGTGTGGCGGCTACGCCAGTTTCGGCCGGGCGGATTTCAATTTCGTGTCACGCGGGCACGGCACCATGGCTATGCGGGGGGGGGGGCAAACCCGGCCTTTGCAAGGCTGGTTTGCCCAAGAGTCGCACCGGGCCTGGCTTTGCGGCGTGGCGGCGAGCGATTCGCCGCCGCTCGCGCTTGAGGTCCTGCCTGCCGCCGCCGCTCGCCACGCTGGACCGGTGAAATGTCATTTTTTGTTTACAAACGTATACAAAGAGTGGCGAGTGACCTATGCTTGGTTCCAGTGATCCGAACCAGGCAGAACCAGATGCAAACCGTCTCCGTCCGCATTCCCGAAGAAGACCTCGCCTGGCTGGCCGGCATCGAGTTGCCGGGCGCCAGCAGTCCCAGCGACAAGATCCGTGCCCTGCTGGCCGACGCGCGCCGGCGCGCGGACGGCTCGTCCGACTACATCGGCTGCGTCGCGCTCCTGCGCGAACAGCTGCGTCCCCTGCTCGACGCCACCCAAACCCTGGAGCATGAGCACCAGCAGCACTCGGAAATCGTCCCGATGCTGGCCATGCAATTGCCCGAACTGATGGCCAGCCTGATCGCGGGCGTGCCGTCCGGCGACCGGGCACCGGCGCAGGCAAGGGAGCTGGAGGCTCGCCTCACTGCCCGCGCCATGCGCATGCTGCTCGGCCTGTTGCGCCTCGCGGTGACCCAGCGCACCCCGGCCTATGATCCCGCCGTACTGGACGCTTACGTACCGGAAGTGTTAGAACTGGCAAAACTGATACATAGCGCACGGCAGCCTGACTGAACGCGTTTCTTGTTGCGCCGCCTTTGCTGCGCGGCGTCTTAACGTTGCACCGAGGAATCACATCATGACGACAGAAGGCCTGGGTAACCGCGTGAAACGACTGCTGACCGCCAATGTGCACGCGTTGGTCAGCTCGCTGGAAAGCCGTACGCCGCAAGCTGTGCTGGAGCAGTACCTGCGCGAGTTCGACGAGGTGATCGCGCAGGCGCGGGTCGGGCTCGGCCAGCACGAGGCGGCCAAGCACCAGGCCGCCAAGGCCATCGCGCGGCTCAACAACGAGATCGAGCGGCTCGACGAGCAGGTGACGATTGCGCTCAACCACGGCGACGACGACGCGGCGCGCGCGGGGACCGAGCGCCAGATCGACCTGGAGGACCAGCTCGGCACGCTCAACGCCAGTTTGCAGGAAGCGGTGGAAAAGTCCGTGGCGACCGAGACCGACCTGCTGGGCCTGCGCGCCAAGCGCGCCGAGATGGAACAGGCGCTGGCCGGGATGGTGGCCGCGCGCGCCGTGGCCGAACGCGCTGGCGGCAGCGGCAGCGCGCCTGCCGGGGCCGGCGCGGGTGTCCGCGCCGAGCAGCTCGAACAAGGTTTCAACCGCGCCATGACCGCCGCCACGGGCGTCGCCGGCCTCGGCGTCGGCAGTTCAGGCGCCGACGCCTCCCTGCTGAAGCGGCTGGAAACGCTGCACAAGGAACAGCGCATCAACGAACGGCTTGAGCGCCTGAAGGCCGGGCGCGACGGTACCCGCTCCTGAGCACCGGACAACAAACGCCGATCCCGACCGATTCAGCACAAAAAGAACCCAAATGAATCAGCTGTTATTGCCGGGCAATGCCCCGTTCGTGGTGGCGATTGGCCTGATGGTATTGATCGGCGTGCTGGAGGCGCTGGCCCTGCTGCTGGGCCTCGGCCTGTCGCAGCAGGCCGACAGCTTCCTCGTCACGCATTTCGCCATCGACCACAGCGACGCCAGCGACGCCAGCGACGCCAGCGCGGCCGATGCGGGCGCGATCGGCCAGTTCCTCGGCTGGCTGCATGTGGGACGCGTGCCGCTGCTGATGCTGGTGGTCCTGTTCCTGATGGGCTTCGCCATCGTCGGCCTGGTCCTGCAATGGGTGCTGGCCGCGGCGGCCGGCCACCTGCTGCCGGTGCCGGTGGCGGTCGTGCTGGCCACGCTGGGCGCCCTGCCCTTCGTCCGCATGACCGGTGGCCTGGTGGGGCAGTACTTCCCGCAGGACGAGTCGTCCGCCGTTTCCGAGCTCGACTTCGTCGGGCGTGTGGCGCAGGTCACCGTCGGCGAGGCTTCCAGCGGCAATCCGGCGGAAGCGCGCCTGGTGGACGAGTATGGCCAGCCGCATTACATCCGGGTCGAACCGGATGTGCCGGGCCAGCGCTTTCCACGCGGTGAAACCGTACTGATCGTCGCGCGCGCATCGGGCACCTTGTATCGCGCCATGTCAACCCGCGGCCCGACCTGCTGTAGCGGCACCGCGGGTGCGGCCAGCCAGCCGTCTTTGTCTTTCCACGGTCTCTTCCAAGTTTTCAAGGAGCGTCTGAATCAATATGGATTCCATCATCTTCTGGGGTGTCGTCGGCCTGGCCGGCGTAATCGGCCTGTGCATCATCGGCCTGATCTTCTCGCGCCTGTACACGCGCGCCTCCGCCGAACGCGCCTTCGTGCGTACCGGCCTGGGCGGGCAAAAGGTGATCATGAGCGGCGGCGCCATCGTGCTGCCGGTGTTCCATGAAATCATCCCGATCAATATGAACACCCTCAAGCTGGAGGTCAGCCGCGCCTCGCGCGACAGCCTGATCACCAAGGACCGCATGCGGGTCGACGTGGTGGTGGCCTTCTTTGTGCGCGTCAAACCCACCGTGGAGGGCGTCTCCACCGCCGCCCAGACGCTGGGCCAGCGTACGCTGGCGCCGGAGAGCCTGCGCGCGCTGGTGGACGACAAGTTCGTTGATGCGCTGCGCTCCACCGCGGCGCAGATGAGCATGCAGGACCTGCAGGACGCGCGCGAGCAGTTCGTGCAGGGGGTGCAGAACACCGTCGCCGAAGACCTGACCAAGAACGGACTGGAGCTGGAGAGCGTGTCGCTGACCAACTTCAACCAGACCTCGAAGGAGTTCTTCGACCCCAACAACGCTTTCGACGCGGAGGGCCTGACCAAGCTCACGCAGGAAACCGAGCGCCGCCGCAAGGAGCGCAACGAAGTCGAGCAGGACACCGAAGTCTCGGTGCGCGAGAAGAACCGCGATGCGCTGGCCAAAAAGCTGGAGATCGAGCAGCAGGAATCGTTCATGAAGCTCGAACAGGAACAGCAGGTGAAAACCCGCACCGCCGAGCAGAACGCGCGCATCGCCTCCTACGAAGCGGAGCGCCGCCAGGAAGCCGAGCAAAGCCGCATCACCGCCGAGCGCCAGGTGCAGGAGTCCGAGATCCAGCGCGAGCAGGCCGTGCGCACGCGCAAGGTTGAGGCCGAGCGCGATGTGCGGGTCAAGGAGATCGAACAGCAGCGCGTTACCCAGATGGCGGCCATCGAGCAGGCCAAGGTGACGGAGATCGCCGAGCAGGAAAAGGCCATCGTGATCGCCGCCAAATCGGAAGCGCAATCGCAGGCGCAGGGCCGCGCCAACGAGGCGCTGGCTGAAGCGGTCAAGGCCGAGCAGATGGTGGAGACCACGCGGCGTACCGCCGAAGCCGACCGGGCCAAGCAGGTGGCCCTGATCGAAGCCGCGCAGGAGGCCGAAACCCAGGCCGTGCACGTCACCACGCAGGCGCGCGCCGAGCGCGAGGCGGCGCAGATGCAGGCCACCGCCATCGTCGAACTGGCCGAGGCGGCGCGCAAGAAGGGGCTGGCCGAAGCCGAGGCACAGCGCGCGCTCAACGACGCCATCAACGCGCTGTCGTCGGACCAGACCAGCCTGAAGTTCAAGCTGGCGCTGCTGCAGGCGCTGCCGGGCGTGATCCAGCAGACCGTGGAGCCGATGAAGGCGATCGACGGCATCAAGATCATCCAAGTCGACGGCCTCAACCGCGGCGGCGCCGTGGCGGGCACCGGCGACGCAGGCAATGGGAATGGAAATGGCAACGGCAATCTCGCCGAGCAGGCGATGTCCGCCGCGCTGTCCTACCGTGCGCATGCGCCGCTGATCGATTCGCTGCTGAAGGAGGTGGGCCTGACCGGCGGCTCGCTGCAGGGACTGGTCCCCGGCCTCGCGGCAGCCGCGGCGCACCACGAGGATGCACAGGTATTGCCGCTGACGCACGCCAGCCACGCCGCCGGCGGGCCAAGGATCGAACCGGGCAACGCCGCCAGCAACTGACGGCTGGCCGGCTACGCCGCTGAAAACGGGCCGCATGCATTGACCGCATGCGGCCCGCTTTTTTTTGCCTTCTTGCTCAGTCCAGCTTCGCGCCCGACTCCGCCACCAGCGTCTTCCACACCGGCCACTCGCGCGCAAAGATGGCCTGCGACTGGGCAGGCGTGCTGCCCACCGGACGCAATCCAAGCGCGGAGAAGCGCGCCTGCATGTCCGGCGTCTGGATCAGCGCCCGCACCTCTTCATCCAGTCGCGCCACCACCGGCGCGGGCGTGCCGACCGGCGCCAGCAAGCCGATCCAGCCCAGCACCTTGAAGGCGTTGTCGTCCATGCCGGCTTCCGCGAAGGTCGGCAGGTCCGGCAGCACCTGGCTGCGCTGCGTACCGGTCACCGCGATCGCCTTGAGCTTGCCGCTCTGGATGTAAGGCTTGGCCGACAGCACGCTGGCCACGGCCCACTGCACCTGGCCACCCAGCAAGTCCTGCAGCATGGGCGCTTCGCCCTTGTACGGCACGTGCACCATCTCCCCGTGCGTGACCTTGCTGAAGTAGGCGCCAGCCAGGTGCGGATAGGAGCCCACGCCCCAGGACGCGTAGCTGACCTTGCCCTTGTGGGCGCGGCCGTAATCAGCCAGTTCCTTGACCGACCTGACCGGCAGCGACGGTGTGGTGACCAGCACCAGCGGCGCATCGGCGATCACATTGACCAGGGTCAGGTCCTTGCGCGGGTCGTAGGGCAGCCTGTTGTAGAGGAACTGGTTGGTCAGCACCGATTGCGTGATCGTGACCAGGAGCGTGTAGCCGTCCGGCGCCGCCTTGGCCACCGCATCGGTGCCGATGATGCCGGAGGCACCGGCCTTGTTATCCACAATGATGGGCTGGCCGAGCTTCTTGCTCAGTTTTTCGCCTAACGCACGCGCCACGATGTCGCTGCCGCCGCCGGCCGCGTACGGCACCACCACGCGCAGCGGCTTGACCGGATAGGCGTCCGCCATCGCATGGGAGGTCATGAGGGACGTGCCGCCAAGGGCCAGCGCGAGAAAAGCGCGTCGAATCATCTGTGTCTCCTGAAATCTTCTTTTAATGGTGAGGGACATGCTTACCGACTTGAGAAAATACGTCCAATGCAATATTTTTCAGTTTTCCATGCATTAAAAGCAAAATCATGGGCCTGCGCCGCCTGCATCATTTCGTCACGCTGATCGAACAAGGCAGCTTTGCGCGTGCCGCCACCGTGCTGCACCTGTCGCAACCGGCGCTGTCGCGCAGCATCCAGGGCCTGGAAGCGGAGTTCGGCAGCCAGTTGCTGGACCGCAGCTACGGCAAGGCGCGGCCCACGGCTTCCGGCAGCATCGTGCTGGAGCGCGCGCGCCGCATGCTGCGCGAGGGCCGGGAACTGCGGCGGGATCTCGATCTGCTGCGCGATGTGGAGATGGGTGAAGTTAGCGTGGGATTCGGGCCGTTTGCCGCGGCCTTCCTGATGGAGCCGGTGCTGACGGCGCTGCTGGCACGCTATCCAAAGCTGCGCATCGATATCGAGATCGCGGACACGCCCTCGATGGCGCAGAAGCTCAAAGCCGAGCAACTGGACTTCTTCGTCGGTGAAAGCCAGAGCCTGAAAGAGCAGCCCCAGTTGCGCATCGAGCGGCTGCGCGCGCTCGAAACCAGCTTCTTTGTGCGCAGGGACCATGCGCTGGCAGCGCGCGGCGCGATCGCGCTGACCGAGCTGCTGGCGTTTCCCGTGGCGGGGCCACGCATCCCGGCGCGGGTGGCGGAGTTCTTCCGCGGCCGCATCCACGCCGAAGCCGGCGAAGACGCGCGCGAACTGCTCACCGTGACCTGCGACGACATGCACACGCTGCGCACGCTGATCCTCAACACCGATGCGGTCGGCCTGGTACCGCGGGCCATGATGAGCGCCGAGGAGGCAAGCGGCACGCTGGTGCCGCTGCAGGTGACGCCCGCCATCGATCTCAAGGCCGCCTATGGCCTGGTCTCGCTGGCCGGGCGTTCGCTCTCGCCAGCGGCGCAGGCGCTGGTTGCGCTCGTGCACCAGATACTGCCCGGCCATCCGGCCCTGGATGACGAGCCGCGCGCGGACAAACCCGTGCCGTCCCGGCCTTCGGCGCAGTGAAAAGAAAAAGGCCGGACAACCCCCGCGTGCCCGGCCTTTCCTTCCCTACCGACCCGATCCGGCCGGCGGCTGCAGGAGACTAACCTCAGTCGCCTCAGTCACCCTTGATGCCGTTGTCCTGGATCACCTTGCCCCACTTCTTGTAGTCGTTACGCATGCGCGCCGCCAGTTGCTCGGGCGGCTGGTAGGCCGCGACCGTGCCCGCGCCCAGCAGCTTTTCCTGCACCACCGGATCAGCCAGCGCGGCCTTCAGTTCGGCCGACAGCCTGGCAATCACATCCTTGGGCGTGCCGGCCGGGGCCAGCAGGCCGCCCCAGGCGGTTGCCTCGAAGCCGGGGAAGCCCTGCTCCGCCACCGTCTTCACATCGGGCGTGAAGCTAACGCGCCTGGCCGAGCCCACGGCGATGGGCCGCAGCTTGCCGGCCTTGATGTGCGGCAGCGCCGCGATCATGTCGGAGAACATCATCGGCACCTGGCCCGCCAGCAGATCGGAGATCGCCGGCGCGCTGCCTTTGTACGGCACGTGCTGCACGTCGAAATGCCCGGTGCTCTTGAGCAGTTCGGTGGACAGGTGGCCAAAGCTGCCATTGCCGGCGCTGGTGTAGTTGAGCGCGCCGGGCTTGGCCTTGGCGCGGGCGATGTATTGCTGCAGGTCGGTCACTTCGGGCATGGCCTGCGGGTTGACCACCATGACGATGGGCAGGTCGTAGGCGGAACCGATCGGCGTGAAATCCTTGAAGATGTCGTAGCCCTTGCGGCTGATCAGGTGCGGAGCCAGCAGCGTGGGCGTGGCCAGCACCATCAGCGTGTAGCCATCCGGCGCGCTCTTGGCGACGGCTTCCGCGCCGATCGTGCCGGAAGCGCCCGGGCGGTTGTCCACCAGCACCGTCTGCTTGAGCGATTCGCCCATCTTCTGGCCGATGATGCGCGCGGCGGTATCGGTCGGGCCGCCCGGCGGGAACGGCACCACCAGGCGGATCGGTTTGGACGGATAGGCTTGCGCGAAGGCCTGCGGCGCGCACAGCGGCAGCGAAACGCCCAGGATGGCCGCGCCCAGGCGGCGCGAGAAAATACGACGGCTTGTCTTCTGCATGATGTGTATGAAACGTAATCCAGCAATGACGCGTGCCGGCTTCACAGCCTGCGCGCGCGTCGGCGATCCGGCAAAACCAACGGGAAAGACAGGACAAAGCTTCGATGGCCTCCTCCATGACCGGTCATGGCCGGCCGTTAGTTATCGGGCAGCTACCCAGCGGCCTCAGAGCCTCAGCGGACCGGCGCGGAACAGCCGCGCATCCATGGTGCGCAGGTCGGGCGCCACGGCGACCGCGGTGGCGCACTGGTCCAGCACATCGCGCTGCAGGTCGATGCCCGGCGCGATCTCGATCAGGGTCAGGTGCTCCGCGCCGATGGCGTCGGGGCGCATCTCAAAGACAGCGCGCTCGGTGATGTAGAGCACGGGGATGCCGAGCGAGGCCACATAAGGGCCGTTGAAGCTCAGGTGCGAGACCTGCGGCACGATCTTCTTCACGCGGCCTTCGCGCACGATGCGCAAGGCGCCGTCTTCGGCGCGGACTTCCAGGCCGCCGGCGGTGAGCGTGCCGACGAAGACCACTGCCTTGGCGCTCTGCGTGATGTTGATAAAGCCGCCGACCCCGGCGATCAGAGCTTCGCTGCCTTCGCCGAACTTGCTGACGTTGACGTTGCCATGCCCGTCCAGCTCGGCCAGCCCGAGGATGGCCAGGTCGATGCCGCCGCCCTCGTAGAAATCAAACTGCGCAGGCTGGTCGACCACCGCCTCCGGATAGGCAGAGGCGCCGAAACTGAGGCCGTCCGCCGGCGTGCCGCCGATCGGGCCGGCTTCCACCGTGAGCGTGAAGCCGTCGACGCCGGCCTCCACCGCCAGCATGCCGACCGCTGCCGGCATGCCGACGCCGAGGTTGACCACGCGCGGCTGCCGGCGCGCCAGTTCCAGCACCGCGCGCCGCTGCACGATGGTGCGGGCGTCGAGCACGGTTGGCGCCGCCGGCGCGGGCGCGCTGGCGGCGCTTGCCGCCTCGCCTTGCCACGGTGTGACGTAAGCCGGATTGAACGACTCCGCGAACGTCATCTGGTGATGCGCCGGCTCCTCACTCACCACCACGTAATCGACCAGGATGCCGGGCACATGAATGGCCTGCAGGTTGTCGTGGTGATCCACCAGCGATTCCACCTGCGCGATCACGATGCCGCCGGAGTTGTGGGCGGCCTGCGCCAGCGCCAGCAGTTCGTGGTGGAAGGCCTCGCGGTGCGTGCTCAGGTTGCCGCGGGTGTCGGCGGCGGTGCAGCGGATCAGCGCGCAGTGGATCGGGAAGCTCGGATAGAACAGGTATTCGTCGCCGCGGAAATCGATCGCCTCGACCCAGTTCGCGCGTCCTTCGGCAATCGCCTGCTGTGCGCTGCGGTTGACGGCGCCGCCATGGTAGCGGCTGTCCCGCGCCGTACGCGGATCGACGAAGGTGTGCAGGCCGATCTTGGTCATCACGCCGGGCTTGCCGCCGGCGATGGCGCGGTACAGGTGCGTCAGCACGCCCTGCGGCAGGTTGTAGCCTTCGCACTCCTCGGCCATCGCAAGCGCCGCCAGCCGCGTGGCGGAGCGCCAGTGGCCGCCGACGATGCGGCCGGTCATGCCGGCATTGCCGAAGTGGTTCACCCCGCGCGCGCCGCGATCGCCCTGCCCCGCCGAATACACCAGCGTCAGGTCGCGCGGCAAGCCGGCTTCCAGGAAACGCCGCTCCAGCGCGTCCGTCACCGCTTCGGCATGGCCGGCGCCCACGAAGCCGGCACTGGCCACGGTCCACTGGGATTGCACGAGCGCAGCAGCCTGCTGCGCGCTGATCACCTTCATGGCTGTCTCCATCGTGTTCTTCTTGCCGGTCGTCTCTCGTTGTGAGTCGGGCCGCGTTTTGCGAACATTTGTTCGCAAAACGCATATCATACGGAGTCATGCCGGCTTCGCGCAAGTGCGCTTAGCGCACTAAAATCCCGCTATTTCGCTCTCGCCATTCCATGATCAGCCCCGACAACCCCCACGCAAGCCCGCAAAAAAAGGAAGAGCTGCTCGATTCGCTGACCAACGGCCTGGCGCTGCTCCGGCTGTTCGCCTCCTGCACGGGCAGCCTCACCATGCAGGAAGTGGCGGAGCAACTCGACGTCACCCGGGCAGCCGCGCGGCGCCTGTTGCTGACGCTGCAGCACAACGGATACGTGGCGCAGGACGGCCGCGAATTTTCCATCACGCCGCGCGTGATGGACCTGGGCTTTGCCTACTTTGCCTCGATGGACCTGCCGCGGCTGGCCGGGCCCTACCTGAAGGCGCTCGCGGTGGAAGCCGGGGAGACGTGTTCGCTGGGCGTGCTCGACGGCGAATCGGTGACGCTGGTGGCCCGCGAGGAGCCGCAGCAGATGCTGCGCGTCGACATGGGAGTTGGCCGCCGCATGCCGGCATACGCGCACTCGCTCGGCCGCGTGCTGCTGGCGGGGCTGGACGACGCGGCGCTCGATGTCTATCTCGCGACGGCGCAATTGCGCAAGCTCACGCCGTTCACGGTCAGTTCGCGCACGGCGCTGGCGCGCACGCTCAGGCAGGTACGCAGCGATGGCTACTGCACGCTGGTCAGCGAACTGGTGGACGGCTACGCGGGCATCTCGGTGCCGCTGCGCGCGGCCTCCGGCAAAGTGGTGGCCGGGCTGGGCTTCAGCATGGTGCTGGGCAGCCGCGACGCGGCGCACCTGCTACGCCACCACCTGCCGCCCCTCAGGCGCGCCGCGGAGGAAATCGAAGCACTGCTGCGCACGCGCTGAATAGCGCCGGCGGGCCGCCGGACTGGCGCGTAAGCCACATTGACCACGCTTTGCCCGACCCTGAGGCGAGACAGGCGCGCACGGCCTAGAATGGAAAGCGGGCCAGTTCATTGCCACAGGAGCGCGCCATGATTGCCTCGATCGTGCTGACTTTAGCCGTCCTGCTGCTCTATGTGTTTGCCGTAAGGGCAGTTTTCTTCCGCAAGTCGGTGGTCTACCCCACGCACACCCACCCCCTCCAGTACTGGTGGCACCGGCTCACGCACCGCCGGGGCTGACCGCCGCGAAGCCATTGCCTGCCGCCGGCCCGCCGGGCCGGCACGGACCGTGTTTGACCGTACCACCCGCATGACTATCAGATCGATCGACTGGGCGCGCGACGGCGCCGGCATCCTGAATCTCGACACCAGCTACCGGACCGATCGCATCTACGCGGTAAGAAGCGGCCCGCTCGGCATCTGGCTGGTGGAACAAATCCTGGGGCAGCCCGTACTCAACCACTATGACGCGTCGGGCTTCGAGCAGGATTGCGCGCGGGCGGATCACGCGCTCGTCTTCGAAAGCGCCAACGGCGCCATCTGCGGCTTTGCCACCGTCAGGCTCGAGCGATGGAACCGGTCGGCCATGCTGAGCGCGATCTTCGTCGCCCCGTCATTCCGCGGTACCGGCATCGGCCGCGTGCTGCTCGGGGAAATCAACCGCCTGCTGCAAGCTACGCCAGCCCGCTGCCTGCGCGCGGAAACGCAGAATACGAACTATCCCGCCATCGGCTTTTACCGCGCGCTGGGATTCTCGCTGTGCGGGCTGGACTGGGATCTGTACGACCCTGACACCGCAGGCACGGAGACGGCGCTGATCTTCACCCGGCCCGTGGTGCGGAAGAACGCTGGCTAGGCACCGTGCCGCGGCGCATGGCGAAAGCCGATCCAGGCATGCAAGACACCAGCATGCGCGAACGAAGCGATGCCGAATGCGAGGGCAATACCTATGCTCCACAGCGCGGCCTCGATCCCGGGCGCGGAGGCATCGGCCGTGGCCACCACCGGCGCCACCATTTCCGGCAGCGCGCCCGTGCTCCAGCCCAGGATCAGGAACATGGCGCAGCCGGCCGACATGCCCGAAGACAAGTACCGCACGGCCAGCATCCCGCGCCGCGCGAAGGCGGCCCGCCGATGCAGCTGGTTGATCCGCAGGATCGCCACGGCATTGGCGAGCGCCACGATGACCATCAGCGACGGCCAGAAGACCGGATGATCGCTGCGGGCGTCGCGCATCAGCAGGACGCCGATGGTGAGGAACGTCGGCGCGACCAGGGTCGCCATGCAGCAGGACAAGGCTTGCCACGCCCACCACGGCCTGCGCCAGAGCAGGCCGGGCGATAGCTCGCGGCCGGCGGCAGCGCTACGCGCGAGTCGCTCCATCCCTGTATCCCCGCCCATATCGAGGCCCACCCGCGCACCGCATCCGGATGGGCCCCGCCCCGCGTCAACGCCGGAGATTGCGGCGCTCCGTGGCGGTCAGCTGGCTGAGCTGCGCTTCGCTCAGCTCCATCTGGCCCAGCACCTGCACCACCCCGTTGGGGTCGTAGCTGGCCGGCGCTGCCCTGGCCCCTTCCCTGGCCTTGGGCGTGGCATCGTCCCCATCCGTCCCAAAGCCGAGCACGCGAACGGTGAAGATCGACGGCAATCCCTGGCGCGCCGCGGTGCGCTCGCGCTGCATCGCGTCCTGCGCGGCGCTCACCGCCTGCGATGCTACCGCGCTGGCGTTGCTCAGCGCGCCGACGTTCACCGCGGCCAGCACGGGAATGCCGGTCGCCTTGCCCTGCACCTGGATGTTCTCCGCATTGACCACCCGCAGCGCGGCCAGGTTGACGTTGCCGGACACGCGGATGCCCGCTTCGCCGGCATCGATGGTGCCCAGCGGCGCGATCAGGTCGATGTCGCCCTGCGGCACCTCGGGGATGGGATTGAGCGTGGCAATGCCCGCGCCGGTGTTCGGCGTGGTCGGCGACAGGCTGACCAGGCCGATGCCGTCGTACACACGCCGCTGCGGCGTGTAGACCACGGTGGACTTGGAACCGCGCCCGGCGTTGATATCGCCCTGCGCCGACCACGCCAGGATGTTGCCGCCGAAGGTGGTGAAAATGCGGCTCTGCCCCAGCAGGATGCTGCCATTGGCGTAGATCTGGATCTCGCCCGCCCCCTGCGTCAGCACGCCCGAGCCTTCGCCGGGGACGAAACCGCCATCCACGCCGACCAGCGTGCGGCCACCCGGCGTCATGATGTTGATGTCGCCGCCGAAATCGGTGTGGATGCCGGCGTCCAGCAGGTCGTACACGCCGATGGTGGCGGGCCTGCCGGCTGCGTTGTGCTCGTCGCGCCGCAGGTAGGTGACGCCCTTCAGCGGCCGCTTGGTCGCGGGGGCATAGGTCGGGTCGGCGTAGTAGTTGGCGCTGCTGAACATGGTCAGGTCGCCCTGGTAGGCGAGCGCGTTGCCTTGCGCGTCATGCGTCGGGAACAGCGTGGCGATGGCTTCGCGGCCGCGCAGGTAGCTGCCTTCGCGCGGGCCGCCCGCCTGGTTGTATTCGCGGCCGGATGCCTTGAGCTCGGCGTAGTACACATTGCGCAGGTAGGCGCGCTGCTGTTCCGGCGGCAGCGCGGCGAAGAACTGACGCGCGTCCATGCTCGCCGCGTCGAAATGCAGGCCCAGGCCGTTGTGGCCGCCGAAACGGTCGCGCAGCCAGTTAACCAGGTGCAGCTGACCGGCCAGCCCGTACTCGCGCTGCAGGTCGCGCCTGGCGGCGGGCTCGCCGCTGGCTGCCGCTTGCTGGCGCGCGCGGTCGAGTTCCGCCTGCTTGGCTTGCAGCCAGGCTGGCGCGCCTGCCTCGTCGCCGGTGTAGCCGAACTGCGCGCGCAGCCAGTCAATCAGCTTCAGTTCACCGCTGTAGATAGTCACCGCCTTGCCCGGCTGACCAGCGAACGCCCGGCCCGGATCGGCCAGGTTGGCCGGGTCCAGGTAGCGCGCGGCGAAGGCGTTGAAGTCCGGCCCGTTGCGCCCCACGCCCGCGGCCACCGCGATGCCGGCACCGCTGCTGCGGTCGCCCGGCGTCACGTTGCCTGCGACCGGCCCGATGCTCTTGAGCTCGGCCCGGTCCGCCATGTACAGGTCGCGCCCGGCGCTGACTTCCAGCAAGCCGGGCCCGGCCACGTAGAAGCTGCTGTAGCGGATGTCGCGGCCGGCGGAGACCACCGATACATCGTCCGCGTTGTCATGCACGATCAGGTTGCCGCGCGCGCTGCCGCCTAAGACCGCAGTGGGTTTTTCAGCGAACGTGCCGTCTCCGCGGCGGGCCGGCATGTACCATCCGCGTGCCCCCTCCGGCGCCAGTTCGTACTCGCCCAGCGAGGTCCCGGCATTGACGAGATCGCGTCCCGCGTGGATCGCCACCGGCCCCCCGCCTTCATACCAGGTGCTGTACGGGCCTGGTGCGCCAAGGTTGTTTCCGCGATAGACGATCGTCCCGGTGCGCAGGCCGATGATATCGCCCTCCACCGCGTAGAAGCGGGCCGGCTGGCGGCCTTCGGCCACATAGCCCGAGGCTGTCGGCGACGTGAGGCTGAACAGCGGGTAGATCTGCCCGCTGCCCGCGGCCGTCATGTTCGCCAGGAACGCGCTGGACGGCAACCCGTCCGGGCTGATGTTGCTGATCTTCAGCGTCCCGTAGTGGATCTTCTCGGTGCTGCCCACGAAGGCCGGGTTGAACGGATTGGGCAAGGCCCTGGGATCGGCGCCCGACTGCGTGACCGCATAGCCGGCGGCATAGATGGAATCGGCCGCCAGCAGCTCCAGCTGGCCCGCGCCGGTGCGGGCATACTGCGGACCCACCGGCGACGGCGCGAGTATCACCCCGGTGGCGGACTGTACCGGCTTGTTCGTGCCGTCAATTGCGCCGGTGCTTGCGTTGCCGTAGTAGAGACTGCCGCTGGCCGCCACCGCGCGCAGCATCGACGGCATGACGAAGCGCCCGTCGGTGGCCGAGTGGTTGCTGTCGCGCCGGTCATCCGCCGCGGCGGTGGACGGCGTCATATTGCCGCCCGCGCTGAACAGGTCGATGCCGGTGGCCGGTGTCCACAGCGAGAACCAGCTCCAGCCCTCGCCGTTGTAGCGGATGCCGTTGGCGGTAAATGGCGTGCCATTGGTATTCAATGTCATCCGGCCAGCGTCGCCGACCCCGCCCAGCACCAGGTCGCCTCGCGTATCGATACGTACGCCGGCGTCGCCCGGCACCAGCACCGGCCCGCCGCCGGCGATGGACGACGTGGCCTTGTAGACGTCGTAGGCACGCGACTCTTCCGGGTCGGCGCGGTCGAAGCGCAACTCGATGCCGCCCACCGAGCCGGCCTCCACGCGCAACGCGCCGCGCAGGTTGACGAAGGTGCTGTTGAGGTCGCTGCGCACGCCCTGGTAGCGGGTCAGCGGGGTAATTTCGCCGGAAGGGGACGCGAAGGCGCGCACTTCCGCCACGGGATTCAGGCCGCCGCCGATGCGGATGTCCAGGTCGCCGCCGCCGGTCAGCGTGAGCTGCCTGCCATCGGCCGAGACCCGGCCCGTGCTGGCAACGGCCAGGTTCAGGCCCTGGCTGCGCGACAGATAGATGCCGGTCGCATCCATGCGCGGCGACAGCATGCCGGCGTCGCCGCCGGTCTCCAGCACCAGGTTGCCGCCACCGAGCGTGCCGATGCCGGTGAACCCGACCAGGAACGGCGCGCTCCCGAACAGTTCATAAGCCGAGCGCGGGCCGGCGACATAGCTGCCAAAGTTGACCCACCAGGCGGTAGGCACGCCTTCGCTGCCCGCCACGGCACTGCCCGTACCCTGGCGCCACAGCCAGTTGCCTACGGCGCTGTTGTCGTAGTGGGCGCGGATCGTGCCGATCGCATCGTCGCGTTGCTGGCTGGTACCGCTGCCGATCAGGTCACCCTTGACGTCGCCCTGGGCCCGTACCAGCACATTGCCACCGCGCTCCGGGTACCAGGCGCGGTACATGCTCTGGCCGCCGCCATCGACGAACGGCACGAACGCCGCACCGTCCGCGCCCAGCAGCGTACCGTCCTGCGCGCTGGGGAGTGGCACGTCCTTGGCGCGCGGCAGGTTGTAGGCTGCGCCCACATTTGCGGACTGGGTCCCGGCGGTATAAACACCGAAGGGCGATGTCATGGTGAAATCGCCGCCGGAGATCAGGTCCAGGTCGCCCGTGCCGGTGCGCAGCACGCTGAACATCTGCTGGCGGGCCGGCAGCATCTCATCCTTGTACACGGCAGGGGTGCCGTCCTTGACCTTGACGACCAGTTCGCCCAAGCCAATGTTGTTCAGGTCGCCGATCGCATCGCCAACGCCAAAGCCCTCGACGGGCTCGCCCGGCACGCCCCACCCATAATTCACGACGTCGGGACCCCACACCCACTCGGATGGCAGGCCCGTTCCAGGCACCAGCGCTTTGCCCGGCATCAGCCCGTAGTGCGTGTCGGCCAGCAGCATGCCCGCGTGCTTGCTGCGGGTCTGCAAGGCGCGCGTGTCCGCGGCCTGCGTGTCCGCGCCGCTCACCAGCCGTATCGACCACGACTGCGAGCCCTCGGCCAGCATCGGCGCCAGCGCCCAGTTGCGGCCCTGGTTGCCGCTCGCGTCGCCGGTTCGCAGCGCCACCATGGTGGCGCCGCCGGGCAGCTTCACCACGGTTTCGCTCGGCACCACCGCGCCCTTGCGCAGCATGAGCGCGCTCGCAAGGACCACGCCGTTGAAGGCAGGATCCGCCGAGTCCTTGATGGTGCCATTGGGGAACGGCAGCGGCACGCCGGCAGGCCAGGTCATGGCGGCCACGCTGGCCGCGACCGGCAGGCGGTTGCCGGCATCGAGCTGCATGCCGCCGGCCAGCGGCACGTCCCTGGCCAGCACCGTGCCGGCGGCATGGATGACATTGCCCTGCGCGTCGCGCACGGCGCCGCCCAGCACGCTGCCCGCCGGCAGCACCAGGTCCGCCGCCAGCGTGGCGCGTGCCGCCAGCACCGTGCCGGCCCGCAGGCTCATGGCCTTCATCGGCAAGTCGTAGTTGAGCGTGCGGCCCGACTGGAAGAAGGTGTCTTCCGCCAATGTCACCAGATCGCCGTGCGGCACCACCACATCGCCGCCCCAGGGCACGCGCCCCTTCACCAGCACCCAGCCCTGGTCGTCCGGCGTGACTGGCAGGACCGAGGCATCGAAGCCATCGGTCAGGCTGCCGTAGATATTGAGCTTGCCGCCCGCGCGCAGCACCAGCGCGCCGGATTCTCCCGAGCCGTAGACGCCGGTCTGCTGCGTGTGCGGATTGACGCTGGCGTAGCGGTAGCGCGACAGATCGATGTCGCCATCGATATGCAGGTCGCCATCGGGCGTGGCGCTGACGATCTCCACGCCGGGACGCAGGTGGAAGGCGTCCGCATAGCCACGCAGGCCGGCGAGCTTGCGGTTCATCAGGTCGCCGTTGGCCAGCGCCTTGCCCATGAACTTCAGGCTGTCGTCGTGCTTGCGGTCCAGGTAGGCCTGGTCGATCACCTGGTAAGGACGGCCATCCGCCGCCAGGTCGGTGCCGGCGTCCGCGTCCCGGTACGTCCAGAAGCCGTTGACGGAGATCGACCGGGCGCCGTCGACGCGCACCGCGCCGCTGGCGTCGATGTCGATATCGTTGCCGGTCGCGCCACCCAGGCGCCGGGCATTGAGGTCTACCGTGCCGAGCGTCTGCGCGTTGGCGCCGGCGCGCAGGTCCATGCGCGCGCCGCTTTCCAGGGTGAGCCGGCCGGTGCCGGCATTGATTTCGATGGTCGCGCGGTTGGGCGCTTCGATGATCTGGCCATAGCTGTCCACGCGCAGCACCGTGCCGTGGGCGTCGAGCACCGCGCCGCCTGCAATGGTGACGCCTTGGCGCCCCGCCAGGCGGATGCTGCCGACCTGTTCGCCACTGGCATCGATGGTGCCGGCCACGGTGAGCTTGCCGCCGTCCACCGATACGCTGACTTCGCGGGCCTTGATTTCACTGCCCACCGTCAGGTCGCCCTGTTTGAGCTGGAAGCTGCGGCTACCGAAGAGCTTGCCGTCGTTAAGGCGCTGGTTCAGTCCGGTGAAGCCGGCGATATGCTGGCCGCGGATATCCGCGCCGCCGGCCGCGAACGGCACCAGCGTGCCGCCGGCATCGTAGTGGCCACTGCTGCCACCCAGGATGCTGCCACCCAGGTCGACGGTGCCCGCACCCGCGCCCAGCGCAAGCGCGGTCAGTTTGCCGGCGCGGTTCTCCACGGCGGAGAGGTCGATGCGGGAACCGGCCGACTGGCGCACGTCGCCGTTGCGGCTTTCCAGCACGACATCGCCGCCCCAGCTGTATTTGCTGACGTCGTAGAAGTCGATCTTGCGGCCGGCCAGGTCGAGCCTTGCGCCATCGCCCAGCACCACGTCGCGCTCGGCGGACACGGTGAGCTTGCCGCTGGGCAGCAAGACCGTGCTGTCCAGCGTCACGCTGCCGCCATCGAGCGCGATCTCCGCACCCAGCGCGTCGGCAAGGGTCTTGCCGGTCAGCGCCACCGGGGCCGCACCGGCGGGCGCTGCCACGCGGATATCGCCGCCGGCGGTGATCTTGTTCACCGATCCGGCGTGGCCGGTCAGCAGCGGCGTGTTGAGACGGAGATTGCCGCCACTATAGGCGTAGCCCTTGCGCGCGTCGTCCCATGCGCCTTGCGACTGGTAGACCGCGAGCGAGCCCCTGTGGTTGGCGGTGATGCGCTCGCTGGCGTTCAGGTCGACGTTGCCAAAGCCCAGGATCAGCCGGTCCAGGCTGTGGATGGTGTCGGGGCGGCTGCCAGGTCCGTAGCCGAATTCGATCTGCCGGGCATCGGCCTGCAGCCGGCCGCTGCCGGTGCCGGCGCCATTGGCCGCCACAAGTCCCGGCGCATTGGTCGAGCCGTTCCACACCAGGACATCGGTATGAATACGCGCCAGCGCATCGGCATTGCCATAGCCAAAGATCGCCGGCGTGCCCAGCACCAGCCGTTCCAGCGACGACTTGCCGGTGGCCGGGTCGATGGTGGACAGTTCCACCGAATCGTAGAAGCGCACTGCATCGCGCACGTTCAACACCAGGTTTTCCAGCGCCGGTGCGCCCTGGCTGGCGTCGCCCTTCAGCAGGCGGTCCAGGATGCCCTGGTTCAGCGTCAGGCCCGCGGGCAGCGCGTTGCGCGCGGCGACGGCCGCGAGCGAGGCTTCGCTGCCGGCGTTGACGCCCCCGACCGACAGCACCAGATTGCGCGTGCCGTAGCGGGCCGCGTCTCGCAGGTTGAAGCTCTGGTCCGTGGAAGCGGCGATCGTGCCTTCGGAGTAGAGCTGCGTCACGCCGCTGCAAGCCGCACCTGGCGCGCAGGCGCCAATGTCGATGAACCCGGCGCCGCGGGTGGGATCGGTGCTGTAGCCCGGCGCCAGCATGTCCAGCCACCCGTTGGACACCGCCAGCACGCTCAGCGCATCGGGCTGGTAGATGAAGCCGTGGGTGGAATCCCAGGCGGCCTTGCCCTGCCCCAGCGTGTTGATGCCGGCCCCCTGCTCCACCACGATGCCGCCGGCCTTGGTGTTGGTCACGAGGAAGACTTCGGCGGCCTTCAGCACAGCGCCAGTGCGCAGGACAATGTTCCCGGCGCCGGTGTCGAACGTGGCAATGTTGGCGCGCTGCGGCGTGCCCGTGATGGGATCGAGGTAGCGGACCGAGGGCAGGCCGCCGATGCCGATACGCGACGCGCCGATGGCATTGATGTCCGCGGCGTGCAGCGAGATGCCCCTGAAGCCCGGCGTCGGCGCCGTGCCGGCGGCCAGGATTTCGTAGTCGACGCCGTTGTTGCCGAGCATCAGCGCGCTGCCGCCGAAGCCGCCTTCGCCCGGCGTGTACAGCGTGCTGCCCGCGAAACGCAAGGCAGGCGCATCGCCAAGCGAGCCTTCTCTCACAGGCAAGGCGAAGTCGAAGCGCAGCGTCTTGGCATCGCGCTCCAGCAGGGCGCGCGGCACGCCGTTGCGCACCGCCTCGGCCTGCGCGAATGCAGCGTAGCTGGTCTCGTTGTACTGCGAGTAGGCGCGCAGCACATCGGCCGGCGTCAGGAAGACCTGCGTGGGCATGGCATTGCGGATGCCGGTGCCGGCAATGCCCATCTGCGCGGCCGTGGTGTACGAGCCATTGCGCATGGCAATGGTGCTGCCCGCCGGCATCGCGCCCGCGGCCATGCCGTTCAGTTCGACGCGGAATGCGCCCGGCAGCAAGGCAAAAGTAGAAGGCAGCAGCGTATAGGTGCCGGCGGGCAGACCGGGAACGCCGGCGCCGATGGTGATCTGCCGGCCGATGGAGGGGTTGCTGGCCCCCTTCTCGGCGACGACCGGCGCGTAGCCCGCCTGCGCGCCGGGCACGATGGCGTAGACCGGGTTGGTCGCCAGGTCTGGCAAGGTGAAGCCGCCCTGCGCGCCCACCTGCACCAGCGGATTCATGCGCGCATCGACGGAGCCGCCGCGCCCGGCCAGGAAGGCCGCGCCGGTCAGCGTGCCGCCGCCCGTCATGTCCAGCACCGCGCCTTGCCGCACATCGATGGCATGGCCAGCCAGGGTGATGGCCGGGGTGTTGCCCACGCCCTTGAACTCCACGTCCTTGCCGTCATGGATATAGCTGAGCCCGTCGAGCGAACCGCCATAGGGCATGACCAGCCCGCTGGCGCTCACCGAGGTGACGCTGCCCGGCAGCAGGTTGACCAGCCCGGTGACCGTACCCGTGCCCGTGGAACCCACATTGATCTCGCCCAGCGGCGCGCGCAGCACGCCGCCCTGGTTCACCGTGGCCGCGCTCAGGCTGAGCCGGCCGAAGACGGAGTACGGCGCCTCCGGCAGCGTATCGCCCACGCGCTGGATATCGAGATGGCGCGCGGGGTCGAACTCGCGCAGCAGAGTGCCCCACTCGTTCACATAGTTGCGCTGCCCGACCACCACCGTGCCGCTGTCGCCCATGCCCGGATAGATCTGCGCGGCCGCCAGCGTCAGGTTGCCCGGCACGGTCAGGGATGCCGCGCGGTACATGCGGATATCGCCGCGGCTGCGCAGCGTCATGTCGTCGAAGCCGTTGCGCTCCACCTCCAGCGGCGTGTCCGCGTTGCGATTGATGGTGCCACGCACGCCGGCACTGAGCGTGCCGGCCAGGTCCAGCAAGTCCGCCTCGACCCGCAGCGCGGACCCTTGCGCCACCGGCGCCACCTTCCCCGCGAGCCTTGCGGGGTTCGGCATGATGCTGTTGTCGAGCTGGCCGCGGGAAACGCCGGCCAGGCGCACATAGGGCGCGGCCATGCTGACCGCGGAGACGGCGCCAGCATGCTCCGCGAGGCCGATGGCGCTGGCCGTCAGGCGCAGGCTCTGCGCCAGTGCCAGGTTCACATTGCCGTCGAAGCTGATGAGCCCGTTGGCCAGCAGCGCCACATTGCCGAAGCCGCCGGCATCGATGCGGTCCACGCCGATGCGCGCGGTACCGTAAGCGAGGGCCGCGTCGCGGTCTCCGGCTTGCAAGCCGTCCGCCAGGGCACTGCCGCCCTGCGCTTGCGCCAGCACCAGTTCGCGCGGCAGGCGCACCGCGTCTTCGACCCCGGGGCCCTTCTCGGTCAGGTTGGCCACCGGGCCGTAATTGGGCGTCTCCAGGCTCAGCGCCAGCGTGCCGCCGGCAGCGCCGTGGCCGCCGGACGCCGCGCGCAGGCTGCCGTCCAGGAACAGCCCGCGGTAGGAACTCAGCGCAATGACGCCACCGTCGCTCGCCACCGTGGTGGCGCCAAGGCCGGGCAGGTCCAGCACGGCCGAGGTGCCGGAGGCATCCAGGCGCGCGCCGGGGCGCACCACGACGAAGGCATCGGCGGCGTCCACCTGGGTGGCGTCGAGGTCATGGCGCGCGCCAACCTCGATCTTGCCGCCCTGGCCGACATGGCCGTAGACGCGCCCGCGTGCATCGACGGCGGTAACGGCGCGGCCCGCGGCATCGAGCACGGCGCCGTTGCCGATCCAGATCGACATCGTATCGGCGATGCCGTTGGGACGGCCCGCGTCGCTGCCGGTGCCCAGCGCGCCGGGCAGCACGGCGATGTTGCCGCCCCAGGCGTTGAGTCGGCCATCGATCGTGATCTGGCCATTGCCCTGCAATGTCAGCGCATGGCCCGGATCGACGCTGACGGTCGCGCCCTCTCCGATGACAAGCGGCGCCCGCGTGAAGACGGAACCCGCGGAAAGCGCGAGGTCCGCGCCGCCGCGTTGCGTCAGCCTGGCCTTGGCCGCGTCCTCCTGCCACAGCGGGGGGAGCCAGCGTTCCAGAGCCCCCGCGGGATCGGCACCGGTTGCCAGGGCGTGGCCCGCGGCAACATCAAAGCGCAGCACCGGCATCAGTACATCCAGCGCGGCGCCCCTGGCCACCTGCACGCCCTGGTGACTGCCCACGGCATAGCGTGAGAAGCCACTCTGGAACAAGCCGCTGTCGAGCACCAGCAACGGTTTGACCGCCACGGCATCCGGCAGCTTCGTGCCTGCCAGCAGCCTGGTGCCTTCGGCCAGCACCACTTGCCTTGGCAGCGGCGTGCCGGCCGCCAGCGTGATGTTGAACTCCGGCACGGGCATGCCGTCCGGAAACGCGTCCGCGGGCACCACGTAGCCTGGCGCCATGTTGCCGGACACGCGGTTCAGTACCGTACCCGCGGGGATCACGTTGCCGTTGGCGTAGAAGTTGCCCCTGGTGTCCTGAATGAAGAAAGTACCGTTGGTTCCGCGCGGCACGGTCCATGCTGCCTTCAGGGTGTACGGGCGCGACGTGCTGAAGCCCGGGTTGCCGGCCATCGCCTCCCCTGGCGCGACGATATCGGACGCGAACGTGAAATCGCTGGCGAGCACCGTCCCGGCAGCCAGGGTGACGGCCTGCGCCAGGGTCAGGTTGACCGACACCGATTCACCCGCCGGCAGCAAGCCGCTGTCGGCCAGCAAGCCGCCGCCGATGGCAACGCCGATGCCGGTATCGATGGTGAGCGTGCCGCCGCCCCTGACGCCGTGGCCGCGCAGCTCGCCATCCATCCGCAGGGCGCCGGAGCCCTTGCCAGCGGTGTCGTTCTGGTTGGACATCAAGGTGATGCTGCCGCCGCGCCCGCCCTGGAGCTTGCCGCCCGGCAGCAGCGCCGCGCCCGAGGACACGTCGGCCAGGCTGCCCGCGCCGAGCGCGACATCGCCGCTACTGCTGATCGTGACCGTGCCGCCGTTCACGTACGGCAGCCCGTGGATATCGGTGGGATCCTGCTTGAGATTGGTCCACAGGCCGCGCGCGTCCAGCTTGACGCCAGGTCCGACCATGACACCCGGCACATAGCCCTTTTCCGTCGGCACGGTTACCGGGACAGCCAGCCAGCCGCCGCCGGCGTCGCTCGTGAACCGGTTGATCATGTTGCCCAGCGCGATGCCACCGCCGCGCGCCGTGAGGCCCGCCTTGACGTCAACCTGCGTGGCGTGCAGCGCGATGCTGCCGCCCGTCGCCACCTGCACGTCGCCGCTCACTGCGATGCCATCCATGGCATAGACTCTCAGTGCGCCCAGGCCAAGCCCGTTGAGCCAGCCGGCATCCAACCGGATCGTGCCTTGCAGGTCTTCCGGCAGCGCGTCCGTCAGGGCCAGCCCGGACGCAATGCGTTGCACGGCGCCGATATCCACCTGCTTCGCCACGGCTTGCGGACTGTCGCGCAGCGTACCGCCCTTGCTGTCGTAGACCGGCATGACCTGGCCGATGATCAACTGGCCGGCACGCGGCGCGGCGGCCTGGGATTGCCTGTAGCCGTCCAGGCCGCTGTCGGGCGCATTGCGCTGGCGGTCGCCCTGGAATACGGTGGCGTCGATATTGCCCTCCAGCACGGCCGACCGCGTACCGACGACCACCCGCCCGGCATCGCGCCCGACCGTGTAGCCGTTCTCCAGCCGCTCGCCCGGCGCGATCAGCGGGCTGAGGAAGTATTCCGTGGTGTTCTTGCCCCAGCGCGCGTGCGTGTCCTCGAAGCCGCGATACAGCCCGGTGTAGAGATTGTCCGCGGGCGCCGTGGCCAGGTTGTACAGGCGCCCGTCCGCTCCCTTGAGCCAGGTCTGCCTGATGGTGCCGCTCTGCACGTTCAGCGAACCCCCGGAGACGTTGATGCCGGACCCCGCCTGCGTGACCAGTTCGCCGCCGCTGAAGCCCACCGTACCGCCCTGCGCGGCCCATTCGCCGATGCTGTGGCCGCCGGTGCTCAGATAGCCGCTGACTTCCAGCAGGCCGCCGCCCGTGTACATGCGCTCGGTGGCATAGCCGTTGGTGCCCGCGGCGACGCGCACCAGGGTGCGGCGGTCGATCCAGATATTGGCGTTAATAAGCAGCTTGCTGTCGCGGTTGAGCGGCGAGTCCCGCTGCTCGTTGCCCTGCACGTTGACCATGACGTTGTTGGATTCCATCGCCACGCTGACGCCCACGGCGCCGGCCACGTCGATCGCGGCGCGGTCCGCCACGCGCGTGCGGCGCACGGCTCCCACCATCACCTGGCCGCCGGTGGCGAGCGTCATGGAATCGGACTGGAAGTCGACGTCGCCGCTGGAATCGATCTTCACGAGCGACTGGTCGCGCCGGTTGTAGGCGCCGTCGCTAAGCCGGGTGGAATCCTTGACCAGCGCGTCGCGCTGCGCATCCAGGGCCGTGGCGTTGCTGTCGTCGAGCAGGATGGCGCTGACGCTGTTGGGCGCCAGTGTCACGCGGCTCCCGGTGTCGCCCGTGGCCTTCAGGTGCAGCGTGCCGCGCGTGTTGACCGAGGTGCTCGCGAGAGCGACGCCCTTCTGCTCCACGTTGCCGCCGGTCAGGGTGATGTCGCCGGTCGCGGCCTGGATCCAGCCGCTGTTGCTGACGAGCCCGGCCAGGTTGCCGGCATTGCGCCGCACATCGACTTCGTTGCCGCGCGTGCTCGAATCCTGGTTGGCGTCCGTGCCCACGCCCTTGCGGATGATAAAGCTGTCGCCGGCCGCCAGCGTGGTCTGGCCGCCGGGCGTCACGATGGTGCCGCGGTTATGCGCCTCGCGCCCGGCCAGCAGGACGTAGCCGCCGCCTTCCGTCACCGATTGCGGCTTGCGCGTTTCGATCCGCGCGCCGGCTTCCACAACCACGTCGCCTGTGGCATTGCCATGCGAGGAAGTCGCAGTGCCCACGACCAGGTCGTTGGCGAGCGTCGGCACATAGGACGCGCCCAATGCGTCGCTGTAGAGCCCCTTGCGGAACTGCGAATCGGTCATGCCCACCGCTGCGGCCATCAGGTTGCGCGTATTGACCTGGCTGCTGCCCGAGAACACGATGCCGTTGCGGTTGACGATCATTACCGTGCCGTCAGCCTTGATCTGCCCCTGGATCTGGCTGGGACGCGCGTGCGGATCGTTGACGCGGTTGAGCACCGCCCAGCTCGGCTGCTGCTCGAAGCGCAAGGTGGTGCTCTTGCCGACGTTGAACGTCTCCCAGTTCAGGATAGCCTTGTCGGCGGTCTGCTGGACGGCAACCTGCGTCCTGCCGTCGACGACCTTCTGCCCGGTTTCCTTGTCCAGCGGCCGCGCATTGATCCAGCCCGCGGTGAGGCTGTTGGTGTCCACCTTCAGGCCGCCTTCTGCCAGGCCGTCGGGGACCGATGGGTCATTCATCGCAGCCTGGCGTGCCGCCGCCTGCGTCGCCTGCATGGCGGCGATGCCGCGCGCCGCCGCATTCAGGTTATCGATGGAGTGCCGCAGTTGTTCGTTGGCGCGTTGCTGCTGTGCGAGGGGGTTGGTCAGCGATGCTGCCGGCTGGCCGTTGGGCAGGCGGCCGGTTGCAGCGGCCGTGTCCTGCATCATGTTCTTCTGCGCCATCCAGGCGCGGCTGAACGCCTGTTGCGCATGCGCGCTGTGTATTGTCCCGCCCGCCGCCACGAGCAGTGCGATGGCGTGGGCCACGGGCCTGATCGTGAGTACCGTCCTGCTGAATCGCTCCGTCTGTCGCGAAGGCATCTTCTTGTAGTGAACGCGCTTATCCATTCTGGCTTTCATCCCCGTCAAGCAAATTCGGCGAGTCCCGCTCGCGTGTATTGCCTGGCGAACCGGTCCTGCGATTGTGTCCACCGACGGTTTGCTGTCGATGCTCCTGGGATCTAGACCGTTGGGGGCGGGGGAATCGGCAAGGTTTTATTTGAAGATTTCGTGACAGGGGGATGGGGGGTAGGGGGTGGGGGGGTGTTGGGGGCTTTTGGTTGCTGCTGACGTTTGGGGGCGGGGTTTTATTGCTTSTAGCTGCTGTCGCGGCTGTACGKRGTTGGCCGTTTTCGCACACGGAGGTGTCACTTTTCTTTACTCGCCCTCCATGTCAGGATACTTGTCGCCTCCGTTTCCTTAGTGAAGCAAAATGGAGGGCGGTGTGCGAATAGGTGATGACACGATATGCAACCGAGCATCGGGAATGGGTGGTGGAGCAGAGGCGGAGCAGATTCAGCAATGGCGTGAGGCGTGCGAGCAGGCCAATGCGGCTACGCCCGTCAAGCGAACGCTGGCGCAGCGGCGGGACGACGAAGCGGCGCGCAGGCGAGTGCGTGAGCTGGAACGCGAGCTCAAGCGCAAGAATGCGGCGCTTGCGGAGACGGCGGCACTGCTGGTCTTGCAAAAAAAAGCCGCAGCGATCTGGGGACGGGACGAGGAAGACTGATCAGCACCCCGGATCGCTTGGAAGCCATAGAGTTGATCGATGAAGCGGTGAGTGCCGGGGCCCGGCAGGAGAAGGCCTGCGAGGCGCTTGGTTTGACCGAGCGGACCTTGCAGCGCTGGCGGCACGCCCCCGCCGACGGGCGGCTGGAAGCGTGTCGCGAGGCACCGGCTAACAAGTTCAGCGAAGCAGAACGGCAGGCGGTGCTGAGGGCGGCGAACCAGCCAAGTTACGCGAGCCTGACGCCGCACCAGATCGTGCCAAAGCTGGCGGATGAGGGCATCTACGTGGGATCGGTATCGACGATCTACCGGGTGCTGCATGAAGCGGGACAAAGCCGTCGGCGTGGCCGCAGCAAGGCCCCGTGCACGCGCCCGCYGACGACGCAYCGGGCCACGGGTCCGAACCAGGTGTGGTGTTGGGACATCACCTGGCTGCCGACCACGGTCAAGGGCAAGTTCTTCTACTGGTACATGATGAAGGACATCTACAGCCGCAAGCTGGTAGCCAACGAGGTGCATGAGAGCCAGACGGCTGAGCACGCCAGCCGYCTGCTGATGCACGGCTGYTTGCGGGAGCAAACGGCAGGTCGTCCGCTGGTACTGCATTCGGACAACGGCAAGGCCATGAAAGGGGCCACCATGCTGGCAGCGATGTATGACCTAGGCGTGGTGCCGTCCTATAGCCGGCCTAGGGTGAGCAACGACAACGCCTATGCCGAAGCGTTGTTCCGTACGGCGAAGTACTGCCCRATGTGGCCGGAGCGCCCGTTCGATAGCCTGGAACAAGCGCGTGACTGGGTGTTGCGCTTCGTGCGCTGGTACAACGACGAGCACCGACACAGCGGCCTGAAATACGTCACGCCAARCCAGCGGCATCAGGGCAAAGCTACCGCACTGTTGGCGCAGAGAACGGCGCTGTATGAAGCCGCGCGCGCCCGGAATCCGCAGCGTTGGAGCGCGGGCATCCGCAACTGGGAACTCCCAGATGCGGTGTACCTGAACCCGGAGCGAGCGCAGAAAAACGCAGAGAATTACAAGCAAGCAGCGTAACGGCTGAGGCGACAACTACCTTGACACACGCCGCACCTCACCTCCAACCCCAACGACCGCTGCATCTGCGCAATAGCCTTATCAAGCGACCGGATCTGAAAACGCCCCGTCACATGCCTGGCCGCCACCTGCTTATCAAGCAACACCACCCTCCCCGGCCGATACCGATTAATCTCCTCAACCACCTCACGCAACGGCGCATCGGCAAACCGCAGGTAGCCATCCCGCCAAGCCGGCATCCACGTCGGATCGACACGCACAATCCGTCCGAGCGCAGCACTATCGTAGGTGAGTTGCTGCTTGCCGCTCAGCGTCGCGACACCCGCGGCATGCGCCACCTGCACCGTCCCCTCGACGCACGTCACGCACACACCGGCAGGCGTGACCCGCACTTCGAACCTGGCGCCCTGCGCAAACGCGCGCCCCGTCCCGGCGACGACCGCGAACGGCCGCGGCGCATTCAGGGTATCGACAGCGGCTTCGCCAGAGATCAGGTCGATGCCCTGCACGCGCCCCGCTCCGGAGCGCACGGCAATACTGGTGCGCGTATTCAGCTCGACGGTGACGTCCTCGGCCAGAGCCAGCCGGCGTTGCTCGCCGGTCGCGGTGCGGTAGTCCGCCCGCATCTCCTCCACGGAAGGCCACAGGCCCAGCGGCGGCTGGACGACGGCCACCGTCGCCGCCGCTGCCGCCGCGCTCATGGCGCCGCCGAGGAATGCGCGCCGCTGCCAGTCCGGCGCGCGCCGCGTCCCGGCAATGCGCCGGCTGGCCGGGTTGCGCGCCACCACCAGATGGCTGGCCTCGCCCAGTTGCTCCCATCGCTGCCGTGCCACGGCAAACGCAGCCCTGTGCGCGGGGTCCGCCATGCACCAGCGCCTGAGCGCCGCGCCGTCGGCCGGCGTCATCTCGCCCGCCGCCGCGCGGCGCACCCAGGCCAGCGCCTGCCGCTCGACCGCATCCAGCGCCCTGTCCTGTTGTCCCGGAAGATTCATCGTTCGTATCATGGCATCAAGCGAGCCGCCACCGTGGTTTGCCTGCACACATAGACAAGACGGTTGGGAAGCAACAGATCGGCATGCTTTTTTTCATCCATGCTTGGGCAGGTGCGCCATGCAGTATTCATGCGCCCGTTTCAGCTCCAGCCCGATCAGGCGCGGCGACACGCCGAAGCGCACCGCGGCCTCCTGGTTCGACAGTTCATCGACGCGCACCGCGAGGAAGATGGCCCGCCGCCGCGGCGGCATGCTCTCGATGAGACGGGCCACCGCTTCCACCTCGTCGCGTGCGGCCACGGTCTGCGCCGGGCCCGGGGCCGGGTCGGCGATCTCGGCCATCAGCGTCTCCACTTCTTCCGCGCTCATGTAGCGGCGGTCACGCTGCAGCCGATCCAGCGCCAGGTTGGTGGCCATGCGCATCAGGTAGGCGGCGGGGCTCTTGACCGGCTCGCCCTGTTCATTGCGTTCTTCCAGGTGTACCCAGGTGTCGTGCAACGCGTCGCTGGCGAGTTCGGCCGAACCCAGCCGCCACGTCAGGCGGCGTTTGAGGTCCTCGTAGCGCTGGGCCAGAAGGTCGCGCAAGGTCGAACGGCTGGAGTCGCTCATCTATCGGCTCATCTATCGGCTCGCCTGCCGGCCGCAGGGGAGCCTGCACGGTCCGGACTGCGCCGCTGCCGTATCGCAGCGGACGGGCTTGACCAGCAGCACGAAGGCTTTTGCCGGGTCCGCCGGCGGCTGGCCCAGGTCGACGCGCTCAACGGTTTCGACAATGGCCGCATCGCGTGCCTTGTCTCCCGTGGTGTCCAGCAGACGCACGCGCTGCACATGGCCGGACGCGTTGATCTGCACATAGAGCGCCAGCCGGTAATCCCCGAGCGCAAGGGCGGTACGCGCGCACAGCGCCTGGTAGATCTGCGACTGCACCGTGCCTTCGTATTGCCGCTGGGCACTGGCCGCTGGCTGGGCCACGGCCATGTCCGGGTTGGGCGCGCCGGGCACCAGCACGAAGGCATCGGCCGCCGTTGCCTGCACGTTCAGTCCCGTGCCCTCCAGCAATTTGCGCAGCGCCGCCTCCGGGCTGTAGCTCCCGTGAACGGCATTCGAGGTTCGCCCCGCAGCAAGCTCGGAGGAAAAGAAAACGGATAGGCTGGTCTGCGCATCGTATTGCGCCAGCGCCTGCTTCAATGGCTGGGCCGGCAGGTCGAATGCCATCTCCGTGGCGGGCTGCCCGGCGTGGACCTGCTGGCCGGCGAGGCTCAGAGCCAGGACCGCCATATAGCAGACCAGTGCACGCGCACCGGGGGATGCGACCAAGCTTGCCATCACGATCCAATGCCCTGTCCGTTGAGGAATCCATGCTGGGCCGGACGCACCGCCCGACCACATACCGGTCCGCATCGTAGGGATCCAATGTGACGCCGCCGTGACTCCATGGCAAGGATTGCCGTGACATGGCTCACTCCTCTTGCCCGGCGCCGGACGGCTGCTGCGTCTCGATGGCGATAAAGAGCCGCGCGCTGCCACGCTGGACCAGCAGCGCCACCGCGCCTTCCGCCGCGCTCACTTCTTCGGCCAGCGCCTCCACGCTGTCGACCGGCTGGCCGTTGAGCGCGAGGATCACGTCGCCGGTGTTCACGCCCGCGCGCAATGCTGCCGCGTTCACGCGCTGCACCAGCAGGCCGCCATCGATGCGCAGCACCTGCCGCTCCTGCGGCCACAGCGGCCTGACCATCATGCCCAGCGGCGCATGGCCCGGCGCGGCAACCCGTGCGACCCTGGGCGCGTCGAAGCGATCGGGCGTCACATGCAGCACCAGCGATGCACGTTCCCGCCAGATCCTGAACGGCGTTGCCGCGCCAGGCGGCAGGTCCGCGATAAAGATCAGCGCATCGGCGGACTGCGCGACGTCGCGCGGGCCCACCTGCAGGATCACGTCGCCCGGTTTCACACCGGCCCGGCTGGCGGCGCCGCCCGGCTGCACATAGCTCACCAGCGCCCCCGCCGGGCGCGGCAGGCGGAACGAATCGGCCAGGGCCTGCGTGACCTCCTGCACCGCCACCCCAATGCGGCCCCGCGTGACCGCGCCCTTGCTCTGCAACTGGTACTTGATGCGCATGGCCACATCGATCGGGATGGCGAACGACAAGCCCTGGTAGCCGCCGCTGCGGCTGTAGATGCGGGAGTTGATGCCGATCATTTCACCCTTCAGGTTGAACAGCGGCCCGCCGGAGTTGCCGGGATTGACCGGTACGTCGGTCTGCAGGAAGGGCATGTACTCGGCGCCCGGCAGCACCCTGCCCTTGGCGCTGACGATGCCGGCCGTGACCGAGTTGGAAAAGCCATAGGGCGAGCCGATGGCCAGTGCCCAGTTGCCGACCTCGACACTGGCGGGATCGCCGATCTTCACCGTCGGCAGGCCGGTCGCGTCGATCTTGAGCAAGGCCACATCGGCCACGGTATCCAGCCCGACCAGCCGCGCCTTGAACTCGCGCCGGTCGGTCAGCTTCACGCTGACCTGCGTGCCGCGCGCGACCACGTGCGCGTTGGTGAGGATGTAGCCGTCGCCGCTGAGGATAAAGCCGGAGCCCAGGCTGGTCTCGTCGACGTTGTCCTGGCGCGGCACGACGCCGGCGGAACGCCCGCGCGGCGGATCGGCGTAAAGACGCGCGGGCGACGCCTCGCGCGCGACGCCGATGTTGACCACGGCCGGGCCATTCTCCCGAACCAGCCGCGAGAAATCGGGTGCCGCCTGCAGCGGCGCGCATCCGGCGGTGCCGGTCGCCAGCACAAACAGGAGCGCCGCCGAGGCAGCCGCCAGCGCGCAACGCATGGCGCGGCTGCGGCCTGGTTCGAAAGCGTCCGCCACGTCAACTGGCCGTTGGGAAATCCAGCGCAAGCTCCATCACCATCGGCTGGCGCATATCCGGCGGCGGCGGCTCGGACAAGGCCTGCGTCATCAGCACGGCGCGCAGGTCCGCATCGGCCTGCGCATTGCCCAGCGAGTCGAACTCCACGCGCTCGACCCGGCCGCTGGGCGCCAGCCATACGCGCATCACCAACGACGCGGCCGGGTGCGGTGCGGCCTGCCGCGGCAGCAAGCGATCCTGCATCCAGCCTTGCAAGCGCAGCGCCGCCGCGTCGGCATGGTCGTCCAGCCGCGCCTGCAACTGCGTGCTGGCCAGTTGCGCATAGCGCATCCAGTGCTGCGGAAACGGCTGCGCGGGCGCCTGCCCGGAGGCGGAGGACACCGCGCCCAGGTCCACCAGCCCCAGGGTACGGCGCAGGCGCCGCCAGAACTGCCGCGGCGCGTCCCGCTTGCGGGCGACGGGGCTGGACTGCCGGCTTGGATCAATGGGGGAATACATCGGAGTTCCTGTCTGTCGTCATGGCATACGCTCGGCTGCGAGGGTCCGCACGCCGTCATACTGAGACGGAACTCACTGGCCGGAGATGTCGTTTGTCACAGAAACTTCATATGCCATGCGCATCAGCGCCCGTACCCGCACTTGCGCCAGCGCGCGGCAGTCGATCCAGATGTCGTTGCTGTTGAGGCCCTTGCGGTCGCGGTTGAGCGGCGCGTCGCGCTGCTCAACCGCGCTGCTGGCTGCTGGTGCAGATTGGTGTTTGGGGGCGGGGTTTTATTGCTTCTAGCTGCTAGAAGCAATAAAACCCCGCCCCCAAACGTCAGCAGCAACCAGAAACACCCAGACAAAACCCCACCCAAACCTCAACTCAAAACAACCAACCCACCAGGCAACAACCTGACCTGCAAATCAAAAGTATGCTGCAACTGAGCCAGCGCAAGATCCAGCGACGCCATAAAAAAACTCCCACTCACAGGCTTGTCACGCACAGCAGCATTCATCAGCACCACACGCCCGCGCCGGTAGCGATTGATCTCGTCAAGCACATCGATCAGCCGCGCCTGGCTAAACACCAGTTCACCGTTCCGCCATGCCGAAACGCCAGCCGGTTCGATCCGCGCAACGCCGCCGGCGGCAACATCGTCATAGACCGTCTGCTGGCGTGCCTGCAGCACCCGGTTGCCGGCCGGATGCTCCACCCTCAGCGCCCCCTCGATACATGTCACGCAGACCTTGTCCGCCAGGTGCCGGACCTCGAAGCGTCGGCAAGTCACCGGCACCATGTTGAAATCGCCATCGTGGCACCAGGACGTGACGACCTCGATACAAAAAGCCTGCTGGGTGAAACATTGGAGATGCACCGGCCCGCCCCGGCTGACGGCAGGCCGTACGTCAGATCACCATCGCGCGCAACGTCACGGGGAGGCAGTTTCCTCTTCCGCCAGCACGGCGGCGCCGGTGTCCAGCGCTTGCCCGTCTGCAGGCGCGTCGGACACGGCGGGCTGGAAGTTGCGCAGATGGAGGAAGAACTGCCCCATCATCTGCATCCACAGCTGCATCGCCACGGTGAGATAGTCGGGGCCCACGCCGCCGGAGATCACCACGTCCATTTCCAGGACCAGGAATTCGCCATGCTGCGCGACGCGTGCGAAGCGCTTTGCGCGATGCCAGTCGCCAAGCACGCCCTCGGGCAGGGCACCACCTTGCACCCGCAGCGGGCAGCTCAGCGTGAAGTCCAGGTACTCGCCCGGCGTTACCGAATTGCCCCACAGGACCTGGAAGCCGACCCCATGGCTGGCACTGTGCAGGCGCGGCACGCCGTCCTGCTCGATGGCCGCCACGGCGCATCCGGCGGCCTTGATGGCGTCAGCGACCTGGTCGGAAGTGGCCGCCATTAGCAGGGCGGGCTTGGTGTCTTCTGCGACTTCAACCTGGTTGGCATTTGCGTTCATGGTATTTCCTGAAACTTGAATGGGAAGGAGGATAGGTGGCTGGCCGGGGCAACATGCGCCCCGACCCGCGGCTTCAGTTCACTTTCTGCAGCACCGCGTCCAGCGCGGCGGTATCGATGCTCAACGTGCCCGCTTGCGTGAGTTTGGCAAGATAGGCCTGCACAAGCTGCTGCTGGCGCTGCTGGCGCATCGCCGCCACCAGCTGGGACTTGATCTCGTCCAGCGCCGCGGTACGGGCGGGCTGCGAATCCAGCAGCTTCACCACATGAAAGCCCGCGTCCGATTGCACCGGATCGCTGACCTGTCCGGCCTTGAGCCTGGCGACAACATCGCGCACTTCCGGCAGCATCTGGGCCAGCGGCAGCGTGCCGACTTCGCCGCCGCGCTCCGCGCCGCGGGCATCCTGCGAATGGCGCTTGGCCAGGGCGGCGAAATCGCCCTGGCGTGCCTGCCCGGCCAGCTTGCGCGCTTCATCGCGAACCCTGGCGGTGGCAGCCGCATCGCCGGCTTTGGTTGCCAGGAAAATCTGCGCGACGCGATACGTCGCTGGCACCTGGAAGTTCACCTTGCCCTCTTCGTAAGCCGCCTTGACCTCGGCCTCGGACGGATAGCCGGCCGGCACCTGCGTGACCGACTCCAGGTAGGTGGTGGATACGATCCGCGCGGAAATCTCGCGCACGGCGGCGTCCACGCGCGCCTTCACCTCCGGCTGGTCCGCCCATTCCTTGGCTTGCGCCTCGCGCAGCAGCGCTTCGCTGGCCAGGCGCTGGCGCAGCCAGTTCTCGATGCCCGCGCGGTTGCTCCTGGCGGCGGCCCGGTCCGCGTCGGGCAAGCCCTGCAGCAAGCGAGCCACATCGTCCTGGCCTACCGTGATCGTACCGAGGCGTGCCACGACAGGGGCGGCGGCGGGTTCCGCCGCCTGCACGGGTGCCGCGCTCAGCCAGGAAGCCAGCAAGATGCCGATGGCCGTACGCACCGGAGGCAGCACGGCCTGGACATGCAATTTCAATCGATTCATCTGCGTAGGTACCCTTTTCTCCGGACGCGCGGGCGCGCAGACGCGGGAACCGGCGGCGCCGCCCGGCCCACGCACAGCCGTGCGTTCCTCATTACAGCGCAGCAACATGACAAAGCACTCGCGCCCCAGCAACAGCAGGCTCGGCGCCACCGCGATGCACGGGCTGCTGCTGGATTCGCGGGTCACGGGCGCGCAGCCTCCGGCGCGCCTGTCGCCGCCCTGGCATCGGTCGAGGCGCTCGCCGCCGGCGCGGCCTGAGCCGCGCCGGCGGCCGAGAAGCGCCCTTCGTAGAGCTTGTCGCCATACTCCTGTGCGATCTGCTCGAACTTGACCCGGCTCTGCGCGGCAAAGGGCTGGCGAGCGATCATCACCGCGCCGATATCGACCGTCTCATACGCATGCAGGATCTCTTGCCCGACGGCGTACAACTGCGCGTTCTTGGCCTCGCATCGGGCTATCGCCGTGTTCCGCGACGTGGCCTCGACGGTCAGCCGCTGGCGCTCGGCCTCCGCCGCGCGCGCCAGCTTCAGCAGCTCGTCGTAGGCGTTGCGGTACTGGGCGACCTGCGCGCTCGCCTTCTCCGCGATGGCTTGCGCCTGCTGCTTTCCTTGCTGGTTCCTGTCGCTCAGCCTTTCGCGCTCCTGGCGCTCGGCCGCGAGCTGTGCGCGGGTGCGTTCCAGGTCTTTCCGGAGTGCCTCGGAATCCGTGGCGGGCGCAACGGCGCCGCCGCCCTGCGGCGCGCCGGCCTTGAGCGCAGCCAGTTCGTTCTGCGCCTGCTGCAATTGCGTGGTCGTGATGCGCAGCTGCGCACGCAAGCGCTCTTCCATGGTCTGGGCCTGCTGGGCGTGGGCGGTTGCCCCCGCCATCAGGAGGCTGGCGCATAGCGCCAGCGGACGCCAGGCGCCTCGGAGGCATGATGTGGATGACACGGTATCCCTCCTAGAAGCGCGTGTTGATCTCGACCTGCAAGATATCGATTGCCAGCGGCGGGCCATAGACTTCCTTGGTCGACGTCCAGCGGCCGGTGAACCAGGTGTTCTTGTCGACAGCGTACGAGCCGCCCACGTAATAGCCGCGCGCGTTGGTGCCGCCCAGGTGGA
This sequence comes from Cupriavidus sp. 05L310, assembly GCF_056398185.1. Classification (NCBI taxonomy): domain Bacteria; kingdom Pseudomonadati; phylum Pseudomonadota; class Betaproteobacteria; order Burkholderiales; family Burkholderiaceae; genus Cupriavidus; species Cupriavidus sp. 05L310. The sequence continues at coordinate 66,180 of NZ_JBFTOX010000007.1, forward strand.
AAGTCGAATCGTTGTAGCCGTCCGGCATCGAATCCGGCTCGATGCGCTTGTAGCCAAGCAGCAGGTTCCAGTCGCCCCTGGCAACGGTAACGGGCTTGCCCAGCGTGGCCTGGAACATGTAGGCGTTGCCGCCGCTCTTGAAGTCGGCGCGATTGGTGCCGCCGCTGCCGCCGAAGTTGTTGACGATGCCGCCGTTGGCGCGCGTGAACATGCCGTTCTCGTCGTACGCCAGGTTGCGGACGTAGTTCGCATCCATGCGCAGGCCGAGGCTGCCGGCCACCTTGGTTTCCCAGCGGAAGTTCAGGTCGAGCAACTGGAACTTGGAAGCCAGGCCCACGTACTGGGGCTGCGGCGTGCCGGCCGGATCCAGCGGGTTGAGCGCGATATTGCGCAACAGCATCAACGTGTTGCCCTTCTGCATGAAGGCCGGCCGCGCCCAGTCCGTGCTGCAGCTGTCGGCGCCAGCGTACAAGGCGCAAGGCTGGGACACTTCGCCGCTGACATTGCGGAAGTCGTAATACGCCAGCGCTCCGCGCAGGCGGTTGTCGTTGTTGACCTTCCAACTGGCGCCGATCTGCGCGCCCAGCAGCCACTTCTTCTCGCTGCTCGCCTTGTTCTGGCTGCGGCTCGGGAAGTTGTCCGAGGAGTATTCGAGCGGAACCAGGCCGAGGGTGCCGAACAACGCCACGTCCCTGTTGGGCAGCGCCTTGTCGAACTGCGCCGCCAGGCCGTCGAAATTCAGGTCGTTCGAGAACAGCAGGTCGGACGACACGAACGGGTTGCCGAAGCGGCCAGCGGTCAGGTTGACCCACTCCGCCGGCCGGTATGACAGCCAGCCCTGGTCGAGCCACACGTTCTTCTTGGCAAGGCCGCCGCCAAGCGTCTGGTTGGTGGACACGGGGCTGTCGTCATTGCCGGTCGCGATGCGGATGCCCGCACGGGTGCTCTCGGAAATATCGGCGTAGACGCCGAACCTCGCACGGGCGCGCAGCAGGCTCACGCGGTTCTGGCGCGTGTTGAGCAGCGGCGGCAGCGACAGGTTGGTGTTCGGGTTGACGTCGAAGCCCGGGCCCTGGTTGATCGCCGACCAGTCGATGGCACTATCGGTGTTGTTGCTGGAGTAGAAGCGCGATTCGTCGCGCACGCGCACATCGCCTTCGATGCGGATGCGCTTGGTCCACTCCGGCGTCTCGTTCGGAGCCGCCCAGCCCTCGGCCTGCGCCTGGGCCATGACCTGCCCCTTGACCTCGTCGCGGATCTGGTCGCGGACCGTGTCCGAGATATAGGGCACACGCACATCGCCCGGCTCCACGCGCATGCCGCCGGCGGTAGCGGCCGGCGCCACCGACGCCACGCGCTGCGCCTGCTGGGCAGCGATCGCCTCGGTCTGGGCCTGGGCCAGCAGCGCCTCGCCGGCGTCCTTGTTCAGCGCGCCGCTCTGGATCAGGCTGCGGATCAGCCTGACCATGGAGGTGTCGCCGGGCGCCGCGGCTTGCACGTGGCCCGCGCCGCTCGCCGTCAGCAATGCGATCGCCATGGCCGCGGCCAGGACCTGCGTCTTGCGTATGGGCGCCGCCTGGTGTGAGGAGCGGCCCTTTGTTTCGTGCGTCTGCCACGCTGCACCACGGCCCAGATGTCGCTGGGGGATTGCTGGATGGTTCATCGGTTCGTTCAAGAGAATGGGATGGGATAGGTGGGACAGGCGGCGACGTGCCTCGGGCATCGTCACGGCCGGCGCCCCTTGATCGACATACGCATCGGAAAGCGCAGCGAAGCCGGCGGCCGCTCGTCGGCCCGGAAATCGCGCACCATGGCCAGCACGGCTTCGTCGGTCTGCGCGTTGCCGGTGCCGCGCACCAGTTGCGCGCGCGTCGCCTTGCCGTCGGCGTCCAGCCACAGATCGATGCGGATATCCTCGAACGCCAGTTGCCGGGTACGCTGGTCGCGCGCGAACGCCTGCTGCAAGGCATTCGAGACATAGCTCGCATAGGACCGGCTGCCGAGTCCGCCACCGCCGCCGGTCATGCCGCCGCCGCTCCCGGCCTGGATGCCGAAAGCGTCCGTGCCGGCTTGCGCCGCGCCGTCGATCGTGACCGGGTCGCCGAGGTCCTTCGACGGGCTTGGCGGCGCGTCGTCCTTCGGCGCTTCCTGCGGGTCCGCCGGTTTGGGCTCGACCACTTCCGGCTTGATCTTCTCCGGCTCCGGTTCGGGCAGCTTCTCGGGTTCGGGCGGCGGAGGCGGCGGCGGTGGCAGCACCAGCATCGGCGTGGCGGCCACCTCGCGCCTGGTGCTGGCCGTATCGGACAGCAGGCGCCAGACCAGCACAGCCAGCCCGACGATCACCAGCGCGCCGATGAGCAGCCCGCCCCAGCGGCGCCACAGGACGGCCGCGCGCTGCCGGGGGCGAGGAGTTGGATCGCGATGTTTCACCCGACTCTCCTCACGCCGGCTTGCCGGTGACGAGGCCGATCTGGTTCAGGTCGATGCGCCTGAGCAGGTCCAGCACCTCCACGACCTTCGCGTACTGCACGGCGGCATCGCCACGCACGATCACGGGGAAATCCGGTGTCAGGGCCTTCTCCGTGCGCAGGCGCTCCTCCAGTTCCGGCAGCGTCACCGGATAGGCATCGAGGAACACCTGGCCCGCGTTGTCGATCGTGATGGCCTTGGTCTTGGGCTTCTCCAGCGCGACCGACGAACTAGCCTTGGGCAGGTCCACCTTGATGCCCGGGATGCTGGCATTGCTGGTCAGGATAAAAATCACCAGCACCACCAGCAGCACATCGACGAAGGGAGTGATGTTGATGCCGCTCGAGCGCTTCTTGGTGCCGAACTTGGCTGCGTATGCCATGGCCGCGCGCTCCCCTTAAGCCCGGTGCAGGGCAGCGGGGACGCGACGTCCCTCGCCCTGCTCTTCGGCCAGGCGCGTGGCGAACTCATCCACGAACACCGCCATGTCGGCGCCGATCGAATCCGAACGAGAGGCCAGCCAGTTGTAGCCGAACAGCGCGGGAATCGCGACGCCCAGGCCGGCGGCGGTACACAGCAAGGCCGCGGCCATGCCCGGCGCCACCGAGTTGATATCCACCGCGCCGGCCATGGCCGCCACGACGAATACCAGCATGATCCCGATCACCGTGCCGAACAGGCCGACGTACGGCGCGCCCTCGATGGTGGTCGACAGCCAGTTCATGCGGGCCGCCATGCGTTCGCTCTCGCGCACCATCACGCCATCCATCGCCGCGCGGATCGCGCTGATGGTGGCATCGGAAACCGCATTGAGGTCGTAGCCCATCTGATGGCGGCGGTGCATTTCCTCGACCGCCATTTCATACAGGCGCCACAGCGACGAATCCGCCTTGACGTCCTCGGGGATCCGGTTGCTCTTGGCCAGTTGGTCCAGCGGCGCGCCGGACGCCTGGCGGAAGTGCACCATGAACGCGGCATTGGCGCGCGAGTTCGCACCGAAGCTGCGGCCCTTGCTGATCATGATGGCCCACGACAGCGCCATCATGATGCCGAGCAGGCCCACCACGATCCACGCGTCGAGCGGCATGGCCGCCAGGATGAAGCCGAAGTGGCTCTTGCCGGCCTGCTGCTCGTCGGCACCGAATACGGCAAGCCGCGACTCGGCGCCCTGCGATACGGCGTCCGCCAGGATCAGCGCATCCGGGCGTGCGATCTTGGACAGGCGCACTTCATCGATGGCGCCGGTGAAAGGGGCCAGTGCGGAGCCGGCAGCCGTGTCGGCACCCAGCGAGGCCGGCGTGTTCAAGGCCGGCAGGCTGGCCGCCAGCGACGCGGCGGGGCGTCCGCCGACATAGAGGGCCACGCTCTTGCCATCGGACTTGACCGCCAGGTGCGACCACTGTCCGGCCTGCACGGGCTGGCCGGGATTGCTGCGTTGGCCGTTGACCTGCACAAAGGGCACGCCCTGGTCGATGCCGATGACGAGTTCGCCCGCGCCATCGCGGCGGGCGTAGATGACTTGCAGCGGCCCAAGCTTCTCGGGGCGTACCCATGCGGAAAAGCCGAACTGCGCGCCGGCGGCCAGCGCCAGCGAAGGAGACGACGGCAGCACCAGCGGCGCGGCGCCGAGCTGCGCGCCCTTGCCGATGACCGTGCCATCGATGCTCACCACGGCGGTCTGGCTATGGTTGCCATAAGCCGTGGTATCGCGCGCCGGCACGCTGCCCTCGGCAAAGTGATAGACGAGGGTGTAGTCCGGGTCGAAGGTCCGCTGGCCATTGCCCGATGCCGGCGCCTTGGCATTGCCGTAGTACATCCACAACTGCTGCGGGCCGCCCGCCGATACCGCCGGCACATCGACCCAGACCAGCGCGATGCCCAGCAGCGGATCGAACTGTTCGATCTGGTGGTTGAGCACCGTCTTGTCGTCCGCCGCGACGAAGCGCAGGTCGGCGCCGGTCTCGCTCACGCCTTCGAAACTGAAGTTGCCGGTATGCAGGCGCAGCAGCACCGGAGTACGGCCCGCGTCGCCGCCGATCGCCCCGCCCTTGGGGCCGGCATCGATCGTGACCGGCTTGCGGTAAGCCCAGTCGGGCTGCCACCAGGCATGGGCCAGGTCAGGCAGTAGTGTGCTCAGCAGCGTGAGCACGAGCAAAAGGATGCGTCGCATGACAGTGGTTCTCGGTTAGCTCGTAAGGAATGGATGTAAAAGAGGCTGGAGCGAAGGTCAGTAGCTCGCGGTGACGCTGAAATTCACCCGCGGGTCGCCGCGCTCCGTGCGTGGCCCGGCCTTCAGCGGATAGCCCAGGTCCAGGCGCCCGGTGACTTTCTGGCCGAGGCGGAAGGTGGTGCCCATGCCCACCGAGGCGAGCGAGAAATTGCTCTGCTGCTCGGGCAACGGATCGCGCAGGCGCACCTGGCCGGCATCGGCGAACAAATAGGCGCGCCAGTTCTCGACCACGGAGGTAAAGAACGTGAGCGGCGGCGTGCGCATCTCGACGGAACCGACCACGCCGTAGTCACCCGTGGTTTCGGCCGACAGGTAGCCGCGCACGGAATTCATGCCGCCGGCGGCGATCTGCTCGTTCGACACCAGCGGGGAATCCGTGATCTGGGCAGCCAGGCGCCATCCCAGTTGCGCGTTCCCCGCAAAAGTGTACGTGCCATTGGTATCGCCCTTGAGCACCATGAAGCTCGGCGAAGCCTTGTAGCGCTTGTAGTCGAATTGCTGCGCCGTGCTGCCATAGCCGAGGAAACTGCGCGTGCCCGCGACCAGCGACAGGTTCAGGCCAAAGCTGCCGCGTTCCGTCTGCCCGAAGCCCGAATAGCCCAGGGTGATCGGCGCGTATTTGAGCGGCACGGTGTCGCCGCTGCTGCCCAGGCGCGTGACCTCCTCGTTGTCCTTGAAGTCCACGCCCGCGCTGAACGCGTGCCACCACGCGCCGGTGTTCGGCACGGTGTAGGTCGCCTTCACGCCGACCGCATAGCCCTTGCCCAGTACGTTCGTGCCGCCCACCGTCGCGACGTTGCTGTCCGACTTGTAGCCAGAAGCCTCGACGCCCCAGTTGGTCCCACGCAGCGGCGCCACATAAGAGCCCGACCACACCTGCGTCTGGTTCAGGTCCTGCGGCGCGCCAAAGAAGCTGACCGATGCGCTGTGGCCAAGTTGCCAGAGATTGTCGTGGCCAAGCGAAGCCGTGGCCCGCAGCTGTTTCGTGTCCGCGCTGTAGTCGTTGTTCAGGCCGACGCTAGCCCGCCACGGGCTGCTGTCGTCGACCTTGAGATCCACGTCCATCGTGCCGGGCAGCGTGCCCTGCCGGACCAGCGGCATCACCTGCCGGTTCCCGCCGCGGTTCAGCGCGGTCAGCTCCGTCTGCGCCTGGTTGAAATCCGGCACCGCGCCCTCCGCCAGCGCGGGCACCTGCTCACGCACCTCCACCGGCGAGTTGTATTGCGCGCCAACCACGCGCACGCGCCCCACCTTGGTCTCGCTCACCTGCAGGAAGACCACGCCGCCGACAGCCTGCTGCTCGGGCAGGTCCACGTACACCGACTGGAAACCCTTGGCCTGGTAAGCCGCGAGCAAGGCATCGCGCGCGCCCTCGATATCCTTCATGGTGCGTTTGGGGCCGAGGTAAGGCGTCACCGCGCGCTCGATCGAGCGTGCGTCCAGCACCGTGTTCCCACGCACGATGTACTCATTGATGTCGACGCGGCGTTCCGCTTCGGGCTGTACGGCAGGCGCCGGCGCCTCCGCCGCTGCATCGGCCGTAGCCTGCGCCATGGCTGTTCCCTGCGCCCCTAGTCCCAGTATCGCGAGACACACCGCCCTCCAGCGCCCGGACGCTTCTTTCTTGTTCTTGCCTTGCATGTGTTTACTCAATTCCTTGCGAAACAATTGCCGTCGTTCCCTTGCGCCGGCGCCCCCACCAGAGGCAAGTCGCATGCGATCGCATCCGCGAGGCCATGATGAGCGGTCATCATTTCAGCGCCGCGTACGAATGGTTAGACGAACGGCCCGCGCGGCGACTGTCGTTTGTCACGAAAGCTTCATGCGCGCAGGCGGGCGTTGGCGATGCGCTTTAAAGGCAGGTGTTCGCGGATAGGAAATTACGTGCCGCGCGGTCTGAAAGGCGGCGCTACACTTCAGGCATATCGCCAATGCCGTTTTTGGCGAGCAACGATGACGGAGCACGAAATGGGCAAGTGGCTGGCAGTTGCGGCAATGACCGTGGGTAGCCTTGGGACGGCCGGCTCCCTGCTCGCTTCGGAGGCGCCCCCACCGATGGGGGATGCCGCGGCGAGTTGTGTCGAGGTCGAAGTCGATGGCGTGCGGGCCCCGTCGTTTACCTGCCTGACGCAAAAGCTGATTCCCAAGCCCGGCCCGGGGGAGCCGCCCTCTGACCGGAAGCTGGCATCCGAAGCCATCGTGGAACGCCCCTCCAATGCACTGGGGCTGTTCAACTATTCGGCGACAAGCCACCGCATGGGCAACACCTTCGGTACATCGGTCACGCCGCAGCGGCCATCCAATCCGGCGCCATAGGCGGGCCGGTTAATTCATTTCCATTTTTTTAAAGGAAAAGACGTGCCATTCATCATCGCCGGCCTGGCATTGATCGGTGCCCTCATCTACGGCGCGGTCCGTCTCTACGCAACGGTAGCCGCCGCCTTTGGCTGGCTCGCCGGTACCGCTGCCGTCGTGTTCTGCGCGGCACTGCTTGCTGCATTCGTCGCAAGCCTGGTGCGCCGCTATCGCGCGATCCACGGCGTGACGGTCAAAGGGGAACGCATCCTGTCGCTGGAGGGATCGTGGGGAAAGGTCCGTGTGGACCCTGAGCGCAAACGTGGCGCACTGGACGTCGACGGCCAGCAGACGAAGTTTATTTTTGCGGATATCGCGGGCGCCAGCGCGCTGGAGAACGGCGGCGAATGGAAGCTTGCATTGCGTCTGGAACACAATGCGCAAGGCGGCTGGAATATACCGATGGCGAATCGGAAGGAGGCGTTGCGCTGGGCGAAGATATTCGACCTGGCTGCCGTGCAGAAGCTTTGAATGCTCGCATGGCAAGGATCGGCGGAGCACGCGCCGAGGCCATCGCAGAAAAGAAAAAGCCCCGCAGAAACTTGCGGGGCTTTTCTCAATAATGGTGGGCCTCCCGTGAGTCGAACACGGCACCAACGGATTATGAGTCCGCTGCTCTAACCAGGCATGAGCTAGAGGCCCAGGAAAGTCAGACCGGCATGATACCGATCAACTACCTTCGAGGAAACTCTTAAGCTTATCAGAGCGGCTCGGATGGCGCAGCTTTCGCAGTGCCTTGGCTTCTATCTGGCGGATCCGTTCGCGGGTGACGTCGAACTGCTTGCCGACTTCTTCCAGCGTGTGATCGGTGCTCATTTCGATGCCGAAACGCATGCGCAGCACCTTGGCTTCGCGCGGCGTGAGCGAGTCCAGCACGTCCTTGACGACGTCGCGCATGGAGCCGTGCAGCGCTGCTTCGGCCGGGGCCAGCGTGTTGGTGTCTTCGATGAAGTCGCCCAGATGGGAGTCGTCGTCGTCGCCGATCGGCGTTTCCATGGAGATCGGCTCCTTCGCGATCTTCATGATCTTGCGGATCTTGTCTTCCGGCATCTCCATCTTCTCGGCCAGCGTTGCCGGATCCGGTTCGTTGCCGGTTTCCTGCAGGATCTGGCGCGAGATGCGGTTCATCTTGTTGATCGTTTCGATCATGTGCACCGGGATACGGATGGTGCGCGCCTGATCGGCGATCGAACGGGTGATGGCCTGGCGGATCCACCACGTGGCGTAGGTCGAGAACTTGTAGCCGCGGCGGTATTCGAACTTGTCCACCGCCTTCATCAGCCCGATGTTGCCTTCCTGGATCAGATCGAGGAACTGCAGGCCGCGATTGGTGTATTTCTTGGCGATCGAGATCACCAGGCGCAGGTTGGCCTCGGTCATCTCGCGCTTGGCTTCGCGGGCGCGCTTCTCGCCCTCGCTCATCTTGCGGTTGACGTCCTTGAGCTCCTTCAGCGGCAGCACCACGCGCAACTGCAGGTCGATCAGCTTTTGCTGCAGTTCACGCACGGCCGGCACATTGCGCTCGACGGTGACGCTGTACGGCTTGCTGTCGGCGATGATCGTGTCGATCCACTCGAGGTTGGTTTCGTTACCCGGGAAGCGGGCGACGAAGTCGGCGCGCGGCATGCCGCACTTGTCCACCACGATCTTCAGGATGGAGCGCTCAAGCTTGCGCACTTCGTCCACCTGGCCACGCAGCGTGTCGCACAGGCGTTCGACGTTGCGCGCGGTGAAGCGGATGGTCATCAGTTCGTTCTGGATGGCTTCCTGGGCCTTGACGTAGGCCTTGGACTTGTAGCCCTCCTTCTCGAACGAGCGGCGCATCTTGTCGAACTGCTCGGCGATGACGCGGAATTTTTCCAGAGCGCCCTGCTTCAGTTCTTCAAGCTGGCGCGCGGAGGCAGCCAGGCCACCGGCATCGTCGTCCTCGTCTTCGTCGGACTCTTCATCGTCCGACTCCTCGTCGTCTTCCTCGGCCACTGGCGCGGCAACAGGCGCCGGCGGCGCCACGGGAACATCCTCGGCGTTGGGGTCGATCAGGCCATCGACGAACTCGTCGATCTTGATCTCGTCGCTGGCAACGCGTTCGGCCAGGGCCAGGATCTCGGAGATCGTGACCGGGCACGCCGAGATCGCCATCACCATGTCTTTCAGGCCGGCTTCGATGCGCTTGGCGATTTCGATTTCGCCTTCGCGCGTGAGCAGCTCCACCGTGCCCATCTCGCGCATGTACATGCGCACGGGATCGGTGGTGCGGCCGAACTCGGAGTCCACCGTGGAAAGCGCGGCCTCAGCTTCTTCCTCGGCTTCTTCCTCGCTGGTGGCGGACGGGGCATTGTCGTTGAGCAGCAGCGTTTCCGCGTCCGGCGCCTGCTCGTAGACGGCGATGCCGATGTCGTTCAGCGTGGCGACCAGGGTGTCGATCGTTTCCGAATCGACCATGTCGTCCGGCAGGTGATCGTTGATCTCCGCGTACGTCAGGTAACCGCGTGACTTGCCCAGCTTGATCAGCGCCTTGAGCTTCTGGCGGCGCACCTCCAGTTCTTCCTCGGTGCCCTGCTGGGTCGAGGCGAACTCCTTGAGCAGAGCCTTTTCCTTGGCCTTGCGGTCGCGAGCCTTCTGCTTTTCGGACTTGGGGGCGGCCGCGGGCGCTGCGGCGGGGATCTCGTCTTCGTAAAGCTCTTCAGTCACGTCGTCTGTAGTGCTGTCGTCGTGCTGCGATCCGGCCTTGGGCTTGCGGCCACGCTTCTTCGGCTCCGGCTTGACTGCCGGAGCGGCGGGACGCTCGGATGCAACGGGGGCGGAAGTTGTGGCAACCGGCGTGTCCTCGGACGCGGGCGCGCCTGACTTGGCGTCTCCCGTCTTGGCGCTGGCCGCTGCCGTTCGCTTGCTCTCGACTTCGGTATTCTGCTGTTTCGCCACGGTAATACTCTTGCCTTTCACAGGTACAGACGCGGCGTTCTTGCCGCTTGTATTGGCGCTATCGCCGCTCTCGCGTGCCGAAGTCGAGGGCCTCAAGTTCTCGGATATGCGAGTCCCGGTGGTGGTGGACGCTGCGGGCGCCTTGGCGCTTCGAGCAGTCTTAGCTGGCACAGGCTGGGCTGGCGTCTTGACTGACGCGGCTGTCTTCGCAGCCGCCGATGTCTTCGCGGACGCCTTGCCGCTCCCTGATTGGGGAGCATTAGTGGGAACCTTTTCGGTTGCTTTGGCCTTTGCCATTGGCACGCTCACTTTCACCAGAACGGGAGAGAAAGATTTCGCTATCCAAACCGGCTATTGTAGCACGTCGCAATTAGCCGGCTTCCCAACAGGTGAGGATTTCACCTGATAAATCAAGGCTTAAGCTCAACAAGGTCAAGCTAAACCTTCACCTATTTGTCACCACAAGCCTTGACCGACCTACCGGACGGTCAACCTAACTGGCGCCGGCGGTTGATCTCGCTGACCAGCCATCGCATCCGGCTCTTGCCAGCCTCGTCCGCCGTACCCATTACCACCGACTGCTGCAGGCTGGCGAGTTCCCGCTGCAACGGCCCCGCCAGCAGCTTGGCGATGGCCGCGTCGAATTCCTGCTCCGCCGGTTCCTCGTCGATCTCTTCGCGCAGTACCGCCGCACGCACATTGGCGTAGACCTCGGCATACGGCGACTGCGCCAGATGCTCGCTAAAGGCCGCGAAATTCACTTCACCCTGTAACTCGTCGCACGCGGACACCAGGTGCGACAGCACCTCGGCATCGGCTTGTTCATCCTCCAGCAGTAGCGCGCGGCTATCGGCGTCGAGCCGTCCGGAGAGCTGCGGATAGCACATCAGCAATTGCAGCACACGCTGCTCCAGCCCCGTGGGCGCCTGACGCTTGGTGCGCGGCCGCGGCTGGGCAAAGCGGCCGACCCGCGCCGGGTCGCTGGCCAGCCCGCAGACCGCCTCGATCTCGGCAGGCGTGGTGCCGGTAGCGTCGGCCAGTTCGCGCACGATCTGCAGGCGCAGGCCGCCGCTGGGCATGGCCTGCAGCAATGGCTTGGCCTCGTATTGAGCGCGGGCGCGGCCCTCTGGCTGGCGCAGCTCCTGGCCTTCCGTCACCACCTGCAACAGGAAGCGCGAGAGTGGCATGGCGTCGCGCACCTGGGCGGCGAAGGCATCGGTACCCTGCTCACGCACATAGCTGTCCGGATCGTGCTCGGTCGGCAGGAACAGGAAGCGGATGGTTTTGTTATCCGCCACATAGGGCAGGCATGCCTCCAGCGCCCGGCGCGCCGCGCGCCGCCCGGCGGCGTCGCCGTCGAACGAGAACACCACGGCGTCGGTCTGCCGCAACAGCTTTTGCACGTGCACGGGGGTGCAGGCCGTGCCCAGCGTGGCCACGGCGTTGGCAAAGCCCAGCTGAGCCAGTGCCACGACGTCCATATAGCCTTCGACCACCAGAACGTAGCCGGTTTCCCGGATCGCATGGCGTGCCTCGAATAAGCCATATAGCTCGGTACCCTTGCTGAACAGCGGGGTTTCCGGCGAGTTCAGGTACTTCGGTTCACCCTGCCCCATCACCCGGCCGCCGAAGCCAATCACCTGGCCCTTGGCATTGCGGATGGGAAACATGATGCGGTCGCGGAAGCGGTCGTAGCGGCGCGGCTTGCCGTCGGCGTCGCGCTTCTCGGCGCTTTCGATCATCAGGCCGGCTTCCACCAGCGGGCCGGCGATGGCGTCGTCGCGATAGCTGCCGAACACCGATTCCAGCCCCTGCCAGTCGTCAGGCGCATAGCCCAGCCCGAATTGCGCCGCGATCTCGCCGGTCAGGCCGCGGCCCTTGAGGTACTGGATCGCCTGGGGCGCGCTGCGCAGTTGCCGCCGGTAGAACTCGGTGGCGCGCGTCATGGCGTCGGTGAGCGCGAGCGAGCGCGCCTGCTGTTCGGCGCGCTGTGCCGGCGGCAGCCGGTCGCGGTCCTCGGGCACGGACAGGCCGACCGATTGCGCCAGTTCGCGCACCGCGTCGGGGTAGGACTGCCCGGAGTACTCCATCAGGAAGCCGATGGCCGAGCCATGCGCGCCGCACCCGAAGCAGTGGTAGAACTGCTTGGTCGGCGAGACGGTAAAGGACGGCGACTTCTCGTTGTGGAAGGGGCAAAGGCCCATGAAGTTGGCGCCGCCCTTCTTCAACTGCACGTACTTGCCCACCACATCGACTATGTCGACACGGTTGAGCAGGTCCTGAATGAAGGATTGCGGAATCACCCGGCTTGTCGTCCTCTGGCCAAACCGCCCGTTGCAGCGGGCGGCAATATTGTGAATGCGTGACCGGCACTGCGCTTTCCGGCTCTACAACACTACATTGTAGTGCAGACGCAACGGATTGCAGCCAGGGCCGGCGAGGGGTGTCGGATCAAAAGCGTTTTAAGACGCACTTCCAGCAAAAAGCCGGATCGGCGGCGACTGGCCCCGATCCAGCGGCTGCCAGAGCTAGCTCAGCGCGCCGTCAGGGCGGCCTTGACCAGCCCCGACACGGCAGTCATGTCGGCGCGGCCGGCCAGCTTGGCCTTGAGCACCGCCATGACCTTGCCCATGTCCTGCGGACCGGCGGCGCCGCTCTCCGCGACTGCGGCCTGTACTTCCGCGGCAATTTCGGCCTCCGACAGCGCGGCGGGCATATAGACCTTGAGCACCTCGATTTCAGCGCTTTCCTTGTCCGCCAGGTCGATGCGGCCGGCTTGCGTGAACTGCGAGAGGGAGTCCTTGCGCTGCTTGACCAGCTTTTCGATCACGGCCAGCACGGCGGTGTCGTCGAGTTCGATGCGCTCGTCCACTTCCTTTTGCTTGATGGCCGCCAGCAGCAGCCGGATGGTGCCGAGGCGATCGGTTTCGCGGGCCCGCATGGCGGCCTTCATGTCATCAGTGATACGGGCTTTGAGGGACATGGCAATTTTTCCAGGAAAGTGTGGGCGGGACATTGCCGGCCGGGCGAAACGCGCCGGCCGTCGGACCGCCAATGCAAAAACCCGCCGGAGCCTTGCCCACAGCGGGTTTTGATGCAGAAGCGAAGGGTGCGTTCAGTACAGCTTCTTCGGCAGCATCTGGCTGCGGATGCGCTTGTAGTGGCGCTTCTCGGCGGCGGCCTTCTTGCGCTTGCGCTCGGCCGTCGGCTTTTCGTAAAACTCACGTGCCCGCAATTCAGTAATCAAGCCGTTCTTTTCGATGGTGCGCTTGAAACGACGCATGGCGACTTCAAACGGCTCGTTTTCTTTGAGGTGGATCGTGGTCATCTTGCTGAAATATGTAGCAGCTGTTGGCGGTTTTACGAAAGCTACAAGTGTAGCACACACACTGTCAAGCCCGCGTGGCGCAAATTTTCCGCCGTGCCGCCTAGGCCACTCCCGCCGTCGCGGCGCGTGCGTTTTCCGCAACGGCCTGGCCGGCAGCCACGCCCGATGCCCAGGCCCACTGGAAGTTGTAGCCACCCAGCCAGCCGGTCACATCGACCACCTCGCCGATGAAGTACAGGTTGGGCACCGTCCGGGCCATCATGGTGGCCGATGACAGGGCCCGGGTATCCACCCCGCCGAGCGTGACCTCGGCCTTGCGATAGCCCTCGGTCCCCGCCGGGATCAACTCCCAGCTATTCAGCGCGGCCCCGAGCCGGCGCAGTGCCTTGTCCGGCATATCATGCAGGGGCTGCGCGCCGTTCAGGCCGGCAGCGGCGCACCAGGCATCGGCCAGGCGGGCCGGCAGGCGTTCGGCCAGCAGGTTGGCCAGGTGCTTGCGGCTGCTGCCCTTTTGCGCAAGCAGCCACTCACTTGCGTCGTTGCCGTCGAACAGGTCGATGGCGATGGGCGTGCCCGGCCGCCAGAAGCTGGAAATCTGCAGCACGGCGGGACCGGACAAACCGCGATGGGTCCACAGCAAGTCCTCACGGAAAGCGCCGGCCGTCTTGCCGCCGCCCGTAGCGATATCGACTTCCATCGATACGCCGGCCAGCGGCGCGAATGGCGCCCAGCCCTGTCCGTCGAAGGTGAGCGGCACCAGCGCCGGGCGCGTCTCGACCACGCCCAGGCCGAACTGGCGGGCGACGCGGTAGCCCAGGTCGGTGGCGCCGATCTTGGGAATGGAAAGTCCTCCGGTGGCCACCACCAGCGCGCCGGCGCGGATTGGCCCATTCGCCGTCATCAGCAGGAAATCGTCGCCTTCGCGCCTGACCTCGTCCACGCTGCAGCCGGTGCGCCAGTGCACGCCGCCGGCGCCGCATTCGGCGCGCAGCATCTCGATCACCTGCTCGGCGCTATCGTTGCAGAAGAGCTGGCCGCGGTGCTTCTCGTGCCAGTCGATCTCATGGCGCCGCATCAGGTCGAGGAAGTCCTGCGGTGTATAGCGCGCCAGCGCCGAACGGCAGAAGTGCGGATTACCAGACAGGTAATTGGCGGGCCCGGCCTGCAGGTTGGTGAAATTGCAGCGCCCGCCGCCCGAAATGCGGATTTTCTCTGCCAGCTTCGTGGCATGGTCGATCAGCACCACGCTGGCACCGCCCTGGCCCGCCACGGCGGCGCACATCATGCCGGCGGCCCCGGCGCCAAGCACTGCCACATCGAAGCGCCCTGCGCGCGCGCCAGCGTGGCCGGTCTGTGCGGTCTGCTTGCTGCCCATGTTTTTCTTGCCTACTGAATGCCCGCTGAAGAAGCGGCGATTGTAGCGAAAAGCAGGGCAATCGCCGCTGTGCTACCCTGCTGGCCTCACGCCAGGCTGCCGGTCCGATGGTCCGCCGCCCGCGCCAACCCCTTGATTTGCCGGCTTCCTTTGGTACCGGCCTTAGCTTCCCCCCATGCTTGTCCTTGGCATCGAATCTTCCTGCGACGAAACCGGCCTCGCCCTTTATGACACCGAGGCCGGGCTGCTCACCCACGCCCTGCACTCGCAGATCGCCATGCATCGCGACTACGGCGGCGTCGTGCCTGAACTCGCCTCCCGCGACCACATCCGCCGCGTGCTGCCACTGCTGCGGCAGATACTCGACGAAGCCGGCCGCACCCGTAAGGACATCGATGCGATCGCCTTCACGCAGGGGCCCGGCCTGGCCGGCGCATTGCTGGTGGGCGCGTCGGTGGCCAACGCCCTGGGCTTTGCCCTGAACGTGCCGATGCTGGGCGTGCACCATCTCGAGGGCCACCTGCTGTCGCCGCTGCTGACGCGCGATCCGCCGCCGTTCCCTTTCGTGGCCCTGCTGGTTTCCGGCGGGCACACGCAGTTGATGGAAGTGCGCGGCATCGGCGACTACGCCTTGCTGGGCGAAACGCTGGACGATGCCGCCGGCGAGGCCTTCGACAAGACCGCCAAGCTGCTGGGCCTGAGCTACCCTGGCGGCCCCGAGGTATCGCGGCTGGCCGAGTTCGGCACGCCCGGCGCGTATGCCCTGCCCCGCCCGATGCTGCATTCGGGCAATCTCGATTTCTCCTTCGCCGGCCTCAAGACGGCGGTGCTGACGCAAACCCGCAAGCTGGGCAACGTTTGCGAGCAGGACCGGGCCAATCTGGCGCGCTCCTTTGTCGACGCCATCGTCGACGTGCTGGCGGCCAAGTCCATGGCAGCGCTCAAGCAGACCGGGCATCGCCGGCTGGTGGTGGCCGGCGGCGTGGGCGCCAACCGGCAGCTGCGCGAGCGCCTGGACCAGCTGGGCGCGCAGAAGAAGATCCAGGTCTACTACCCGGACCTGGCCTTCTGTACCGACAACGGGGCCATGATCGCCTTTGCCGGCGCGATGCGGCTGCAGGCCGCGCCCGAACTGGCGCAGCACAGCTACGGCTACGGCGTGACGCCGCGCTGGGAACTGTCGGATATTCGCCTGCCGGCACGCTAGTCTTCCGCCGCTAAGCGAACAAAAAAGCCACCTTCGCGGTGGCTTTCTTGTTGGCTGAAGCGCCGGCTTACCGCACCGTGCGCTTGTCGCGCTCGATCACGGCATAAGCGCTGTGGTTGTGGATGGACTCGAAATTCTCGGCCTCCAGCACATACGCCACGATGCGATCGTCCGCATTCAGGCGCATGGCGATGTCGCGCACCAGGTCCTCGACGAACTTGGGATTCTCGTAAGCGCGCTCGGTGACGAACTTCTCGTCCGGACGCTTGAGCAGGCCCCACAACTCGCACGAGGCTTCTTCCTCGGCCATGCGCACCAGCGCCTCCACGGGCAGGTCGCCCGCCAGCTCGACATTCATGGTGATATGCGAGCGCTGGTTGTGCGCGCCGTACTGCGAAATCTTCTTCGAGCACGGGCACAGGCTGGTGACCGGCACCAGGGCCTTCAGGAAGACCTTGGTGGCACCGCCGCGCACTTCACCGATCAGCGTGACTTCGTAGTCCATCAACGATTGCACGCCCGACACCGGCGCGATCTTGTTGATGAAATAGGGGAAGGTGACTTCGATGCGCCCGGCCTCGGCCTCCAGCTTGACCAGCATCTTGTCCAGCAGCGAACGGAAGGTCGCCAGTTCGAGCGGCTCGCGTTCTTCCTCGAGCAAGGCGACGAAGCGCGACATATGCGTGCCTTTCTGGTCGGCAGGCAGGTGCACGTCGAGGTTGAAGGTGCCTACCGTGGCCAGCACGCCGGCAGGTGTCTTCAGCGACAGGGGATAACGCACGCCCTTCACGCCCACCCGCTGGATCGGGATCTGGCGGGTATCGAGGCTCGACTGCACGTCGGGCATCACAAAGGCGGGATTGATGTCATTCATATTGATCAGGTTTCCTCTACGGTCGCGGCATTTTTCGCAGTCAACCTTGCCGCGCAACGAGTGTGAAACCGCGGGCGAGGGCAAGGGATGCCTTCCCGCAGCTGCGAACACAGAACTTGCGATTCTAAGGGAAATTGCCTGGTGCTGCCCATGAACGGGCGATACCCGCACGAACCATGCGGTGATAGCGGCAGAACGACAGTCGTACGATGACGAAACGCGAAGATTGCCGGCGCGCCCGCCTGCGGCGGGCACGCCGGCACCGGGATGGATCAGGCCGCGCGCGTGGCGACCGCCGCCTGAGTCAGCTTGAAGCGCTCGCGCACGGAGTGCTCGATGCCCTTGGCGTCGAGCCCGCATTGCGACAGCAGGAAGGCCGGATCGCCATGGTCGACGAAGCGGTCGGGCAGGCCAAGCTGCAGCACCGGCACGGCGATGCCGGCGGCGGCCAGCGCTTCAAGCACCGCGCTGCCCGCGCCACCCATCACACAGCCTTCTTCGACGGTGACGAGATAGTCGTGCTCGTCCGCCAGCTTCTTCACCAGTTCTTCGTCGAGCGGCTTGACGAAGCGCATGTTGGCCACCGAAGCATCGAGCGCCTCGGCTGCGCCCAAAGCCGGGTGCAGCATCGAGCCGAACGCCAGGAAGGCCACGCGCTGGCCGGCGCGCGCGCCGCCGGTACGGCGCATCTCGCCCTTGCCGACCGGCAGCGCGGTGAGCGCGGTCTCGGTCGCCACGCCGGCGCCGGCGCCGCGCGGATAGCGCACGGCGGTCGGGCAGTCCTGCTGGAAGGCCGTGGTCAGCAACTGGCGGCATTCGTTCTCGTCGGCCGGCGTCATCACCATCATATTGGGGATGCAGCGCAGGAAGGCGATGTCGTATGCGCCGGCGTGGGTGGCGCCATCGGCGCCCACCAGGCCCGCACGGTCGAGCGCGAACACCACCGGCAGGTTCTGCAGCGCCACGTCGTGGATCAGCTGGTCATAGCCGCGCTGCAGGAAGGTGGAGTAGATCGCCAGCACCGGCTTGAGGCCTTCGCAAGCCAGGCCGCCCGCGAACGTCACGGCGTGCTGCTCGGCGATGCCCACATCGTAGTAACGATTCGGAAAACGCTTTTCGAACTCCACCATGCCCGAGCCTTCGCGCATGGCCGGCGTCACGCCGACCAGCTTGGGATCGGCGGCAGCCATGTCGCACAGCCAATCGCCGAACACCTGGGTATAGGTCTTGCGGGCCGGCTTGGGCGACGGACGGATGCCTTCAGCCGGGTTGAACTTGCCGGGACCGTGGTAGAGGATCGGGTCGGCTTCGGCCAGCTTATAGCCCTGCCCTTTCTTGGTGACCACGTGCAGGAACTGCGGGCCGCCGCCCTCGAGGGCGCGCTGGCGGATGTTCTGCAGCGTCGGCACCAGCGACTCGAGATCGTGGCCATCGATCGGGCCGATGTAATTGAAGCCGAATTCCTCGAACAGCGTGGCCGGCACAACCATGCCCTTGGCATGTTCCTCGAAGCGCTTGGCGAACTCGAGCACCGGCGGGGCCACCGACAGCACCCGTTCGATGCCCTTCTTGGTGGCGGCGTAGAACTTGCCGCTCATCAGCCGAGCCAGGTGGTTGTTGAGCGCGCCGACTGGCGGCGAGATCGACATGTCGTTGTCGTTGAGCACCACCAGCAGCGGCAGGTCCTTGTAGACGCCGGCGTTGTTCATGGCTTCGAAGGCCATGCCGGCGGTCATCGCGCCATCGCCGATCACGGCGATGGAGACGCGCTTCTCGCCCAGCGTGCGGGCGCCCAGCGCCATGCCCAGCGCGGCCGAGATGGACGTGGAGGAATGCGCGGTGCCGAAGGTGTCGTATTCGCTTTCGCTGCGGCGCGGGAAACCCGAGATGCCGCCCCACTGGCGCAGCGAATGCATGCGATCGCGGCGCCCGGTCAGGATCTTGTGCGGATAGCTTTGGTGGCCGACGTCCCATACCACGCGGTCGTCCGGTGTATGGAAGACGTAGTGCAGCGCGATGGTCAGTTCGACCGTGCCAAGGTTGGACGACAGGTGGCCGCCGGTTTGCGACACCGATTCGAGCACGTAGGCGCGGAGTTCGTCGGCCAACGTCTTGAGCTGGCGGCGGTCCAGCCGGCGGAGGGCTGCGGGGTCGTCAATAGTTTTGAGCAGTGCGTAGGTCATGATGTCCGTTCGGCGGCCGGATTCTTGTGCCCGGTTGTCGGTTTTCCTGCTTGTCAATTCAGCTCGCGCTCAATTCGAGCGCAGCACGATGAGATCGGCCAGTTCGGCCAGGCGTCCGGCGCGCGCGCCGAAGCCTGCCAGCGCCTCGTGCGCGGTGGTCCGGAGCTGCCCGGCCAGCTGGCGGGCAGGTTCGAGTCCCATCAACGACACATAGGTCGGCTTGTCATGGGCCGCGTCCTTGCCGGCGGTCTTGCCCAGCGTGGCGGTATCCGCGGTCACGTCGAGGATATCGTCCACCACCTGGAACGCCAGGCCCACGGCCGCGGCATAGCGGTCGAGCGCGGCCATGCCTGCCTCGTCCACCGTCCCGCAATAGGCGCCCATGCGCACGCTGGCCCGCAACAAGGCACCGGTCTTCATGCGGTGCATTGCCTCGAGTTCGCCCAGCGACATCGCCAGGCCGACATGCTGCAGGTCGATTGCCTGCCCGCCCGCCATGCCGACCGAGCCCGAGGCCCGGGCCAGCTCGGCCACCAGGCGCAAGCGCGCGGCGGCGTCCAGTGAGGCAAGCGACGCCGACTCGGCCAGCACCACAAATGCCTGCGTTTGCAGCGCGTCGCCCACCAGCAGCGCCGTCGCTTCATCGTAGGCCTTGTGCACGGTAGGACGGCCGCGACGCAAATCGTCATCGTCCATGCAGGGCATATCGTCGTGCACCAGCGAGTACGCGTGGATCATCTCCACCGCACTGGCGGCCGCGTCGCAAGCCTCGGGCGCTGCACCGGCCACTTCGCCGGCCGCATGCACCAACAAGGGGCGTACACGCTTGCCGCCGCCGAGCACAGCATACCGCATGGCTTCGTGCAGCGTGCAAGGCACTGTTGCATTCGTGGGCAACGCGGCATCGAGCGCAGCCTCGGTCCTGGCGCCCTGGGCGCGCATCCAGGCGGCGAAATCGCCGGCTTCCACATTCTGGCGCGAGTCGCTCATTCCGCGTCTCCCTGGATGCCGGCTTCGGCGGGCATGGGCTTGAGGACGTCGCCTTCCAGCACCTTGACCTGCTGCTCCACGCGCTCGAGCATCTGTTGGCAGTACCGGACCAGTTCAGCCCCGCGCTTGTACGCCGCCAGCGAATCTTCCAGCGGCAATGCGCCACCTTCCATGCTGGCTACCAGCCCCTCCAGTTCGGCCATGGCGGCTTCGTAGGAGGCGGGCGGCGCGGAGGCGGACCGCTGGTCGGTCGCGGCCGGATCGGTCTGGGCCGGGGAGCTCGTTGTCTTTGGCATTGCGGACATGGAATCTGGGGAAGCAGGGATTTTACGCCAAAGCGAGGCGATGCCCGCATCCCTTGCATAGGGATGCCCCTCAGGCCGTTGCCCGAAAGTGACTTGTGCGCTTGGGTCGTCTTTCCGAATGCGCCCTGAACGGCACCTTCATGACGACCCGGGTCGACTTTTTCGCTAAAAAGGCAAAAAAATCAGTCCCTTAACTTTTTGCCTCGGGTACAATCCGCGGTTCGTCAGCGCGAACTAAATCCACTGGCCCGGAAGCGGACCAGCGCGCGGCTGACTGTCTTTCCCATATCGATTATCTTTTCGATGGTTGGGTTGTTCACTGCTTTCGCCTGTCATAGGGAGTGGGGATAATGTCCAATCTCAGCACCGCGCTGAAACTGGTGCCGGCTGATACGCAACTGCCCGTCAACGTCTACATCGACGAGGCACTGCACCAACAAGAACTGGAACTGCTGTTCAAGAAGGGCCCTGGCTATGTCGGCCATGAACTGATGATCCCCGAGCCGGGCGATTATCACGCGCTCGCGGCAGAGGATGAGGGCCGCATCCTGGTACGCAATGCCGACGGGATCGAGCTCATGTCCAACGTCTGCCGCCACCGGCAGGCCATCATGCTCAACGGCCGCGGCAATGCGAAAAACATTGTCTGCCCCTTGCACCGCTGGACCTACGACCTGAAGGGCGAACTGCTCGGCGCACCGCATTTCGCCGAGCAGCCGTGCGTCCACCTGAAACGCTCGCCGCTGCAAAACTGGAACGGCCTGCTGTTCGAGGGCGAGCGCGATGTGCGTGCCGACCTGGCGCGCCTGGGCGTGGCCGAGGACCTGAACTTCGACGGCTACCTGCTCGACCACGTCGAGATCCACGAGTGCAACTACAACTGGAAGACCTTCATCGAGGTCTATCTGGAGGACTACCACGTCGTACCGTTCCACCCGGGCCTGGGCAGCTTTGTCTCCTGCGACGACCTGAGCTGGGAGTTCGGCGACTGGCACAGCGTCCAGACGGTGGGACTGCACGCCGGCCTCAAGCGCCCCGGCAGCCCCACGTACCAGAAGTGGCATGAGGCTGTCCTGCGCTTTAACAACGGCGTGCTGCCCAAGTACGGCGCGATCTGGCTCACCTACTACCCCAACATCATGGTGGAGTGGTACCCGAACGTGCTGGTGATATCGACCCTGCACCCGCTCGGGCCGAACAAGACGCGCAATGTCGTGGAGTTCTACTACCCCGAGGAAATCGTGCTGTTCGAGCGCGAGTTCGTCGAGGCGGAGCGCGCAGCGTATATGGAAACCTGCATCGAGGACGACGAGATCGCCGAGCGCATGGACGCCGGGCGCCGCGCACTGGCAAAGCGTGGCGTCAGCGAAACAGGACCCTACCAGTCGCCGATGGAAGACGGCATGCAGCACTTTCATGAATGGTATCGCCGCGCCATGTCCTTTACCGGCTGACCGGCGGGACAAGGCTTTGCGGGCCGCACAGGCATCGCGGCGAACAAAACGGACCGCCCGGGCGGTCCGTTTTGCGTTTGGTGCGGTGCACTCGCGCTGCTACAATCGCCGCTTCCGGTGTGCGCCCGGCGCCTCGCCGTCCCTGCACCGGCCATTCGCTTCGCGCGAAGCCTTTCGCGATGCCGCCCTGTTTGTCCATCACCAGGCGCGGCTCGCGCGCTGTTCATTCTTCCTTTCGCCTCGCCATGCAATCGCTCTGGATGCTGTTCGCCGCCTTCGCCTTTTCGTTGATGGGGGTGGGCGTCAAGCTGGCGTCCGAGTTCTATGCCACCGGCGAGATCGTGTTCTACCGCAGCCTGATCGGCGTGATCATCATGTGGACGGTGCTGGCTTCGTCGGGTACCTCGGTACGCACGCCGCATATGTCCATGCACATCAAGCGCAGCCTGTTCGGCGTGACCGCCCTGCTGCTGTGGTTCACCTCGATCACCATGCTGCCCCTGGCCACGGCGATGACCCTGAACTACATGTCGCCAGTCTGGATCGCGCTGATCCTGGGCGCCGGCGCCGCGCTGGCGGGCACGGGCGGCGCAGACCGCAAGCTGATCGGCGCCATCCTGATGTCGTTCGCCGGCGTGCTGTGCCTGCTGCAGCCGTCCGTCGGCCACAACCAGCTCACCGGCGGCCTGATCGGCCTTATCTCCGGCATCTTCACCGCGCTGGCCTATGTCGAGGTGCGCCAGCTCGGCCAGCTGGGCGAGCCCGAAGGCCGCATCGTGTTCTATTTCTCGGCAGTCGGGATGGTGGTGGGCCTGGCCTGGATGCTGCTCACCGGCCCAAGCGCCCACACCTGGCATGGGGCGGGCCTGCTGCTGGCCATCGGCATCCTTGCCACGCTCGGGCAGACCGCGATGACGCGCGCCTACAAGCGCGGCAACACGCTGCTCACCGCCAACCTGCAATACGCCGGCATTGTGTTCTCCAGCTTCTGGGGCATGATCATCTGGCGCGACCAGCTCAACTGGCTGTCCTGGGTGGGCATGGCGCTGATCATCGCGAGCGGCATCGCCACCACCCTGACCCGGGCCCGCGAAAGCTCCAACAAGCAGCCGACCGCCGATACCCCGGTCAAGTCCCCCGAGGCGGAAGTGCACCCCGAGGTGTAGCATCGAAGGTGGCGAACGGTGCTCACCCGCCGATGCCGTACAGCCCTCCCAACCCAAGGTTATGCCATGTTCACCACCCTGATCTCCAGCCAGGACCTGCGCGCGCTGCGCGAAGACAGCAGCCGCCACAGCGTCGTGATTGACTGCAGCTTCGACCTGGCCAACCCCGCCGCCGGACGCGATGCCTACCATGTGGGCCACCTGCCGGGCGCCTTCTACCTGCACCTGGACAACGAATTGTCCGGCGAGAAGACGGGGAGCAACGGCCGCCACCCCTTGCCCGATCCCAATACGCTGGCCGCGCGCCTGCGCGCGCTCGGCGTGAATGAAGACACCCAGGTCATCGCCTACGATGCGCAGGGCGGCATGTACGCGGCACGCGCCTGGTGGCTGCTGCGCTGGCTGGGCCACGGCGCGGTGGCGGTACTGGATGGTGGCAAGAACGCATGGGTGGCAGCCGGCCTGCCGCTCGAGGCCGGCAATACGCCGGACCCCGAAACGCCCGGCAACCTGATGCGCAAGGCCTCGCTGGTGCCCACGGTGGATGCCGACGCGGTGCTGGCCAACCTGGCAAACCCGACGCGGCTGGTGGTGGATGCCCGCGCAGCGGACCGTTTCCGCGGCGAGAACGAAACGCTCGATCCCGTCGGCGGGCATATCCCTGGCGCGGTCAACCGCTTCTTCAAGGACAACCTGGAAGGCAATGGCAGCTTCAAGCCGGCCGCCACGCTGAAGCAGGAGTTCGGCCAGGTGCTGGCCGGAACGCCGGCCAGCGAGGCGGTCATGCAATGCGGCTCGGGCGTGACCGCCTGCCACAACCTGCTGGCGCTGGAGGTGGCGGGCTTGCCGGGCGCCGCGCTCTATCCGGGCTCCTGGAGCGAGTGGTGCGCCGACCCGGCGCGGCCGGTGGCGAGCGGCGCCTGAACGCGGGCGTCCTTATCTGGCGGGAGCCGCCACGCCGTGCGCATGGGCATGGCCATGCGCCTCGTGCACGCCATTGGTGATGAAGAAGATCGCGCAAATCCCGGTGGCCACCAGCACTACCTGGATGATCGACTCGCGCCAGCGCGGCTTGCGCTGCATCTGCGGCATCAGGTCGCTGACGGCGATATAGACGAAGCTGCTCGATGCGATCACCAGCACATAGGGAATCCAGCCGCTCATCTGGTCGAGCAGGAAGTAGCCCACCACGCCGCCGGCAATGGCAGCCAGGCTGGACAGCAGGTTGAAGGCAAAGGCGCGCGCCTTGGAGAACCCCGCGTTGAGCAACACGATGAAATCGCCCACTTCCTGCGGGATCTCGTGGGCGGCAATGGCCAGCGCGGTGACCAGGCCGATATGCGGATCGGCCAGGAAGGCGGCGGCGATCACGATGCCATCGGCAAAGTTGTGGAAGGTATCGCCCACCAGGATGGCCATGCCGCTGCGGCCGGCTTCCTCGCGGTCGTGGCCGTGATGGTGGTGGTGCCCGTCGCCTTCGTGATGGTGCGAGTGGCGCAGCAGCGCGACCTTCTCCAGCAGGAAGAAGCCGAGCAGGCCGGCCAGCAGGGTGCCGAACAAGGCACGCGGATCGGCGCCCGATTCGAAGGCCTCCGGCAGGGAGTGCAGCAGCGCCGTGGCCAGCAGCACGCCTACCGAGAAGCTCACCATGCGCTCGACCACGCGCGAGGCTACCGTCAGCGACAGCAGCGCCGCCCCCAGGATACTGCCCACCCCCGAGATGGTGGCGGCAAGCAGGATGTAGACAAGCGTGGAATGGATGATGGGCTCCCGGGACCGGCTATCCGCTCAACAGTAGCGGCACCGACCTTAGACGCAACACTGTTGCAAGAAACGAAGCACGCATTGTACGTAGATTGGCGCCGACTTTGCAAATCCTGCGGCACAAGCCGTATTTGCCGCTCGCTCCGCCGGCGCCAGGATTCAACGCAAGCTATCGCACCGCCCTACACACCGTGTTGCTTGAACCACGCCAGGCAGCGCTGCCAGCCATCCTTGGCGTCGGCTTCCCGGTAGCTGGGCCGGTAGTCCGCATTGAAGGCATGGCCGGATTCCGGATAGACCACGAAGGTGGAGGCCTTGGCAAAGGGATCGCTCGATGCCGCCAGCGTCGCCTTCATTTTCTCGACCTGTTCCTGCGTGATGCCGGTGTCCTTTCCGCCATAGAGGCCCAGCACCGGCACCTTGAGCTGGCTGGCCAGGTCGATCGGATTCCTGGGCTTGACCGGGGTCGGCTCGCCCACCAGCTGGCCATACCAGGCCACGCCCGTCTTGACCTGCTGACTATGCGCAGCGTACAGCCAGGTGATGCGTCCGCCCCAGCAAAAACCGGTGATGGCCAGTCTGCTGGCATTGCCGCCGTTGGCCTTGGCCCAAGCCACCGCTGCGTCGAGATCGCCCATGACCTGCTCATCCGGCACCTTGGAAATCAGCTTGGACTGCAGTTCCTGGATGGTGCCGAAGCTGCTGGGATCGCCCTGGCGCGCGAACAACTCCGGCGCGATGGCGAGGTAGCCCAGCTTGGCGAAGCGCCGGCAGATATCGGCGATATGTTCGTGCACGCCGAAGATCTCGCTCACCACCAGTATCACCGGCAGGTTGGTCTTGCCTTCCGGCTGGGCGCGATAGGCGGGCATATTGAAGCCGCCCGAGGCAATGGTGACCTCGCCGGCGGTGAGGCCGGCGAAATCGGTCTTGATGGCCTGCGCCATCACGGGCATGGCGGCCGCGGCAAATGCCGAGCCCAGCGCTGTCTTGACGAAGGCGCGGCGGTCATAGGACTGGCCGGGTACGAGGCTTTCCACTTCTGGCTTCAGCATGCGGTCTCCTGTTTGGCTTGGATGGCGAATCCGGGTGGGCAAGACATGGGGCGGCGCTGCCGGTCAATACTGGCAGCGCCGGGAGTCCGATTCTAAGCAAACATGGAGTTCAGCGCACGCGGCCGGCAAGAGGGGCGAACCTCGCCCTAACACGGCTCATGCGGCTCATGCGGCTCAACTTAGTGCAGCTTGACGCGCGGGCTGGTCTTGCTGCGCAGCCAGTGGGTCACGGTATCCAGTCCCATGCCCACGGCACCGTGCAGCGCCATGACATGCATGCGGTACAAGGAGGTGTACATCACCCGGGCCATGAGGCCTTCGATGAACATCGAGCCGCCGATCAGGCCGCCCATCAGGCTGCCGACCGCGCTGAAGTGCCCCAGCGACACCAGCGAGCCCAGATCCTTGAAGGCGAACGACGGCAGCGGCTTACCGGCCAGCCGCGCGCGCAGCGCGTTGTAGAGGAACACGGCTTGCTGGTGCGCGGCCTGGGCACGCGGCGGCACGGTGCCCTGTTTCTCGGGCCAGGGGCAGCTGGCGCAATCGCCGAAAGCGAAGATATCGGGATCGGCTTCGCTTTGCAGCGTGGGCTTGACCACGATCTGCCCCATCCGGCTCACCGGCAGGCCAAGCGTGGAGAGCACCGGCGGCGCGGTGATGCCCGCGGCCCACACCGTCAGGTCGGCATCGATGTGCTTGCCGCTGGCGGTCAGCACCGCATCCTCCGTGACTTCGGTGACGCGCTCGGCGGTGAGGACCTCAATGTCGAGCTTGTGAAGCAGTTTGGTGGTTTCCGCGGAAACCCGCTCGGAAAGCGCGGGCAGGATGCGCGGGCCGGCCTCGACCACGTGGATGCGCACGTCGCGGCGCGGATCCAGCTGGTGCAGCCCGTAGGCGCTGAGCACATGCGCGGTGTTGCGCAACTCGGCCGAGAGTTCGACGCCGGTAGCGCCGGCCCCGATGATGGCGACATCCACGCGCGGGCGGCCGTCGTCGCCGATGCGCCCGCGTCCGTTCTGGGCGCGCACGCAGGCCGAGATCAGCTTGCGGCGGAAGCGTTCCGCCTGGTCCACGGTGTCGAGCGCGATGGCGTTGCCCGCGGCGCCGGGCACGCCGAAGAAATGCGTCACGCAGCCGATGGCCAGTACCAGGGTGTCGTAGGGCAGTTCGCGCGCGGGCAGCAGCTCCGTGCCGTCGAGGTCGACGCAGGCCGCCACCGCGATGGTCTTGCGGGTGCGGTCGATGCCGGTCAGCTCGCCTTGCTGGAACTCGAAATGGTGCCAGCGCGCCTGCGCTACGTATTCCAGCTGATGGGTGTGGGGATCCATGCTGCCGGCGGCGACTTCATGCAGCAGCGGTTTCCAGATATGCGTGGGGGAGCGGTCCACCAGTACCACCTGCGCGGCCCCGCTCTTGCCGAGCTTGTCGCCCAGCCGCGTGACCAGTTCCAGACCGCCTGCTCCTCCTCCGACTACGATGATTCGATGCGCCCTTCCCTCTGTGCTCATGATCTACCCAGTGTCGTCGATATTCTTTTGCGGGGCCTGACGCGAGCCAGTGACCCCGGCTTTCCGCCAGTCTGCTGCACAGCAGCAAGACTGGCAAGACGCCAATCACCGATTCAGCGGTCGCTTCAATCGGAACCAGAATGCAGGAATAGCGGGACGGGGGCAATCCCGGAGCGGCCCCAGGGGCCGCCCCGTCGTTTAGTGCGCCTCCTCCCAGTTGCTGCCGGTACCGACCTCGGCCACCAGCGGCACGCGCAGCTCAGCCACCGAGCACATCAGCTCCGGCAGCTTCACCTTGACCAGTTCCAGCTCGGCCTGCGGTACTTCCAGCACCAGTTCATCGTGTACCTGCATCACCTGGCGCGTACCCAGGCCGTCGCGCTCCAGCCAGTTCTGCACGGCGATCATGGACAGCTTGATCAGGTCGGCGGCGGTGCCCTGCATCGGCGCATTGATGGCAGCCCGCTCGGCGCCCTGGCGGCGCGGGCCGTTGCCGCCATTGATGTCCGGCAGCCACAGGCGGCGGCCGAACACGGTCTCGACGAAGCCCTGCTCGCGCGCGGTCTGCCGCGTTTCCTCCATGTACCGCGCCACGCCGGGGTAGCGCATGAAATAACGGTCGATATAGTGCTTGGCCGCCTCGCGCTCGATGCCGAGGTTGCTGGCCAGGCCAAATGCGCTCATGCCGTAGATCAGGCCGAAATTGATGACCTTGGCGTAGCGGCGCTGCTCGCTGCTGACCGCATCCGTGCTGACGCCGAAGATCTCGGCCGCAGTGGCGCGGTGCACGTCCTCGCCTTCGGCGAACGAGCGCATCAGGTTCTCGTCGCCCGAGATATGGGCCATGATGCGCAGCTCGATCTGCGAATAATCGGCCGACACGATCACATTGCCGGGGGCTGCGATGAAGGCCTCGCGGATGCGGCGGCCTTCCTCGGTACGCACCGGGATGTTCTGCAGGTTGGGCTCGGTCGAAGCCAGCCGGCCGGTCACCGCGGTGGTTTGCCCATAGCTCGTATGCACGCGCCCGGTGGCCGGGTTGACCATCTTGGGCAGCTTGTCTGTATAGGTGGACTTGAGCTTGGCCAGGCCACGGTAGTCCAGCAGCAGCTTGGGCAGCGGGTAATCCTCGGCCAGCTTCTGCAGCACTTCCTCGTCGGTGGAAGGCGCGCCGCTGGCGGTCTTCTTGACCACCGGCAGCTTCATCTGGCCGAACAGGATCTCGCCGATCTGCTTGGGCGAGCCAAGGTTGAAGGGCTGGCCCGCGGCCTCGTAGGCGGCTTGCTCCAGCTCCAGCATGCGCTGGCCGAGCTGCGCGCTCTGTGCGCCCAGGCGGTCGGAATCGATCAGCACGCCGTTGCGCTCGATCTTCTGCAACACCACGGAAACCGGCATCTCGATCTGCTCGTAGACGTAGCGCACGCCCTGCAAGGCCTCCACCTGCGGATACATGTTGCGGTGCAGGCGCAGCGTGACGTCGGCGTCCTCGGCGGCGTATTCGGTGGCGCGCGCAATGTCGATCTGGTCGAAGCCGATCTGGCTGGCGCCCTTGCCGCACACTTCCTCGTAGCTGATGGTCTTGAGGCCGAGCAGGCGCTCGGCAAGGCTGTCCATGCCGTGGTTGCGGTGGGACGCCAGCACGTAGCTCTGCAGCATGGTGTCATGCGCGATGCCACGGAAATTCACGCCGTGGTTGGCGAAAACATGCGAGTCGTATTTCAGGTTCTGGCCTACCTTGGCGCGCGACGGATCCTCCAGCCAGGCACGCATGCGCTCCAGCACGGCCTCGCGCCCGAGCTGGCCGTTGGCCTCCAGGCCGACCACATCGGGGCCGCGGTGGGCAACCGGGATATAGCAGGCTTCGCCCGGCTCGATCGACAGCGAGATGCCGACGAGTTGCGCCTG
This sequence comes from Cupriavidus sp. 05L310, assembly GCF_056398185.1. Classification (NCBI taxonomy): domain Bacteria; kingdom Pseudomonadati; phylum Pseudomonadota; class Betaproteobacteria; order Burkholderiales; family Burkholderiaceae; genus Cupriavidus; species Cupriavidus sp. 05L310. Next base: position 95,270 of record NZ_JBFTOX010000007.1, read on the forward strand.
CATCGGGTCCAGCGAGGTGGTCTCGGTATCGATGGACACCAGCGGCGCGGTTTCGATACGCCGCATCCAGGCCTCCAGCGCCGCCTCGGTCGCCACGGTTTCGTAGCGGATCTCCGCGGGCGCCGGAGCGTCGTCGAACAGACCGCCCTGGGCCGGGCCCGCCTCTGCCGCCGCCGTACCGCCGGCAGCGGGCTGCGCCGCGCTGGCGCGCGCCTGGGCACGGGGGTTCGGCAGGCTTTCGCCGGTCGCCTCGCGCAGCCAGGTCTTGAAACCATAGCGCGCAAAGAAATCGATCAGCTTTTCCTTGTCCTCGCCGCTTTCCCGGAGCTGGTGGAAATTGGCCAGCGAGCTCTTCAGGTCGCAGTCGGTCTTGACCGTCACCAGCTCGCGCGCCTTGGGCAACCACTCCAGCGTATTGCGCAGGTTCTCGCCCACCACGCCCTTGATGCCGGCGGCGCCGGCCATGATGTCGTCGAGCGTGCCGTATTCGGTGAGCCATTTGACCGCCGTCTTGGGGCCGACCTTGGGCACGCCGGGCACGTTGTCCACCGCATCGCCGATCAGCGAGAGGTAGTCGACGATGCGCGCCGGCGGCACGCCGAACTTGGCCACGACGCCGGGCGGGTCGAGCACTTCGCCGCTCATGGTGTTGACCAGGGTGACATGGTCGTCGACCAGCTGGGCCAGGTCCTTGTCGCCGGTGGAGACCACCGTGCGCATGCCTTCGGCGGTAGCCTGGCGGGCCAGCGTGCCGATCACGTCGTCGGCCTCCACGCCCTCCACCACCACGATCGGCCAGCCCAGCGCGCGCACCGCCTCGTGGATCGGCTCGATCTGCCTGGCAAGGTCTTCGGGCATCGACGGGCGATGCTCCTTGTAGGCAGGATAAAGATCGTCGCGGAAGGTCTTACCCTTGGCGTCGAACACGCAAGCGCTATACTCTGCCGGGAAATCGTTGCGCAGCTTGCGCAGCATATTGATCATGCCGTAGATTGCCCCTGTGGGCAGCCCCTCCCCGTTCCTCAGATCCGGCAGGGCGTGATACGCGCGATACAAATAGCTCGACCCATCGACGAGCAAGAGTGTTTTTGGACTATCCGACATTCCCATGGACTCAAAATTGACTGGTGCCGCCGCAGGCGGTGCGAACGCCGCCCCCCTCTCCGACGCAGCCGGCGCCGAAAACCCGGCGGCGGCCCTCAAGCAGGCCGCGGAAGGCAGTATTACCACCGCGGCCGATATGGACGTGAACGTGACGGTCAGCACTGCCGCCGAAGGCCCGGGAGATACGGCTCCCGCCTCCGGCATCCGCGCCAACCCGCGCAAGATGATTCCCAGCCTGCGTGCGCTGGCCGACGAAGACCGCGCGACTGCAAAGAAGGCGCGCGCCTCGTGGCAAATGTTCACGATTATGGCAGAGTTCATCGAGGCGACCGAGTACCTTTCGGAGATCCGCCCGGCCGTCTCGATCTACGGCAGCGCGCGCCTGCGCGAGGATTCCCCCTACTACCAGCGCACCATCGAGATCGCCCGGCTGTTCTCCGACGCCGGCTTCGCGGTCATCTCGGGCGGCGGCCCGGGCATCATGGAAGCGGCCAACAAGGGCGCCCACGCAGGCAAATCGGCCAGCGTCGGCCTGAACATCGAGCTTCCGCACGAGCAGCAAGGCAATCCCTACCAGGACATCGCCATGCGCTTTCGCCACTTCTTCACGCGCAAGGTGACCTTCGTCAAGAATTCGGACGCCTTTATCGTGATGCCGGGTGGCTTCGGCACGCTCGACGAGCTGGCCGAAGTGCTGACCCTGGTACAGACCGGCAAGTCCCGTGCCGTGCCGGTGGTGCTGTTCGGCAGCCGTTTCTGGAAGGGCCTGCTCGACTGGTTCCGCTTCACGCTGCTGCCGATGGGCCTGATCGCCGAGCATGACCTCGACCTGATGAAAATCGTGGACGAGCCGCATGAAGTGCTCGAAGCGGTCTATGAGTACTACGAGCAGCGCGGCGGCGACAACCCGATCCCGCCCAAGGAAGAGATGTTCTACCTGTAAGCAGGGCTTGCACCGGGGCCGCCCGCCCTTCCGGAGCCGCAAGGCCCCGGAGGCGGCATGTTGCACCGCCGACCGACAGCCCCCGCCATTTCCGGACCCGTGCCCGGGCGGCCGCCTCTTAAAGGTGGCCGCCGGGTCACCGCAAGGGGCCCGGCGCGGGCAGGAATTGCTAGAATGGAAGCCTGACACACTGCCAAAGCCCGGCGCCGCCGGACTGCAGCGCCATTCGTGGTGCCGCATGCCCAGAGCCTGCAGCACTGCACAGGAGCCTTCAATGACCTCCCCCACTCTCCTGGCCACCGCGCGTGCGGAAGAGCCGGAGCCGTTCCCGGCCGCCGCCCGCGCGCTGGGTTTTGCAGCCCTGCTGGCGCTTTGCGCCCCCGCTGCGGTGATGGCGCAGCCGAACACCGAGCAGGCAGGCGGCGCCCTGACCCAGCAAGAGCTGAACCAGATCAACAACCGGCCGATCACCTCGCCGGCCAAGACCCAGCTGAACCAGCCGCGCGAACCGAGCTTCCAGCTCAATGAGCGGGATGGCACCCAGGTCCGGGAATACAAGAACAAGGGCCAGGCCACCGATATCGAGGTCAAGTCCGGCATGGGCACCAAGTACCAGATGAGCAAGCCGGAAGACAGCTCGCCGAAGATCCGGGACCATGACACGAACCGCGTACCATCGGTCAAGGTGCTGCAATTCTGAGCACCGGCCGCCGGGTTTTAGCACCCCGGCTCCCGGGCCCTGGTTTTCGCTGTCTGCTGTCTGCTTTCTGCTTCTTGTTTTCTGATTTCTGATTTCCCACGACCCCGCCAGACGATCACGGCGGGGCCGCGCCGGCGTTTCCGGCATCCATGCCGCGAGAGCCAAGCTTGCTTGCGCCCGCCGCCATCCGTTTCGATTCAAAAAAAGAGTATGGCCGTATTCACCACGGTCTCGCCGGACGAGATCGCCAGTTGGCTCCTTGATTACAACCTGGGCGAAATGCGCAATTTGCGCGGCATTGCCTCGGGCATCGAGAACAGCAATTTCTTCCTGACCATGGAGCAGGATGGCTGCACGCATGAATATGTGCTGACCATCTTCGAGCGCCTGACGTTTGAGCAGTTGCCGTATTACCTGCACCTGATGGCCCACCTGGCGGCGCACGGCATCCGCGTGCCGGCCCCGGTCCCGGACCGCGACGGCGAAATCCTGCGCACCCTCAAGGGCAAGCCGGCCACCATCGTCACGCGCCTGCCGGGCGGCTCGCAGCTGGCCCCCGGGGCCGGGCATTGTGCGGAAGTGGGCGACATGCTCGCCCGCATGCACCTTGCCGGCCAGAGCTATCCGCGCCAGCAGCCGAACCTGCGCAGCCTGCCCTGGTGGCAACAGACGGAGGGCGAGATCCTGCCTTTCCTGGATGCCGGCCAGCAAGCGCTGCTGCGGCAGGAACTGGCCCACCAGACCGCCTTCTTCGGCAGCACCGCTTACGCGGCCTTGCCGGGCGGCCCCTGCCATTGCGACCTGTTCCGCGACAATGCGCTGTTCGAGGACGACCAGGGCGGCCAGGACAAGCTGGGCGGCTTCTTCGACTTCTACTTCGCCGGCAACGACAAGTGGCTGTTCGACCTGGCGGTCACCGTCAATGACTGGTGCATCGACCTGGCCACCGGCACGCTCGACGATGCCCGCGTCCAGGCCTTGCTGCGGGCTTATCATGCTGTGAGACCGCTGGGGCCCACCGAGGCGCAGCACTGGCGCGACATGCTGCGCGCCGGCGCGCTGCGTTTCTGGATTTCCCGGCTGTGGGACTTCTACCTGCCGCGCGAGGCCGACATGCTGCAACCGCACGACCCAACCCATTTCGAACGCATCCTGCGCCGGCGCATCGAAGCCGACGCGCTGCCCTGGACCTGACCGTCATGCAATTACTGGAAGTCTCCGCCAAGGAAGGTTATGTCTGGTTCCGCCAGGGTGTCTGGCTGTTCCGCAAGAACCCGCTCGCCTTCCTGATGCTGTTGTTTGTCTACCTGATCGCCGCGCAGCTCGCGGTGTTCGTGCCGCTGATCGGCATCATCGCGCTGCTGGTGGTCACGCCTGGCCTGTCGGTCGGCATCATGACCGCCTGCCGCGAGGTGATTCTGAACAAGCGCGTGCTGCCCACCGTGCTCTTGGCCGGTTTCCGCGGCAACGGCAAACAGGCCAGCCGCAACCTGCTGGTGCTGGGCGGCATCTATGCGGGGCTGGTGTTCGTGCTGAGCCTGATCGCGGGCAGCCTGGTGGATATCAGCACGCTGGTGCCCATCCTGCTCAAGGAAGAAGCGCCGTCGGCCGAGGCCGTGCGCCAGCTCTACTTCGCGCTGATGATCGGCGCCGCGCTGTACACGCCGATTGCCATGCTGTTCTGGTTTGCCCCCCTGCTCACGGCATGGCACAACGTGCCGCCAGTCAAGGCGCTGTTCTTCAGCTGGACCGCGTGCTGGCGCAACCGTGGCGCGTTCCTGGCCTACGGCGTGGTGTTCGCGGTATTGCTGGTGGCGGTGCCTTTTTTCCTCGAGGCGTTGTTCGGCGCGCTGGGGGCCGAAGCGGTGCTGTCCTTCCTGGTCACGCCGTATTCGCTGCTGATGCTGGCGATCATGTATTGCTCGTTCTACGCCACCTACCGCGGCTGCTTCAATGTGGTGCCGGAGCAAGCGGCGGGCAGGACGGACGTGGCCGCCTGAAGACCTGACGGCTGGCGCCGGCCCAGGCGTGACCTGCCCCCGTCACGCGGCCGGCAGGTCGAACAACCGCGCCGCATTGCGGTCCGGCGCTGCCGCCAGCGGCCCCAGCCACTCCCATACCTTGCGCTGCAGGCCGCCATAGTCGGCCTCGGCCTCGTGATTGGTCCACGGCCAGTCCGATCCCCATAGCAGGCCTTGCTCGCCCAGGCAGTGGTGCCAGCCGGCCACCACGCCCGCCAAGTCGGCCGCCACGCGATATGGCGCGCTCAGCTTGACATAGACCTCCCTCTGCCCGCGCCACTGCGCGGCACAGGCCAGCATCGGCGCATCGCCCTGCGCGCCGGCCGCCGGCTTGCCGAAATGATCCAGCACCAGCGCAATCGGCACCGCCGGCAGCCAGGCCTGCAACTCGTGCAACCGGCCGGGATCGGTGTGCAACTCCAGGTGCCAGCCCAGCGCGTGGGCCGCCTCCAGCAGCGCGGGCCAGCGCGCATCACGCCATGATGCGTCTGCGTGCCGTCCCACCATATTCCAGCGCAGGCCGCGCACGCCCAGTCCATGCAGGCGCGCCAGCTCGCCAGCGGACACCGCCGGGTCCAGCACGCAAACGCCTCGCAGCGCGCGCGAAGCCGCCAGCGCCGCCTCCAGTTCGCTGTTGTCGCTGCCAAAGAAACTCGGCTGCACCACCACGCCCGCGCGCACGCCGTGCGCGCGGGAGATGGCTTGCCACTGCGCCAGGCTGGCGCCGTAGGCAGGCCGGTAGCGCGCACCGCCCACGGCGGGGGCATCTGCGGAAAACACGTGGAAATGGGTATCGATCTGGAACATGTTCTGGCCTGGGGGACGGCGCATGCCGCGCATGGATGTTAGCGCCTGCCACCTTGCGCCGGCCAGGCGCGCGATGGTTGACACCAGTGCCCCTCCATTCTATGCTCTAGTCCTATAGATGACTAGATACCTCGGCAATGAACATCGGCCGGGGCACGCACCCCGGAGACACGAATGCCCGACCGCTCCACCCTGCCCGCCCCGACGGGAGCCGGCCTTGACGCCTCGCCCGCCAGCCTGGCCGCGCCACGCTGGGCCCGCATCGCAACCGCGCTCAAGGGCCGCATCCTGGCCGGCGAATGGGCTTCCGGCACCGCCATTGCGGCGGAGAGCGCACTGGCGGAGCACTACGGCGTGGCGCTGGGCACCATGCGCGCCGCCATCCAGGCGCTTGTGGACGAAGGCCTGCTGGAACGCGTGCATGGCCGCGGCACCTTCGTGCGCGGCGCGCTGACGGGCGCCACCATGGCGCGGTTCTTCCGCTTTGGCGATGCCGGCTCGGAGATCCCGGAGTCGCGCATCGTGTCGCTGCGCACGCTGGCTGCCCCGGCGGATGTAGCGGCGCAGCTTGGACTGGCAACGGGCACGGCAGTGCTTCGCGTAATGCGCCAGCGCGGCTGGGAAGGCCAGGTCCGGCTGCTGGAGACCATCTGGCTGCCAGCGGCGCTGTTCAGCGAACTGGCCGCTCTCAAGCCCGCCGAGTTCGCACCCCTGCTCTACCCGATGTATGCCGGGCGCTGTGGGGTCACGGTCGGCCGCGCCGTCGACGACTTGCGCTTCACCCGGCTTGGCGCGCGCGAGGCCGCCCAGCTGGCCTTGCCGGAGGGCCATCCGGCGCTGGCGGTCAGCCGCGTAGCCTTCGACCTGGCGGGGCGGCGTGTGGAGTTCCGCCAGACGCTGGGCAATGCCGACGATTTCCACTATCGCGCCGAGGTTCGCTGAACTTCCCGAGAGCGCGCCGCCGCAAGCGCGGGCCGGCGCAGCTTCCCATACCGATACCGACCCGAGGAGACCCATGCGATTCCCAACCCGTCTTTGCGCCAGCGCCCTGTGCTGGCTCGCCGCCGGCACCAGCGGCTTTGCGCACGCGCAGGCCTGGCCTGCCGCCAAACCCATCCGGCTGGTGGTCACCTACGCGCCCGGCGGCGGCGCAGACACCATGGCCCGCATGATCTCGCCGCGCCTGGGCCAGGAACTGGGCCAGACCATCGTGGTCGACAACCGGCCAGGCGCGGGCGGCCAGATCGGCACGGACCTGGTGGCCAAGTCGGCGCCGGATGGCTACACGGTGTTGCTCGATGCCGCCTCGTTCGCGGCCAACCCGTCGCTCTACAAGCGGCTGCCCTACGACCCGGTCAAGTCCTTCGTCCCGGTCTCGGTGCTGGCGCTTTATCCCAATATGCTGGTGGTGAATCCGAAGTTCCCGGCCAAGTCCACGCAGGAGCTGGTCGCGATGGCCCGCGCCAAGCCGGGCAGCATTGCCTATGCCTCATCGGGCAACGGCTCGGCCCAGCACCTGGCGGGCGCGCTGTTCGCGCAGCGCATGAAACTGGACTTGCTGCATGTGCCGTACAAGGGCGGCGGCCCCGCCATGGCCGATGTGATTGCCGGGCAGGTGCCGGTGTTCTTTGCCAATACAGCCTCCGGCCTGCAACATGTGCGCGCCGGCAAGCTGCGCGTGCTCGGCGTGACCGGCGCCAGGCGCACGCCCATCCTGCCGGACACGCCGACGCTGGCCGAGTCAGGCGTGCCGCAATATGAAGTCTACGAGTGGAATGGGGTGTTCCTGCCGGCAGGCACGCCGCCGGAGATCGTCAAGCGCTTGTCGGATGCGATCCGCAAGGTCATCAACCTGCCAGAGAACCGCGAGCGCGTGACCAGCCTGGGCGGGGAGATCGTGGCCGGCACGCCGGCCGAGGCGGCAAAGTTCATCCAGGCCCAGACGACCGAATGGGCCAAGGTGATCAGGGAAGGCAACATCCAGCTGGACTAGCCGCCTCCCTGATCGCCAGGCCGTTCAGTCGATCGGGTCCAGCTTGGCCACCGACAGCACCAGCCACTTGGCGCCGTGGCGCTTGAAATTGATATTGGCGCGCGCCCCCTCGCCCTCGCCTTCCAGCCCGGTGATCACCCCCTCCCCGAACTTGTTGTGGAAGACGCTCTGGCCGATGCGCAGGCCCGCGCCGGCCTGGCGCTTGGCGTCGGCATAACCGTTGCCGGTGTCCATGCCGCCGGTGGGCTGGGTGCCCGAGTAGGGCACGTCCTCCGCCCGCTTGAACCAGTCGCGGCCCCAGCCGCCTTCGCTCTGCTGGCGGCGCTGCTGGGTGCCGCCGCCATAGGCCTGCGCCGGCGGCATGAGCCACTTCAGCGATGCGTCGGGCAGCTCCTCGAAGAAGCGCGACCGCACGTGGTAACGCATCTGCCCGTGCAGCACGCGGCTTTGCGCGAACGAGAGGTAGAGCCGTTCGCGCGCGCGCGTGATCGCCACGTACATCAGGCGGCGCTCTTCCTCCAGCCCGTCGGATTCCTTGGCGCTGTTCTCGTGCGGGAACAGGCCTTCTTCCAGCCCGGTGATAAAGACCGCGTTGAACTCCAGCCCCTTGGCGGCGTGCACCGTCATCATCTGCACCGCATCCTGGCCGGCCTGGGCCTGGTTGTCGCCGGCTTCCAGCGAGGCATGGGTGAGGAAGGCCACCAGCGGCGTCATCACGGCCGGCAGCGCTTCGGGATCGAGCACCTGCTGGGCCTGGTCGCCGTCGGCCAGCACCGGCAACTGCGCGCCCTCGCGCCCGACCGGGATCGCGCTGGCCAGCGCGTCCAGCCCGTAGCCTTCTTCCGTCACGAACGCCTGCGCCGCCGTCACCAGTTCCTGCAAGTTCTCAATGCGGTCCTGGCCTTCTTTCTCGCCGCGATAGTAGTTGATCAGGCCACTGGTGTTGGTCACGTACTCCACCGTTTCCGGCAGCGTCATGCGGCGCGTCTCGGCGCGCATCTGCTCGATCAGCCGCACAAAGGCGCCCAGCGTGCTGCCGGCCTTGCCGGGCACGTAGGCTACCGCCTCCGCGAGCGAGCAGTCGTACTGGCGCGCCGCATCCTGCAGCGATTCCAGCGAACGCGCGCCGATGCCGCGCGCCGGGAAATTCACCACGCGGCCGAAGGCGGCGTCATTGCGCGGGTTCTCCAGCAGTTGCAGGTAGGCCAACGCGTGCTTGACTTCGGCGCGCTCGAAGAAGCGCAGGCCGCCGTACACGCGATAAGGGATGCCCGACGAGAACAGCGCGTGCTCGATCACCCGCGACTGCGCGTTGCTGCGGTAGAGAATGGCAATCTCCGAGCGGCTCATGCCCTGCGCGATCAGGTCGCGGATCTCTTCCACCAGCCAGGAAGCTTCCTGGCCGTCGGAGCCGGCCTGGAACACCCGCACCGGCTCGCCGTGACCGGCATCGGTGCGCAGGTTCTTGCCCAGGCGCCGCGCGTTGTGGGCAATCAGGTGGTTGGCCGAATCCAGGATGTGGCCGTGCGAGCGGTAGTTCTGCTCCAGCTTGATCATGTGGCGCACGCGGAATTCATCCTCGAAGTCCCGCATGTTGCCGACATTGGCGCCGCGGAAGGCGTAGATGCTCTGGTCGTCGTCGCCCACGGCGAACACCGCGGCCGGGCTCTGCGTGCCGAAGCCCGCTAGCATCTTTAGCCACCGGTATTGCAGCACGTTGGTGTCCTGGAACTCGTCCACCAGCACGTGGCGGAAGCGATGCTGGTAGTGCTGGCGAATGGCGTCGTTGTAGCGCAGCAGTTCGTAGCAGCGCAGCAGCAGTTCGGCGAAATCGACCACGCCTTCGCGCTGGCACTGCACGTCATAGGCGGCGTAGAGGTCAACGAAGCGGCGGTTGAAGTCGTCGTTGGCCTCCACATCGGCCGGGCGCAGGCCTTGCTCCTTGGCGTTGTTGATGAAGTACTGCAGGTTCTTGGCCGGGTACTTCTCGTCATCGACGTTGAGCGACTTGAGCAGGCGCTTGAGCGCGGAGAGCTGGTCCTGGCTGTCGAGGATGGCGAAGGTCTGCGGCAGGCCGGCGTCGCGGTAATGGGCGCGCAGCATGCGGTTGCACAGGCCGTGGAAGGTGCCGATCCACATGCCGCGCGTATTGATGGGCAGCATCGAGGTCAGCCGCGTCATCATCTCCTTGGCGGCCTTGTTGGTGAAGGTCACCGCCAGCAAGCCCGCCGGGGACACCCGGCCGTTCTGGATCAGCCACGCGATGCGGGTGGTCAGCACGCGCGTCTTGCCGCTGCCCGCCCCGGCCAGGATCAGCGCCGGTTCGTCAGGCAAAGTGACGGCGGCTAGTTGTTCGGCATTGAGATTGGCAAGCAGGTCGGACATCGGGGAGGCCTTGTGGAGTGCCCCGAATTATACCGGGGTACCCGCCGGCCTCCCCGGCGCTTCGCCGCGCGTGGCGCCATGACGCAAAAACAGCACAATCCCTCTGACATCCCACCTTCCCCCCTCCCGGCAAGGCCGGGCGGCACGCCAGGGAAGGCACTAATCGTCGCCGGCGCACCGGTCCCGGCCCGAAATCGCGCGCCCTCCACCCGCCTCCCCTATAATTTGACGTTTTCCCGGCGCGTTGCCCTTGCCCGCCTGGCCCGCAGAATCCGACGTAATCATCGACATCCGAGCATGACCGCCCAAGACCAGTCCCTTGCCAAGAGCTTCGAACCCGCCGCCATTGAGGCCAAGTGGGGCCCAGAGTGGGAGAAGCGCGGCATCGCGAAGCCGACCCTAGATCCGGACCGCCCGGACTTCTGCATCCAGTTGCCGCCGCCGAATGTGACCGGCACGCTGCACATGGGCCATGCCTTCAACCAGACCATCATGGACGGGCTGGCCCGCCACGCCCGCATGACCGGCGCCAACACGCTGTGGGTGCCCGGCACGGACCACGCCGGCATCGCCACCCAGATCGTGGTGGAACGCCAGTTGGAAGCGCAGGGTGTGTCGCGCCATGATCTTGGCCGCGAGAAATTCATCGAGAAGGTATGGGCCTGGAAGGAAGAGTCCGGCTCGACCATCACGCGCCAGGTCCGCCGCATGGGCGCCTCGATCGACTGGAGCCGCGAGTACTTCACCATGTCGCCGGAGATGTCCAAGGCGGTGACGGAAGTGTTCGTGCGCCTGTATGAGCAGGGCCTGATCTACCGCGGCAAGCGCCTGGTCAACTGGGATCCGGTGCTGGGCACCGCGGTGTCCGACCTGGAAGTGGAGAACGTCGAGGAAGAAGGCTCGATGTGGCACATCCGCTATCCGCTGGCCGAGCCCGATACCGTGCACGGCCTGACCCACCTGACCGTGGCCACCACCCGTCCGGAGACCATGCTCGGCGACGTGGCGGTGATGGTGCACCCGGAAGACGAACGCTACGCCCACCTGATCGGCAAATCGGTGCGCCTGCCGCTGACCGGCCGCGATATCCCGGTGATCGCCGACGATTACGTCGACCGCGAATTCGGCACCGGCGTGGTCAAGGTAACGCCCGCCCACGATTTCAACGACTATGCCGTGGGCCAGCGCCACAAGCTGCCGCAGTTGTCGATCCTGACGCTGGACGCAAAGATCGTCGCCGATGCGCCCGCTGCCTACGCTGGCCTGGACCGCTTCGAGGCGCGCACCCGCATCGTCGCCGACCTCGAGGCGCAAGGCCTGCTGGCCGAGGTCAAGAAGCACAAGCTGATGACGCCGCGCAGCGAGCGCACCGGCAGCGCCATCGAGCCGATGCTGACCGACCAGTGGTTCGTTGCCATGAGCAAGCCGGCGCCGGAAGGCACCTTCAATCCGGGCCGCTCGATTGCCGAAGTCGCGCTGGATGCCGTGCAGAGCGGCGAGATCAAGCTGATCCCGGAAAACTGGAACAGCACCTACAACCAGTGGCTGGAGAACATCCAGGACTGGTGCATCTCGCGCCAGCTGTGGTGGGGCCACCAGATCCCGGCCTGGTACGACGAGTCCGGCAAGTGCTTCGTCGCCCGCACCGAGGAAGACGCGCAGGCCCAGGCGCGCGCGGCCGGCAGCACCGGCCCGCTACGCCGCGAGGATGATGTGCTCGACACCTGGTTCTCGTCGGCCCTGGTGCCTTTCTCCTCGCTCGGCTGGCCTGCCGAGACGCCGGAGTTGCAGCATTTTCTGCCTTCGTCGGCACTTGTTACCGGCTACGACATCATCTTCTTCTGGGTGGCGCGCATGGTCATGATGACCAAGCACTTCACCGGCAAGGTGCCGTTCCACACCGTGTATGTGCACGGCCTGGTGCGGGATTTCGAAGGCAAGAAGATGAGCAAGTCCGAGGGCAATACCCTGGACCCGGTCGACCTGATCGACGGCATCGACCTCGACACCCTGGTCAAGAAGCGCACCACCGGCCTGCGCCGTCCCAAGGACGCGCCCAAGATCGAGAAGAAGACCAAGAAGGAATTCCCCGAAGGCATTCCCGCCTTTGGTGCGGATGCACTGCGCTTCACCTTTGCCTCGCTGGCCACGCTGGGCCGCAATGTCAACTTCGACACCGGCCGCTGCGAAGGCTATCGCAACTTCTGCAACAAGCTGTGGAACGCCACGCGCTTCGTGCTGATGAACACCGAAGGGCACGACTGCGGCATGGGTCCGTGCAGCCATGACTGCGGCCCCGACGGCTACCTGCACTTCTCGCAGCCGGACCGCTGGATCGTGTCGCTGCTGCAGCGTGTCGAGGCCGAGGTGGAGAAAGGCTTCGCCGAGTACCGCTTCGACAACATCGCCAGCGCCATCTACAAATTCGTCTGGGACGAATACTGCGACTGGTACCTGGAACTGGCCAAGGTACAGATCCAGAACGGCACGCCCGCGCAGCAGCGCGCCACCCGCCGCACGCTGTTGCGCGTGCTGGAAACGGTGCTGCGCCTGGCCCACCCGATCATCCCCTTCATCACCGAAGAGCTGTGGCAGAAGGTGGCGCCGCTTGCCGGCCGTGCCAAGGGCGACGGCAGCGAGACGCTGGCGCTGCAAGCCTACCCGCTGCCGGCCATGGCCAAGATCGACGAAGCCGCCGAGCAATGGACCGCGCAGCTCAAGGCCGTGGTCGATGCCTGCCGCAACCTGCGCGGCGAGATGAATATCTCGCCGGCGCAGCGCATTCCGCTGTACGCCGAGGGCGACAGCGCCTTCCTGACGTCGGCCCAGGCCTATGTGCAAGCGCTGGCGAAACTCTCCGAGGTCAAGGTATTCGAAGACCAGAATGCCCTGATGGCCGAAGGTGCGGGCGCTCCGGTGGCTATCGTCGGCGGCAACCACCTGCTGCTGAAGATCGAAATCGACGCGGCCGCGGAACGCGTGCGGCTGGCCAAGGAAATAGAGCGCATCAGCGCCGAAATCGGGAAATGCCGCGGCAAGCTCTCCAATGAGAGCTTCGTCGCCAAGGCACCTCCCGCCGTTGTCGCGCAAGAAACCCAGCGTCTGTCGGATTTCGAACAGACGCTGGTCAAGCTGCAGGATCAAATACAGCGATTGCCGGCATGAGCTTTGCGTCACCAGCAGGGCTATGTACACCGAAATGATAAGGAAACCTGATATGGAAACCCGTGTCACCAAGGCTGTCTTCCCGGTAGCCGGTCTCGGCACTCGTTTTTTGCCGGCTACCAAGGCGAGCCCGAAGGAAATGCTGCCCGTGGTCGACAAGCCGCTGATTCAGTACGCCGTGGAAGAAGCCATGGCCGCTGGCATCACCGAGATGATCTTCGTGACCGGCCGCTCCAAGCGCGCCATTGAGGATCATTTCGACAAGGCCTACGAGCTCGAGGCGGAACTGGAGGCCAAGAACAAGCAGGCCCTGCTCACCCTGGTGCGCTCGATCAAGCCGTCGCACGTGGAGTTTTTCTACGTGCGCCAGCCCGAGGCCCTCGGCCTTGGCCACGCCGTGCTGTGCGCGGAAAAGCTGGTGGGCGACGCACCGTTCGCCGTGATGCTGGCCGATGACTTGCTGGATGGCGAGCCCCCGGTGATGAAGCAGATGGTGGACCTGTACGGCCACTACAACTGCTCGGTGCTGGGCGTGGAAGAGATCGCGCCGGAGCAGAGCCGCTCCTATGGCGTGGTCGCCGGCCGCGAATGGGACGAAGGCGTGATCAAGGTATCCGACATCGTCGAGAAGCCCGCGCCCGAGAACGCACCGTCCAACCTGGGCGTGGTGGGCCGCTACATCCTCACGCCGCGCATCTTCGACCATATCCGCAATCTCAAGCCGGGCGCCGGTGGCGAGTTCCAGCTCACCGATGCGATCCAGTCCCTGCTCAGCCAGGAGCAGGTGCTGGCTTACCGCTACAACGGCGTTCGCTACGATTGCGGCAGCAAGCTGGGCTACCTGAAGGCTACCGTGGAGTTTGCACTCAAGCACCCGGAAGTCATGGACGAGTTCGGCGCCTACCTGCGCGCGCGCACCGACAACATCTGAAGCGCGGCCATCCTTGTCGCCATGAAAAAAGCCGCGAAAACGCGGCTTTTTTCATGGCGACGGCACTGAACCGGATTTAGCGCCTGCGCATGTAGAACACAAACACCTTGTCGACTTCCTGATGCGACAGCAGTTCGTTGCCGGTCTGCTTGGCAAAAGCCTGGAAATCGCGCGTGGCGCCGGGGTCGGTGGCAAGCACCTTGAGCACGTCGCCGCTGGCCATGTCGGCCAGCGCCTTCTTGGTACGCAGGATCGGCAGCGGGCAGTTCAGCCCCCGCGCATCCACTTCTTTCTGGAACTCCATTCCTCTCTTCCTTGGTTCAGGGCTTTCAGGGCCTGTCATGACCGTCGTGGCCACGGCAGCCATGCCTGCCTCTATCGATGTCTATGACCGGTATTGTAGCGAAATGCCCGGCACTCCCAAGCCATCGCGCCGGCGCGGATCGGGAATGTCCTCGCCGGTCTGGCGATCGAAGAAACGCACCGGATGCCCGCGCGAGGCCAGCCAGTCCGCCACCGCGAAGCCCGTGCCCGCCGACCAGATCCGCATGTCCTCGGGCGCCACCAGCTTGTAGTCGGCCAGCTCCTCCGACAGCGCGATCTCGCCGCTCGCCTGCACATGGTAGGCAATGATCAGCTCGTTCTTGCGCATGAACTCGTAGACGCCGATCAGCGATACCGATTGCGCGTCGAGGTTGGTTTCCTCCTTCAGCTCGCGCGCCACGCCCTGCTCCGGCGTTTCGTCACGTTCCAGGAAACCGGTCACCAGCGCAAACATTTTCTCCGGCCAGGCGGCGTTGCGCGCCAGCAGCAGCTTGCCTTCGTATTCCACCACTGCGGCAAGCACCGGCAGCGGATTGTTCCAGTGGACAAAGCCGCACTCTGGCTGAATGCAGGCATCGCGCTCGCGGCCGGAGTGCGGCAGCAATTCCAGCGGCGAGCCGCATTGCGGACAGTATCGGTAGACGGACATGCGGGGGCTCCTTCCTTTATGTGGTCTTGTTATGGTGGGCGCGTTCAGGCGCCGCAGGCAATGCGCATATCGGCCGCCAGCGCCTCGACGGTCTCCGGCTGCAGATCCCACGCGCACATGAAGCGGCAGCCGCCGGCACCGATAAAGGTGTAGAAGCGCCAGCCCTTGGCACGCAGGGCCTCGATCGCGGGAATCGGCAACTCGGCAAAGACCGCGTTGGACTCGGTCGGGAACATGATGCGCACGCCGGGAATGCCGGCGATACGCTGGTGCAGCAACTGCGCCATGGCGTTGGCGTGGCGGGCGTTGCCCAGCCACACGTCGTTCTCCAGCAAGCCCAGCCACGGCGCCGAGATAAAGCGCATCTTGGAGGCCAGCTGCCCGGCCTGCTTGACGCGGTAGGCGAAATCCTCGGCCAGCTTGCGGTCGAAGAAGACCACCGCCTCGCCCACCGGCAGGCCGTTCTTGGTGCCGCCGAAGCACAGCACGTCGACACCCGCGCGCCAGGTGATCTCCGACGGATGCACCCCGAGCGAAGCCACGGCGTTGGCAAAGCGAGCGCCATCCATGTGCACGCGCAACTGGCGACGCTTGGCGATGGCGGCGATGGCGCGAATCTCCTCCACCGTGTACACCGTGCCAACCTCGGTCGACTGCGTCAGCGACACCACCTTGGGCTTGGGATAGTGGATATCGGAGCGGCGCGTCACCAACGCTTCGATCGCGTCAGGCGTGAGCTTGCCGTTGGCGCCCGGCGCGGTCAGCAGCTTGGAGCCGTTGGAGAAAAACTCCGGACCGCCGCACTCGTCGGTCTCGATGTGCGCCAGCTCATGGCAAATCACTGAATGGTACGACTGGCACAGCGCCGACAACGCCAGCGAATTCGCCGCTGTGCCGTTGAAGACGAAGAACACCTCGCAGTCGGTCTGGAACAGATCGCGGATGCGGTCGCAGACTTTCTGCGTCCACGAATCGTCGCCGTAGGCCTGTTCGTGGCCGCTGCCGTTGGCTTCGAGGAAATACTTGAGCGATTCCGGACAGAAGCCGGCGTAGTTGTCGGAGGCGAAATGCTGCATGGGGAAATCCGTGGCGGGTGGCGAGGCGCGAGCCGCTGGCGTTGGGGCTTGTGGCCTTTGGCCTGGCGGCTGGCTGGTTTGAAGCTGGCTCCGGTCTGGCTTGCCGTGGCCTGGCGTGGCTTATTTCTTGTCAGCCCACAGTTCCCCGCCGGTGGCCCAGTTCTCGCGCTTGATGTCGGTAATGATGATATCCACGGCCGAGGCCGAGCAGCCGAGCGTTTCGCAGGTAACGCGGGTGACTTCCTCGACCAGCTTGCGCTTTTGCTCGATGGTGCGGCCTTCGAAGAGTTCTACATGGTAAGTCGGCATGGTTTGATTCCTGTTGTCTGGTTATATTGCCGGGCCTGGGGATGCGGGGTGGACGCGCATCCCGACCGACGGGCCCGGGTCCGTCAATCGCGGTACGAACCATCGATTCTATCCAGTTTGCGCAACAACGATGGCCATTCCAGCGCGCCTTCGACGGCGCCGTCGTCGTGAAGCTGCTCGGAAGCCCGTTGCGCCAGCGCGTGCGGCGGCTGCACGACCTGTCCGCCGGCCTGCGCGCCCAGCTGGATCTCGCACGCCTTGATGAGGGTCGCCATCAGCACATAAGCCTCGGCCACGGTCCGGCCCACCGTCAGCGTGCCGTGGTTGCGCAGCAGCATGGCGGGATGCTGGCCCAGCGAAGCGGTCAGCCGCGCGCCCTCGGCGGGCGTGAAAGCCAGCCCCTCGTAGTCGTGGCAAGCCAGGCGGCCATAGAAACGCATGGCATGTTGCGACAGCGCCAGCAGGCCGCAGGCCTGGGCCGATACCGACACGCCGGCGCTGTTGTGCAGGTGCATCACGCACACCGCATCCGGGCGCGCGGCATGCACCGCGCCGTGCAGCGCGAAGCCGGTGACATTGACGGGATGCGCGCTTTCGCCCACCACCTCGCCACGCCCGTTGATCTTGACCAGGTCGCTAGCGCGGATCTCATCGAAGGCAAAACCGAAGGGA
Organism: Cupriavidus sp. 05L310; assembly: GCF_056398185.1. Taxonomy (NCBI): domain Bacteria; kingdom Pseudomonadati; phylum Pseudomonadota; class Betaproteobacteria; order Burkholderiales; family Burkholderiaceae; genus Cupriavidus; species Cupriavidus sp. 05L310. The sequence goes on from NZ_JBFTOX010000007.1 coordinate 112,349, forward strand.
TTGATCAGGAAGTGACCGGGCTCGCCAGGCACGGTGGCCGAGATATGCGTGTAGATCAGGTCATCCCAGCCCTGCAGGGCGCACAGGCGGTAAGCCGCGGCCAGGTCGGCGCGCATGCGCAGTTCGGCCTGCGTGGCGGGCTGGGTGGCGCCCGCGGCACGGGCGGGCTGCAAGGCAAAGGACATGGACGGTCTCCTGCGCCGCCCCGCGCGCCGGTTCTGCCAACCGGCACCGTGGACGGCGAAGGCGATACTGTAGCGCAAGCCAGGTGCGGCGTCAGGGCGTCCCGCAACGGCCCGGCCCCGCCCTCACGCCGCGGCCGGGGTGGACTCCGTCCGGCTCATCCAGGCGAAGATCGCGCCCCCCAGCAGCAGGGCCGCGACCGCGCAGCACAGCGAAGCCGCGAAGCCGCCGCTGCGCGCCACCAGGGCCGTGGCCAGCGGCGGCCCGACGATCTGGCCGAGGCCATAGCTGGCGGTCATCAGGCCCATCAGGCGCTGCGCCTGCGCGCCCCACAGCCGCCGTGCCTCGCGCATGGCGAACGACACCAGCGCGTTGAAAGGCAGCCCCGCCAGCATGCTGCTGAGCGCGAAGCCGGCCACCGTCGGCCAGACCACCGCGATGGCCACGCCGATCGCCTGCATGGCATAGGTAAAGGCCAGCAGCCGGCGATTGTCGCGCTCCGTGCTGACGCGCGAGGCCACGAAGGCGCCGATGATCACGCCCACGCCGAAGATGGGCCAGAACAGGTCGGCCCATAGCGAGCCCGGCATGGCCTGGCGCGCGATCACAGGCAGGAAGGTGGCGGTAATGATGTAGCCGAATCCGGCCAGGCCATAGGCCAGCGTGAGCAGCCAGGTCTCGCGGTTCAGCCGCGGCGCCGGTGGCGCCAGCGCGGCCGGTCCGCCGGCGTGCGCGCCGCGCGGCGCCGGCGTGAAGATGTGCCAGGTCGCACCAACCAGCAGCACCGCGAGCACGCTGAAGGCCAGCCAGCCCCAGCTGGCTCGCCAGCCGGCACTCACCATGGCGAAGGCCGAGACACCAGTAAAGACAATACCGATCCCCGGCCCGCAAAAGATCACGCCGCCCAGCGGTGCCCTGCCCAGTTCGGCCAGCCGGTGCATGCACCAGGCCGAGCCGTAGACCATGACCAGCGCGCTGGCCACGCCGGCCGCGGCGCGCCACAGCCCCCAGGCCGCCATGCCGCCGGGGGCGGCCATGCCGAGCGTCAGCAGCACAGTGGCAACCAGCCCGCAGCGGACCATGCGCGCCGGATCGGGACGGATGAACAGGCAGGCCGCGGCGCCGGCGAAGTATCCCAGGTAGTTCAGCGTGGCGAGCCAGCCGCCCTCTCCCAGCGTGACGCTGCCGTCGTGCAGCATCATGGGCAGTAGCGGCGTAAAGGCGAAGCGGCCGATGCCCATTGCCACGCCCAGCGCCGCCAGGCCCGCCAGCGCCACGGCCCAGACTCCGGGCTGCGTACTAACCGGCGCAATGGCGCTGACAAGCTGACGGTCGGCGCTGCTCATCTACGCGCGCGCCCGGTGGCGGGCGATGGAGAGTGTCGAGTTCATGGCAGCATGCTACGCTCGGATCGGCAAACCAAAAAATGAATAATTGAGAACACAATCATCTTCATTCAAGATGATTCCGCTGCGTATGCGGCAACCAGCCGCTACCACCCGTCACCACCCGCTTCCGCCTACCTGTCAATGGAGATCGCAATGGACCTGGCCTCCCTGGAGATCTTCCGCGCCGTGGTCGAGGAAGGCGGCGTCACGCGCGCCGCCGCCCGCCTGCACCGCGTGCAATCCAACGTCACCACCCGCATCCGGCAACTGGAAAGCTCGCTCGGCGTCGAGCTGTTCCTGCGCGACGGCAAGCGCATGGTGCTGACGCCCGCCGGAAAAACCTTGTTCGACTACGCCCGGCGCGTGCTGGACCTGGCCGAAGAAGCGCGCCAGGCTGTACTGCCAGCCAAGCCGCAAGGCCGCCTGCGCATCGCCTCGATGGAAAGCACGGCGGCCAGCCGCCTGCCCGCCGTGCTGGCTGCCTATCACCAGGCCTGGCCGGATGTGCAGCTCGAACTGGTGACCTGCACCACGCGCCAGGCCATGCAGGCGCTGGCGCGCTTCGAGGTGGACTGCGCCTTTGTGGCCGAGCCCCTGGATGACCCCGCGCTGGCGTGGCTGCCCGCGTACCAGGAGGAACTGGTCCTGGTCGCGCGCGAGCGCCACGCGCCCATCCACAGCGCCGCCGACCTGGAAACCCGCACCATGCTGGCCTTCGAATCCGGCTGCAACTACCGCGCGCGGCTGGAAGCCTGGTTTGGCGCCAGCGACAGCCTGCCGCGCCGGGTGCTGGAGCTCGGCTCCTACCACGCCATCATTGCCTGCGCCGCCGCTGGCATTGGCGTGGCCATTGTGCCGCGCTCGGTACTTGGCCTGTACCGCGACCTGCCCAAGATCAGCATCCACGGCCTCGGCCCGGCCGGCCAGGTCTGCACACTGCTGGCCTGGCATCCGGCCATGGCCAGCACCGCGCTGGGTGCGCTGGCCGACACGTTCCGCGCGTCGCAGCCTGGCCTCGCCGCGGCGGCCTGAGTCCATTCGCCACGCAACGCGGCTGGCGCACACCGGCAAGATGTGCCCGGTCGCCTACACTGGAAGTGGCGCCGCGTTTGCACCCCTCGTGCCGGCGTCACTGCCATGAAGCATGCCCAGATGCTCTTTCGATGGCTTGCCGCCGGCCTCTTGCTAGCCGTTGCCGCGGCCGTGGCCACGCCCGCCACGCCAGCCAACGCGCAGGCAAGCGCCCCTGAGCCGGCGTCCACGACCGCCCCCACGGCAGCCAGCATCGCCAATGCCACGGCGCCCGTCGTCGTGATCGCCCTGAAAGGCGCGGTCGGCCCGGCCAGCGCCAGCTTCATCCTGCGCGGCATGACGCGCGCGCGCGAGGCCGGCGCCCAGTTGATCGTGCTGGAGATGGACACGCCGGGCGGGCTGGACCTGTCGATGCGCGAGATCATCCAGGCCATCCTGGCCTCGCCGATACCGGTGGCAAGCTATGTCTATCCAGGCGGCGCGCGCGCGGCCAGCGCCGGCACCTACATCCTCTATGCCAGCCATATCGCGGCGATGGCGCCGGGCACCAATCTTGGCGCCGCCAGCCCGGTGCAGATCGGCATCGGCGGGCCGCAAAAGCCGGAAACCACACCGGCCTCGGCGCCCGCGAGCGCGCCGCCGCAAGACGTCATGGAGCGCAAGCAGATGCATGACGCCTCGGCCTATATCCGCGGCCTGGCGCAACTGCGCGGGCGCAATGCCGAGTGGGGCGAGCGCGCGGTCCGCGAGGCGGTCAGCCTGTCTGCGAATGAAGCCGTGACGCAGCATGTTGCCGATCTGATCGCACCCGACCTGCCCGCCCTGCTGCGCGCCGTGGATGGGCGCCGCATCCAGGCGGCCGGTGCGGAGCGCGTGCTGCGCACCGCGCAGGCGCCGGTGCAGGTGCTGGAACCGGACTGGCGCGACAACTTCCTGGGGGTCATCACGGATCCCAGCGTGGCGCTGATCCTGATGATGGCCGGCATCTACGGCCTGATCTTCGAGTTTTCCACCCCGGGCATGGTGGTGCCCGGCGTAGGCGGCGCGATCTGCCTGCTGCTGGCGCTGTTCGCGCTGCATATGCTGCCGGTCAGTTACGCGGGGCTGGGGCTGATTGCACTGGGCATCGGCTGCATGGTGGCCGAGTTGTACCTGCCGACCTTTGGAGCACTGGGCGTGGGCGGCATCATCGCCTTCATCTTCGGTGCGGTGATGCTGATCGACACCGACGTGCCCGGCTTCGGCATTCCGCTGTGGCTGATCGGCAGCCTGGCCCTGGCCAGCGCGCTGTTCCTGTTCGCGGTCTGGACGCTGCTCTGGCGCGCGCGCCGCATGCCTTCGATCAACGGCGGCGATGCCTTGATCGGTACGCCCGGCGTGGTGCTGGAAGACCTCTGGGACGATGGCTGGGCCGAAGTGCGCGGCGAACGCTGGCAGGTGCACAGCGCCATGCCGCTGGCGCGCGGCCAGCACGTGCTGGTCATCGGGCGCCACGGGCTGCTGCTCGAGGTACGGGCCACGGACGCGGCCCCGATTCAATCATCCACCCAAGGAGCTTGATCATGGCATTCGGATTCAGCGCAGGCGGTCTGGTCTTCCTGATAGCCCTGCTGATCGTTTCGTCCATCCGCGTGCTGCGCGAGTACGAGCGCGGCGTGGTGTTCATGCTGGGGCGCTTCTGGAAAGTCAAGGGGCCTGGGCTGGTGATCCTGATCCCGGCGGTGCAGCAGATGGTGCGTGTGGACTTGCGCACGGTGGTGATGGACGTGCCGCCGCAGGACGTGATCTCGCGCGACAACGTGTCGGTCAAGGTGAACGCGGTGGTGTACTTCCGCGTGATCGACCCGGAGCGGGCCATCATCCAGGTAGCGAATTTCCTCGAAGCCACCAGCCAGCTGGCGCAGACGACACTGCGCTCGGTGCTGGGCAAGCACGAACTCGACGAGATGCTGGCGGAGCGCGAGCAGCTCAATATCGATATCCAGAAAGCGCTGGATGCCCAGACCGATAGCTGGGGTATCAAGGTGTCCAACGTGGAGATCAAGCACGTCGACCTCAATGAATCCATGATCCGCGCCATCGCGCGCCAGGCCGAGGCCGAGCGCGAACGGCGCGCCAAGGTGATTCATGCGGAGGGGGAATTGCAGGCTTCGGTGAAGCTGCTCGAGGCGGCGCAGATGCTGGCGAAGGAGCCGCAGGCAATGCAGTTGCGCTACCTGCAGACGCTGACGCAGATCGCGGGGGACAAGAGTTCGACGATCGTGTTTCCGCTGCCGATCGACATCCTGACGCTCGTGGGGAAGCTGAGCCGCGAGTCGACGTAAAAAAAGGCGCCGGGGGCGCCTTTTCGATGCTGCGGGGATTCAGACTCCTGCCGGTTTGCTCCCTCTCCCCCTGAGGGGAGAGGGAGAGACAGCCGTCGTCATGGCAGATGGTTTTGGCCCAGCCAGTCGGCTTCGTTTCAAGCCTCGGCGTTGCCTCAGACCTTGGCCGCCACCCACTCGCCGACGCCAGCCAGCGCCTTGGGCAGATTGGCCGGCTCCGTGCCGCCGGCCTGCGCCATGTCCGGACGGCCGCCGCCCTTGCCGCCGACCTGCTGCGCGACAAAGTTGACCAGCTCGCCGGCCTTGACCCTGCCAGTGGCATCGGCGGTAACACCGGCGATCAGGCTGACCTTGCCGTCGGCCACGGCGCCCAGCACGATGGCCGCGGTGCCCAGCTTGTCCTTGAGCTTGTCCATGGTCTCGCGCAGCGTCTTGACGTCGGCGCCGTCAAGCTGGGCTGCCAGCACCTTGATGCCCTTGACGTCGATGGCCTGCGCCGCCAGCTCGTCGCCCTGCGAGGCGGCCAGCTTGCTCTTGAGGCGTTCCAGCTCCTTCTCCAGCGCGCGCACCTGTTCCTGCACCTGGCCGATACGCGGCACCAGCTCGGACGGTTGCGCCTTGAGCGCGGCGGCGGCTTCGTTCAGCTTGGCGTCCAGCGCCTGCAGGTAGTGCAGCGCGTTATCGCCGGTGATGGCTTCGACGCGGCGGATACCCGCTGCCACGCCGCCTTCCATCACGATCTTGAACACGCCGATATCGCCGGTGCGGGTCACGTGGGTGCCGCCGCAAAGTTCCTTGGAGCTGCCGATCGACAGCACCCGCACGTCGTCGGCGTACTTCTCGCCGAACAGCGCCATGGCGCCGCTCTTGACGGCGTCGTCGAAGGGCATGACTTCGGCGCCGGTGGCCGCGTTCTGCAGGATCTCGGCGTTGACGATTTCCTCCACGCGGCGGATCTGCTCGTCGGTCATCGCGGCATTGTGCGAGAAGTCGAAGCGGGTCTTGTCGGCATCGACCAGCGAGCCCTTCTGCTGCACGTGGCTGCCCAGCACTTCACGCAAGGCCTTGTGCATCAGGTGGGTGGCCGAGTGGTTGCGCACGGTGCGCGCGCGGCGCTGCGCATCGACCTGCGCGGTGACGCTGTCGCCCACCTTGAGCGCGCCGCCCGCCAGGATGCCCTGGTGGCCGAACACGTCGGCCTGCACCTTGGTGGTGTCGGCCACGGTGAAGACGGCATCGCCGTTCTTCAGTTCGCCCTGGTCGCCGGCCTGGCCGCCGGACTCGGCGTAGAACGGCGTGTTGTCGAGCACCACCACGCCGGTCTGGCCGGGCTGCATGGTGTCCACGGCGGCGCCATCCACATACAGCGCGGTGATCTTCGCGCCGTCCACGCCCAGCTTCTCGTAGCCGTGGAAGGTGGTCTTGTCGCCCTTGTACTCCAGGCCGGCCGCCATCTTGAACTTGCCGGCCGCACGGGCCTGCTCGCGCTGGCGGTTCATGGCCGCGTCGAAGGCGGCTTCGTCCACCGTCAGTTCCTGCTCGCGGCACACGTCCTGCGTCAGGTCCAGCGGGAAGCCAAAGGTATCGTGCAGCTTGAAGGCGAGTTCGCCGTCGAGCACCTTGCCACCCTTGAGCTTGATATCGGCCAGTGCGGCATCGAGGATGGACATGCCGTTCTCGATGGTCTCGAAGAAGCGCTCTTCCTCGGCCTTGAGCACTTCCACCACACGCGATTCGGCCTCGGCCAGCTCCGGATAGGCTTCGCCCATCTGCGCCACCAGGTCGGCTACCAGCTTGTGGAAGAACGGCGTCTTCTGGCCCAGCTTGTAGCCGTGGCGGATGGCGCGGCGGATGATACGGCGCAGCACGTAGCCGCGGCCTTCATTGCCGGGGATCACGCCGTCGACGATCAGGAAGGCGCAGGCACGGATGTGGTCGGCGATGACTTTGAGCGAGTTCTGGTTGAGGTTGTCGGTATGGGTCTCGCGCGCGGCACCCTTGATCAGCGCCTGGAACAGGTCGATCTCATAGTTGCTGTGCACGTGCTGCAGCACCGCGGCGATACGCTCCAGGCCCATGCCGGTGTCGACGCAGGGCTTGGGCAGGCGCGGCATATTGCCTTGCTCGTCCCGGTTGAACTGCATGAACACCAGGTTCCAGATCTCGATGTAGCGGTCGCCGTCTTCCTCCGGCGATCCCGGCGGGCCGCCCCACACTTCCGGGCCGTGGTCGTAGAAGATTTCCGAGCAGGGGCCGCAGGGGCCGGTGTCCGCCATCTGCCAGAAGTTGTCCGAGGCATAGCGCGCGCCCTTGTTGTCGCCGATGCGCACGATGCGCTCCGCCGGCACGCCGACTTCCTTGGCCCAGATGTCGTAGGCTTCGTCGTCTTCCGCGTACACCGTGACCCACAGCTTCTCGGCCGGCAGCTGGTAGACCTTGGTCAGCAGCTCCCATGCGTACTGGATGGCCTCGCGCTTGAAATAATCGCCAAACGAGAAGTTGCCGAGCATTTCAAAGAAGGTGTGGTGACGCGCGGTGTAACCCACGTTCTCCAGGTCGTTGTGCTTGCCGCCGGCGCGCACCGAACGCTGCGACGAGGTCGCGCGGGTGTAGGGGCGCTTGTCGGTGCCCAGGAACACGTCCTTGAACTGCACCATGCCGGAATTGGTGAACAGCAACGTCGGATCGTTCCCCGGCACCAGGCTGGACGAGCGGACCACGGTATGGCCCTTCGATTCGAAGTACTGCAGGAACTTGCTGCGGATGTCGGAGACTTTCATGTTCTGGGCAGGGCGTCCGGCGGCGTGGCAGGGCGCTGTCGGTCAAGATGGAGGATTTGCAAACCATTGATTATACGGGGAAGCCCCGCCGCGCGGCAGCCCGCCGGGGATTCGTCGCGCGCGGCCCGCGGCGCCCCGCCCCGGCACACTCCCCGCATGGCGCGATGTGCTCCCGGCGGCGTGCCGGTGGTAAAGTGCTGGCTGTCCCTGCCGGACGCCCCCGGGCCGGTTTCACGCCTGCCCCGACTGCCCCGCAAGCCGCCGCCCAGACAGACGGCGGGGCCGCCCGGCCTTCCCTTTGCCACTCTTGCCGGATCCGCATCACACCCCATGGGAGCTTTAAGCCACCTCCGCGTCCTCGACCTGACCCGTGTTCTCGCCGGGCCCTGGTGCGCCCAGAACCTAGCCGACTTCGGCGCCGACGTGATCAAGATCGAGCGCCCCGGCGCCGGCGACGACACCCGCACCTGGGGCCCGCCCTGGCTGCAGGACGGCGCGGGCCGCGATACCGCGGAGGCCGCCTACTACCTGGCGGCCAACCGCAACAAGCGCTCGGTCACCTGCGACATCAGCACGCCCGAAGGCCAGGAACTGGTGCGCGCGCTGGCCGCCCAGAGCGATGTGGTGCTGGAGAACTACAAGGTCGGCCAACTGAAGAAGTACGGCCTGGACTACGACTCGCTCAAGGCGATCAAGCCGGACCTGATCTATTGCTCGGTGACGGGCTTCGGCCAGACCGGTCCCTACGCGGCCCGCCCCGGTTACGACTTCATCATCCAGGGCATGGGCGGCTTCATGAGCCTGACCGGCGAGCGCGACGACCTGCCCGGCGGCGGCCCGCAGAAGGCCGGCGTGGCCATCTCCGACCTGATGACCGGCCAGTACGCCACCATCGCCGTGCTGGCCGCGCTGGCCCACCGCGAGCGTACGGGCGAAGGCCAGTACATCGACATGGCCCTGCTCGACGTGCAGGTGGCCATGCTGGCCAACATGAATACCAATTACCTGGCCAGCGGCGTGGCGCCCAGGCGCTGGGGCAACGCGCACCCCAACATCGTCCCCTACCAGACCTTCCAGGCCGCCGATGGCTGGATCATCGTCGCGGTGGGCAATGACGGGCAGTTCCGCAAGTTCGTCGCCGCCGGCGGGCGCCCCGAGCTGGCCGACGATCCGCGCTTCGCCACCAACCCGCAGCGCGTGGCGCACCGCGACGTGCTGGTGCCGATCATCGCCGAGATGGTCAGACCGCGCACCCGCGCCCAGTGGATCCTCGACCTGGAAGCCGCCGGCGTCCCCTGCGGCCCGATCAATACCCTGGACGACGTGTTCGACGATGCCCAGGTCAAGGCGCGCGGCCTGCGCGTGGACCTGCCGCACCCCAGCGCCGGCGAAGTCAAGCTGGTGGGCAGCCCGATCAAGATGAGCGCGACGCCACCCGAAGCCGTGCGCCACCCGCCGCTGCTGGGCGAACACACGGATGCCGTGCTCGGCGACATGCTGGGCTATACGCCGGAGCAGATTGCCGCACTGCGCGCCAAGGGCGTGCTGTAAGTCAGGCATGGCCGCCTGCGCCGCTCCGGCGGCGCGGGCGGAAAGTTGCAGTAGCCGTAGCGAAACAAGCAGAGAACCTTACCCTGTGCGCGCCGGCGTCCGGCGCGTGCCCCACCAAGAGAGGAGTTTGGATGCTGACCGACGCCCTGCTGGCCTTCCTGCACTTTACTTTCATCTTCCTGCTGATCGCCCTGATGACCGCCGAGGCCGTCGTGCTGCGGCCCGGCATGACCCCGGCCACGCTCAGGCGGCTCTCGGTCTACGACCTGATCTACTTCCTGTCCGCCATGGCGGTGCTGGCGACCGGCCTGCTGCGGCTGTTCTACGGCGCCAAGGGCGCGCAGTTCTACCTGCACAACCCGTGGTTCCACGCCAAGATCACTGTGTTCGTAGTGATTGCGCTGTGCTCGCTGCCGCCCACCTTCGCCATCCAGCGCTGGCGCCGTCAGGCGCGCAGCCTGCCGGACTTCGTGCCGATGCCGGCCGAGCTGAAATCCGCCCGGCGCTGGGTCATGATCGAGGCCCACCTGCTGATCCTGCTGCCGCTATGCGCGGTGATGATGGCGCGCGGCATCGGCATGAAGTAGGCTCCGCCAGCTTGTAAACGAGATTCCCAGCCGCCAGGCCCAGGCCGCCTCGCGCGCCCAGATTCCCAATCCCTACCGACGCATCCCCATGTTCAAGCAAAAACTTGCCGCGGCGCTGTTCGCCGCAGCCCTGCCCGCCATTGGCATCCTTGGCGCCATCGGCGCGGCGCCAGCCGCCGCCGCGGCCGCCTACCCGGTCAAGCCCCTCAAGTTCGTGGTGCCCTACCCGGCCGGCGGCCCGCTCGACACCGTGGCGCGCGCCATCGGCGACAAACTCAAGGACAGCCTTGGCCAGCCCGTCGTGGTGGAAAACCGCCCCGGCGCCGGCGGCAATATCGGTGCCGACTACGTGGCCAAGCAGCCCGCCGACGGCTACACGATCGTGATGGGCGCGGTAGCCACCCACGCCATCAACCCGACGTTGTTCGCCAGGATGCCTTACGACCCGGTTAAGGACTTCAGCCCGATCACGCTGGTGGCCGACGTGCCCAACGTGCTGGTCATGCATCCCGGCAAGGCCGCCGAGCTGCATATCGGCAATGTGCGCGAGCTGGTGGAGTACGCGCGCAAGAACCCCGGCAAACTGGACTATGCCTCGGGCGGCAACGGCAGCGCCGGCCACCTGTCCGGCGAGTTGTTCAAGAGCCTGGCCAGGGTGAGCATGGTTCACATTCCCTATAACGGCGCGTCGCCCGCGCAGTTGTCGGTGCTGTCCGGGCAGACCGACATGATCTTCGACAACCTCGCCTCGGCCTCGGCCAATATCAAGGCCGGCAAGCTCAAGGCGTTTGCCGTCACCACCGCCACGCGTGCCGCCGCCTTCCCCGAGTTGCCGACCATTGCGGAGGCTGGCAAAGGCTTGGGGCTGGAGGGCTTTGACATCTCCACGTGGTTCGGCGTGTTCGCGCCGGCCAATACGCCGAAGGAGATCGTCGACCGTCTCAACCACGAGATCGTGGCCATCCTCAAGACCGACGACATGAAGGCCAGGCTGGCCCGGATTGGCGCCCAGCCGGCGCCGACCACGCCGGAGCAGTTCGGGGCGCTGGTGCAGCGTGAGTTGAAGAAGTATGGGCAGATCGTCAAGGTGTCTGGTGCCAAGGTGGACTGATCCGCCAGGCAAAACGCCGCCCCTTGAATGAAAAACGGCCCGCGCGGGCCGTTTTTCATTCCTGTTCGGGGCGTCCCCGCCAGCCGTCAGGACACCTCCGGACTGGTCGCGCCGGACTCCGCGCGCGGCAGCAGCAAGCCCACCTGGATGATGCGTGGCCCGTCCATGCGCGTCACGGTCAGCTTCAATCCAGCGATCTCCACCGCGTCGCCCTCCACCGGCGGCGACGTAAATGCCTTCTGCATGGCAGCTTCCAGCGTCCGGGCGGCTTCGTCGGCGCTCAGCTCCCGCGTACCGTAAAGCCCCGCCACATCCCGCAGCATGGCCTCCCCGGACAAGAGGAAATCATGGCTTGCCTTGCCCCAGGCCGGCGCCGGCCCGGGGCGGTGGAACAGCAGCGCCAGCATCGGCACGCTGGTGGCAGGCGCCAGGATGGCAACCACGTCGCCGGCCGCCAGCATGGTCTGCTCGGGTGCTACCAGGGCCTTGTCGCGCACCACCGTCAGCAAGCGGCAGCGCGGCGGCAACTCAAGCTGGTCGCCGCGCAGGTTCTCGGTGGGGGAATCCGCCCCGACCCTGAACTGCATCACCTCCAGCGCCGGCCCATGGGTGCCGTGCAGGCGCGCGCGGGCCAGCGGCTCGGGATAGGCGGGCCGCAACACACGCGCCAGCCGTGCCGCCAGCGGCACGGTGGTGCCCTGCAGCAGCAGGCTGGCCAGCACCACCGCAAACGCAATGCGAAACAGCAGCCCGGAGTCCGGCATGCCCTGCAGCATCGGGAACAGCGCCAGCACGATGGGCACGGCCCCGCGCAAGCCCATCCACGCCACGAAGCCTTTCTCGCGCGCGCTGAAACGGAACGGCAGCAGCGCCAGCCAGACTGCCGCCGGGCGCGCCACCAGCATGAGGAAGGCCGCCACCGCCACCGCCGGCAGCGCCACTTCCCAGATCCGGTGGGGCGCCACCAGCAGGCCAAGCAGCAGGAACATCGCGGACTGCGACAGCCAGGCCATGCCATCCATCGCCCGCATGGTGTCGGCGCTGACCGCACGGTCGCGGTTGCCCACCAGGATGCCGGTCAGGTAGACCGCCAGGAAGCCGCTGCCGCCCGCGGTCTGCACGATCGCGAACACCATGGCACCGCCAGAGCACAGCAGGATGGCCTGCAAGCCTTCGGCCACGCGCATGCGCTCCATCACATTGGCCAGGCAGTAGCCCAACCCGAGCCCGAGCAAGCCGCCCACCCCAAACTGCACCAGCAGGCGCCACACCAGCGCGCCGGGGCTCAGGCCGGCGGGCGCGGCGATCCAGTCGATCAGCGTCAGGGTCAGGAAGATGGCCATCGGGTCGTTGATGCCGGACTCGATCTCCAGCACGCTGGCGACCCGCTCCTTGAGCCGGATGCCGCTGGTATTGAGCAGCGAGAACACCGCCGCGGCATCGGTCGAGCCCACGATGGCGCCCAGCAGCAGGCCGAGCTTCCAGTCGATCTCCAGCACCCAGGCGGCGAACAGGCCCACCAGCCCGGTCGTGACCAGGACCCCGACGGTGGCCAGCGACAGGGACGGCCGCAACGCAACCCGGAAAGTCGCCAGCCGGGTACGCAGGCCGCCATCGAGCAGGATCACCGCCAACGCCAGGTTGCCGACCAGGAAGCTCAGCCAGGTGTTGGCAAAGCGGATGCCGCCGGGGCCATCCACGCCAGCCAGCATGCCGACCGACAAGAAGACAAGCAGGAAAGGCACGCCCAGGCGCGCCGAGAAGGCGCCCACCACAATGCCCAGGGACATCACGATGGCGCCGATCAGGATGACATGGTCAATGCTTTCCAAGACGGCTTTCCCTTTCAGTACCAATGCCGCGCCGCATCGGCCGCGGGCTGCGTACGCGGCGGCAACGGCAGCGCAGCCGACGATGATAACGCAGCGCCATGTCAGCACTGCCGCGCCCCCGTTGCGAGGCGCAATCCGGCGCCGGCGCCATGCCGTCCGGCCCGCCTTCATATGTCGCCTAGGGAGATACCCGGAGATTGACCATTTTTGCAGACATCTGAAAGGTAGCTGAAAGGTCCCCCCCTTAATTTCCACCCTGCCAGCGGCAGGACGAATGCAAGCGTCATTTTTGCGCACTGCAACATCGACGGCCGCACGGATTTCAAGCAGTTTTTTCGAGGAGAATCATTTTGCGCATTCGTAGCCAAAAGGACTTTGCCTCCGGCCTGATGTTCATCCTGGTCGGATTCGGCTTTTCCTGGGTCGCACGTGGTTATTCCATGGGCACCGCCGCCAAGATGGGCCCGGGATATTTCCCGTTCTGGCTCGGCATCGTGCTCGCCCTGCTGGGCGCGCTGGTGCTGTGGGGTTCCCTGTCCGCCAAGAAGGAAGAAGATCAGCTGGCGCGCTGGGACATCAAGACGCTGTTGTGGATCCTGGGTTCGGTGGTGCTGTTCGGCCTCATGCTCAAGCCGCTGGGCATGGTGTTGTCCGTGCTGGTCCTGGTACTGGTGTCCTCGATGGCCAGCCATGAATTCAGCTGGAAAGGCGCTGTCGCAAACGCGGTCATCCTGGTGCTGATCAGCATGGGTGCGTTCGTGTATGGCATCAATCTGCAGATGCCGGTGTGGCCTGCATTCTTGGCAGGTTAAGGAGACGGCCATATGGAACTACTAGCCAACCTGGGCCTCGGCTTCTCGACCGCCCTGACGCTGCAAAACCTGGCATACGCCTTCCTGGGCTGCGTGCTGGGTACCCTGATCGGCGTGCTGCCGGGCCTGGGGCCTCTGGCCACCATCGCCATGCTGCTGCCGGTGACCTACACGCTGCCGCCGGTGGCCGCGCTCATCATGCTGGCCGGTATTTACTACGGCGCCCAGTACGGTGGCTCCACCACCGCCATTCTGGTCAACCTGCCGGGTGAATCGTCGTCGGTGGTGACTACCATCGATGGCTACCAGATGGCCAGGCGAGGACGAGCGGGGGTGGCGTTAGCCACCGCCGGCCTGGGCTCGTTCTTCGCCGGCTGCGTGGCTACCCTGATCCTGGCGGCATTTGCTGCGCCGCTGTCGGAACTGGCGTTCAAGTTCGGTCCCGCCGAATACTTCTCGCTGATGGTGCTGGGCCTGATCGGCGCCGTGGTGCTGGCTTCCGGTTCGCTGGTCAAGGCCATTGCGATGATCGTGCTGGGCCTGCTGCTGGGCCTGGTCGGTACCGACGTGAACTCGGGCGCGGCGCGCTTCTCCTTCGACGTGCCTGAACTCACCGACGGCCTGAACTTCGTCTCGGTGGCGATGGGTGTGTTCGGTTTCGCGGAAATCATCGCGAACCTGGAACAGAAGGATGCCCGCGAGACCTTCACCGACCACATCACCAACCTGTTCCCGACCAAGGAAGACTTCAAGCGCATGATCCCCGCGGTGCTGCGTGGCACGGTGCTGGGTTCGGCGCTGGGCATCCTGCCGGGTGGCGGTGCTGCGCTGGCTTCGTTTGCGGCCTACTCGCTGGAAAAGAAGACCTCGAAGTACGCGCATGAGTTCGGCAAGGGTGCCATCGAAGGCGTGGCAGGCCCGGAATCGGCCAACAACGCCGCTGCGCAAACCTCCTTCATCCCGCTGCTGACGCTGGGCATTCCGCCCAACGCGGTGATGGCGCTGATGGTGGGTGCGATGACCATCCACAACATCCAGCCGGGCCCGCAGGTCATGACCAGCAACCCCGCGCTGTTCTGGGGCCTGATCGCCTCGATGTGGATCGGCAACTTCATGCTGATCATCCTGAACCTGCCGCTGATCGGGATCTGGGTCAAGCTGCTCAAGGTGCCTTACCGCTACCTGTACCCGGCCATCCTGACCTTCTGCTGCATCGGCGTGTATTCGGTCCAGAACACCACCTTCGACGTGTTCCAGACCGCGGCCTTCGGCGTGATCGGCTACCTGTTCATCAAGCTGAAATGCGAGCCGGCTCCGCTGCTGCTGGGCTTCGTGCTGGGACCGATGATGGAAGAGAACTTCCGCCGCTCCCTGCTGCTGTCGCGTGGCGAGTTCACGGTGTTCGTGACCCGTCCGCTGTCGCTCGGCCTGCTGATCGCCGCCGCCGTGCTGGTGCTGATCGTGGCGCTGCCGTCGATCAAGAACAAGCGCGAAGAAGCGTTCCAGGAAGAATAATCCAGCAAGTCCCGCGGCCAGCCAACGTGCCGGCCGCGAGCGACCGTGCCAGCAAGACCCTCAAGGTGCCGCCAGGCACCTTTTTTTATGCCTGCTTCGCTTCCATGGCCACGAGAAGTGCGCTGCTTCGCCTCACGGCTGCGCCGCCACGCCATCGCCGCCCGGGGCATCGAACAATCCCGCGCAAGCCTCCCGCACCGCCGCCGCGACATGCCGGCGCGCATGGTCGCGCCGCTCCAGCATGCCGATGGTACGCATCACCGGGGCGCCGCCCACTTCCAGGGGCAGGATGCGCAAGGCCTCGTCCTCCCGCCAGCGCGCGCGCTGCAAGAGCGGCACCACGGTCACGCCCACCTGCTGGCGCACCAGTTCGACCAGCGCCTCGATCGAGTTCAGTTCCAGGAACTCGTTGACGCGCAGGTGCGCGCGCCGCAGCGCCCGCTCCACCAGCAAGCCGGTGCGCTGGCCGCGGTCGAATCGCAGGAAGGGGTTGGCCGCCAGCGCCTCGCGCGCGTTCGCCCCCGGGCTGTCACGCCCTGCAATCGCCACCAGCGGCTCCTGGTAGAGCGGCGTCCACGCCAGGGTGCCGGCCAGCCGGCCAGTCCCCTCCACCAGCATTGCCGCGTCAAGCTCGCCCGCTTCCACCTGGGCCGCCAGTTCGATCGACTTGGCGCCAACCAGGCGCACGTCCAGCGCCGGATGTTCGCGCTTCATGCGCGCCACCACATGCGACAGCCCGCCCATCACCGAGACCACCGCCCCCACCGCCACCGCGCCGGCCATCGCGTCCGGCGCTTCAGGCGGCAAGCGCATCTCGTCATAGAGCGCGAGCATGCGCCGCGCCTGCGGCAACAGCTCGCGGCCGCCGGCATTGAGCGCCACCACCCTGCCACCCCGGTCGAACAGCTCGCGGCGCAGCTCAATCTCCAGCGCGCGCATCTGCAAGCTGACCGCGGCCTGCGTCAGCGCCACCCGCTCGGAGGCAGCGGCAAAGGAACCGTGGTCGGCCACGGCAACGAAAGTGCGCAGGAAACGGATGGTGCTCATGGGAAGGGCTCGCGAAATGAGGCAGACCGGCCATGCCGATACTTAAGAAAACATTGAGACACAAGAAAGAAATATTAGCTTTCATTATGATGCCCTGCACGGAATAATGATGCGCAGCACCATCAACGCGGGCCTGGCGCCACCAGCCTCGGCCTGCGCGCGGTGCGTTGCCCGAAGGCCGGCACCGGCCCGCACTGCCTTGCTTCCAGATCCGGAGATCACCATGAAACACTGGCTGCGCCTGTTTGGCACGAGCCTCGCCACCGGCCTCGCGCTGAGCGCCGTCCCGGCACTCGCCGACACCTATCCGAACAAGCCGATCCGCCTGATCGTGCCGTTCCCGGCCAGCGGCGCCACCGATCTGCTGGCCCGCGCCATCGCGCAGAAAGTGGGCACCAACATGGGCCAGCAGATCGTGGTCGACAACCGTCCCGGCGCGGGTGGCGCGATCGGCTCGGACATGGCCGCCAAGGCCCCGGCCGACGGCTACACGCTGCTGATCGCCACCACCAGCACGCACTCGATCGGGCCGTACATCAACCCCCGCCTGCCGTACAACACCGAGACCGACTTCACGCCGATCAGCCAGGTGGCCATCGCCACCAACGTGCTGGTGGTGCCGAACAGCCTGCCGGTAAAGAACGTCAAGGAACTGATCGACTACGCCAAGAAGCATCCAGGTGAACTGAACTACGCGTCCAGCGGCAACGGCACCGTGGTGCACCTGACCGCCGAGGCCTTCAAGGCGCAGGCCGGCGTATTCATCACGCACATCCCGTATCGCGGTACCGCGCTGGCCGTGCCCGACCTGATCTCCAACAAGGTGCAGATCCTGTTCGACAGCATCGTCTCCGGCCTGCCGCATGTGAAGGACGGCAAGCTCAAGGCACTGGCCGTGACCAGCCTGAAGCGCTCGCCGCTGGCACCCGAGATCCCCACCGTCAGCGAGTCCGGCCTGCCGGGCTTCGAGTCCGATACCTGGTTCGGCATCTACGGCCCCAAGCAAATGCCGGCCGAACTGGTGAACCGCCTCAATGCGGAATTCAACAAGGCGATCCAGTCGCCGGACGTGAAGGAACGCCTCGGCAAGCTGGGCGCCGAACCCGTCGGCGGCACGCCGGCGCAGTTCGCCGCCATGGTGAAGAAGGACAGCGCGCGCTGGGGTAAGCTGATCAAGGACCGCAAGATCACCGTGGAATAACGGCGCCGGAGTCACAGCGACTTCCGCCGTACGCCCCGTCCCCGCCGATGCGGGAGGCGGGCGCCAATACAAGCGCGAATCCTGGCGAGCCGACAGGCACGGCCCCCCCGCCAGGACAGCGAACCGAACCGAGGCAAGCATGCAGAACTTCAACTGGACCAATCCCTACCCTTCCGTGCGCATTCCGCTGTTCGCGCGCAACGTGGTATCCACCTCCCACCCGCTGGCAGCGCAGGCCGGCCTGCGCATGCTGCTCAAGGGCGGCAACGCGGTGGACGCGGCCATCGCGGCAGCGGCGGCGATCACCATTGTCGAACCGGTCTCGTGCGGCCTGGGCAGCGACGCCTTCGCCATCCTGTGGGACGGCAAGGAAATGCATGGCCTGAACGCCTCGGGCGTAGCCCCGGCGGCGTGGAGCCCCGAGTATTTCAAGAACAAGTACGGCACGGACGCCAATGGCATCGCCAACCGCCCCGTGCGCGGCTGGGACGCCGTCACCGTGCCCGGCGTGATCGCCGGCTGGGCCGCGCTGCATGAGCGCTTCGGCAAGCTGCCCTTCGCCGAACTGATGGAACCCGCCATCGAGATCGCCGAGCGCGGCTACGCCGTGCCACCGGTGGTGGCGCACAAGTGGGCCGCCGCCGTGCCCGAACTGAAGGACCAGCCCGGCTATGCCGAGGCCTTCATGCCGAATGGCCGCGCCCCCAAGGTGGGCGAGAAATTCACGCTCAAGGCCGCCGCCGAGACACTGCGCAAGATTGGCGACACCAATGGCCGCGATTACTACGAAGGCGAGATCGCCGCGAAGATCGCTGCCTTCAGCAAGGAATGCGGCGGCGCCATGACGGCCGACGACCTGCGCAACTACAAGCCGGAATGGGTCAAGCCGATCAGCAAGTCCTACCGCGGCTATGAACTGCACGAGATTCCGCCGAATGGACAGGGCATTGCCGCGCTGGTGGCGCTCGGCATCCTCAACCAGTTCGACATGGCCTCGCTGCCGGTGGATTCGGTCGAGTCCCAGCATCTGCAGATCGAGGCGATGAAGCTGGCCTTTGCCGACCTCTACCGCTATGTGGCCGACCCGGCCAGCATGGAAGTCACGCCCGAGGCAATGCTCGACGACGACTACCTGAAGTCGCGCGCCAGGCTGATCGACATGGATCGCGCCACGCATTTCGATTTCGGCATGCCCAAGGTCGGCGGCACCATCTACCTGACCGCAGCCGACGAGAACGGCATGATGATCTCGTTCATCCAGTCGAACTACATGGGCTTCGGCTCAGGCGTGGTCGTGCCCGGCACCGGCATCAGCCTGCAGAACCGCGGCGTGGGCTTCTCGATGGACCCGAAGTCCGCCAACGTGGTGGCTGGCGGCAAGCGCCCCTTCCACACCATCATCCCTGCCTTCCTCACCAGGGACGGCCAGCCGGTGATGAGCTTCGGCGTGATGGGCGGCGACATGCAGCCGCAGGGCCACCTGCAGACCGTGGT
The DNA here is from genome assembly GCF_056398185.1 of Cupriavidus sp. 05L310. Lineage (NCBI taxonomy): Bacteria > Pseudomonadati > Pseudomonadota > Betaproteobacteria > Burkholderiales > Burkholderiaceae > Cupriavidus > Cupriavidus sp. 05L310. Next base: position 131,206 of record NZ_JBFTOX010000007.1, read on the forward strand.
GCGGATGGTGGACTACAACCAGCAGCCGCAGGCCGCCTGCTGCGCGCCGCGCTGGAAGGTCAACCGGGATTTCACGCTGGACATCGAATCCACCATGGATCCGGCCGTGGTGGCGGGCCTCAAGGCACGCGGCCACCAGCTCAAGTCGGTCGACGATCCCTACATGGATTTCGGCTCGGGACAGTTCATCTGGCGCCTGTCGGAAGACGCCGAGCATGGCTACGTGGCCGCCAGCGACAGCCGGCGCGATGGACAGGCAGTAGGTTTCTGACTTCCCGATAGCAGTACTGGGAGAGCGCCCGCGGCAACGTGGGCGCTTTTTTTTTGGCGGTTGGCGTCCCGGGGCACGCCATCGGCCTCAAGGCATCCGGCGCAGGCGAATCACACCGCTCTCGTAGAGGACAACGCCCGTGACCTGCCCCGCCGCATCGCGCTCGAACTGGAGTTGGGCAAGTCCGTTCTCGTAGACGAAGCGGTCGGCCTGCGCTGCCACCGGGAACACCGGCCTGCGCAGCCAGTTTCCGGATCGCACACCGAGCTGCCCGTTTTCGGCCCGGATATCAAAGATCAGGTCCGTGCGAATCAGCCGCTGGCTACGATAGCGGCCGACGTATTCCTGTTGCCTGTCGAGCGGCACGACGGCAATCGCCGGCGCGGCCGCTTTCGTGCGCAGCGCGGAATAGCCGGCGCCGCCTAGCGAATAGTCCAACCCAACGATCTCGCCGGCTTCGCGCCGGAACACATACTGCACGCCGACCTCGGTGTCGACAAAGGTGTCGTGCCCGGCCGGCGATAGCGGGCGGAACCCCCCGCCCGTGGCGCGCCGGTACAGCGTGCCATCCTGCGGCACCATAGTGACGTAATTGCTCTTGTCGACCTGGTAGATCCCGCCGTACTCCGCCAGCACGCCAGGCGCGAGCGCGGGCGCCGCCGGCATGGTGGGGTAGCGGCTGGCGGTGATGCCCAGCAGGACCTTGTATGAAGGCGCATGGGTATTGCTCACCAGCACGGCGGCCGCTTCCTGCGTGTCCGGCGCGAAGGCCAGCAAGGCGCGATAGCCCCCTGTCAGTCCGTCGTGGTAATACGTGCGATGGCCGGCCGGCCCGCGGATCAGCACAGCGTAGCCGATCTCCTCGCCACGGTAGCGGGCCAGCGGCGTGAGCGCCCGTTCCGCCGCCGGACCGAGCGGCCCGGCGCTGCCTGCCATCATGGCGCGCGCGAAGATGAGCAGGTCCGGGGCCGTCGAGCGCAGCGCGCCGGCGCCCGACAATGCATCGAAGTCCCATGGCGCCCGGGTCTCTTCGTGGCTATAGGCGGGCGCGAGCGCCTTGGCCTGCGGCCCCGGGAACTGGAACGTGCTGCGCATGCCCAGCGGTCCGGTGATGTTCTCGCGCACAAGCACATCCCAAGGCTTGCCGTACCGGTCGGCAAGCAGTTGCCCGAGCAAGCCCATCCCCAGATTGCTGTACGCCGCGCCGCAGGGCGGCGCGTGTTCCAGCGTCAGCCCGGAAAGACCGGCAAGCAGCTTCCGGCGGTCATGCCGGGAGAACGGGTTTTCGGTCCCGTAGCCGGGAAAATCCTGCGGCTCGCGGGGCAGACAGGCGCTGTGCGTCACGAGCTGGCGCAGCGTGATGGCGGCGGTCTCCGGCTTCAGCGCAGCGTGGCCCTGCAGAAGTTTGCCGAGGTTGTCGTCCAGCGACAGGTCGCCGCGCTCGACCGCCTGTGCGAGCAGCAGGCCCGTGAACAACTTGCTGATGGAGCCGATCTCGAATAACGGCTGTGCTTCCGGATCGCCGCCCTCCACGATCTCACTGGCCGCGCCCACGCGACGACGTTGTACGGCGTAGCGATCCTGTTTGTCCCGCCAGATGCCCACCGCCACGGTACCGGGTTCATCCTCGAGCACGGTCGTTGCGATTTCGGCGGGAGACGATGCGAAGGAGAGAGGGGCCGCGACCGCCGATGAGAGACAGGCAAGCCCGGCCGCCGCCGCGATCCATACGCTCAACGTCGTGGCCAAGCCACCAAACAAGTCCGTCTTGCTCGCCATGGGCATCCTCCGGTGGCCTTCATGCTGGATTGGCCGGACCGAGACAAGCCACCGGCGCCGCTACTATACCGTCAGCCAGTATTCGCATTTAGCAGCGAATACCCCTAGGTTCTTCCGGATTCGCCGGAAATCCGGTCATGCCGGAACCGGCCGCACGGACGCCGGCCTCGCATGGATCGGGCCCTGCCGGTCCCGCACCCAGGCCAACTGTCAGCAACTGGCCTGCCAGCCATCCCTTCGACTGTGCATGGCGTACGCCGGGTGGCGATTTACACTGGCCCCTTCCACTTCCAGCCCGAACAGCCATGACCGCCTACGCTTACCGCCTGCTCAACGTCTTCGCCGAATCCACTTTCGGCGGCAATCCCCTGTGCGTATTCGAGGATGCGCGCGGGCTCGACGACGCCACCATGCAAGCCCTGGCGCTGCAGTTCAACTTGTCCGAGACCACCTTCATCCTGCCCTCCGGGCAAGCCAGCGCCCAGGTCCGGATTTTCACGCCGGGCTATGAGATGCGCTTTGCCGGCCATCCCACGCTGGGCACGGCACATGTGGTGCGCGACCTGGCCGCTACCGGCGACGCGCTCACGCTCGAATTCAAGGCGGGCGTGGTTCCGGTGACCGCGCAGGGCGATGTGTGGACCTTCACTGCGCCGCATGCGGGCCAGCCGAAGACGGCACCGGCCGGCCTGCCGGATGCGGAAATGGCCTCCCTGCTCGGCCTTGCCGAGTCCGACCTGCTGGCTTCGCCGATGTGGGTCGACACCGGCGCCGACCAGTTGCTGGTACCTGTGAAGCATGTCGACGCCGTGCGCCGCGCGCAGCCCGACAGCGCGCGGCTGGCGTCCTGGCCGCAGAGCAGCCTGGGCCGCAAGACCGCCTACGTCTTTGCCTTCGATCCGACGCGGCCGGAACAGGTGGTGGCGCGCTATTTCTTCACCAAGCAGGGCGGTGGCGTGGCCGAGGACCCGGGTACCGGATCGGCCTGCGCCAACCTGGGCGGCTGGCTGATCGCCAGCGGCCACGCGCTACCGGCCGGATACCAGATCGCGCAGGGCGAGGCGGTCGACCGGCCGTGCACGCTGCGGCTGGAAGTGACCGCCGGGCAGGCCATCCGCGTGGGCGGACGCGTGATCGAACTGGGCCGCGGCACCATCAACCTGTAACACGCAGCCCAATCGTGCATGGTGGCGCGGGGCGGGCAAGCGCGACAAACCACGCGCAGCTGCGTTACAGTGAGATCCGCCCCGCCCATCAGCCCTGACGCGCAACCCGCACGCGCCCACCGACATGACCACGCCGCACGCCCTGACCACGCTGGCCGAACTGGAAGCCCACTACGCCCAGGCCAGCGAGGCCTCGCTCGCCAAGGAAGTCGATTACCTGCATCCGCACTACCGCGCCTTTGTCGAGGCCGCCCCGCTCTGCCTGCTCTCCACGGTGGGCGGGGAGTATGCCGAGTGCTCGCCGCGCGGCGACGCGCCCGGCTTTGTCCAGGTGCTCGACGAGCGCACCTTGCTGCTGCCGGACCGGCGCGGCAACAACCGCCTCGACAGCCTGCGCAACATCATCGCGGACCCGCGCGTGGGCCTGCTGTTCCTGATTCCCGGCGTGGACGAGACCATCCGGGTGGCCGGCACCGCCCATGTCTCGGTCGACCCGGCGCTGATCGCGCGCTGCATGGTGGATGGCAAGGCGCCGGCTACCGTGCTGGTGATCTCGATCCAGTCGGTGTTCTTCCAGTGCGCCCGCGCGCTGGTGCGATCCAGGTTGTGGGACCCGCAGACACAGGTGGCGCGCAGCAGCCTGCCGAGCAACGGCACCATCCTGGCCGCCGTGAGCCGGAATCCCTTCGACGGCGTCGCGTACGACGCGTCGCAGCCCGCCCGGATGAAGCAAACCCTGTATTGAGTCGAGCCCATGTACACGCCAGCCCACTTTGCCAGCACCGAAAGCGACGCCATCGACGAAGTCATGCGCCGCTACCCTTTCGCCACCCTGATCGGCAATGACGCCGACGGGCTGCCGTTCGCCACCCATCTGCCGGTGGTGGCGGAACGCAGCGGCGACGCCTGGCGGATCGAAGGCCATATGGCGCGCGCCAACCCGCACTGGCGCTGGCTGGAGCAGACGCCGCGCGCGCTCCTGGTGTTCCAGGGCCCGCACGGCTATGTCTCGCCGGCGCTGTACGAGCAGAAGCTGTCGGTGCCGACCTGGAACTACGTCGCCGTGCATGTGTACGCGGAAATCGCCACGCTTCACGACGCCGATGCCAAGGATGCGCTGCTCAAGCGCCTGATCGCGCAGAACGAGCCCGGCTACGCCGCGCAATGGCGGGAGCTGCCGGAGGATTTCCAGCAGAAGATGCTGGGTGCGATTGTCGGCCTGCGCATCGTGCCGACGCGAGTCGAAGCCAAGTTCAAGCTCAGCCAGAACCGCCCCGCGGCCGACCGCGCCCGCATTCTCGCCGCCCAGCAGGAAGGCAGCCCGATCGAGCGCGACATGGCAGCGTGGATGGCGCGCATGACGGGCGCCTGAAACGCTAAAGCCGGCTGCAACGCAACAGCTGCCCCCCCCGCCCGCGCGCCGCTCAGGCGCGCGGCAGCCACTCCGGCGCATGCGTGCCCAGCGGCACCGAAGGCAGCGCCCAGTACGCGGGGGTCTCCGACAGGCGGCCCGCATGCGACACCACGCTCAGTTCGCCGAAGCCCGACGGCAATGTCGCCATCAGGTCGGCCACATCCTCAAGCCGCTGGTCCGGCACCTGCAATCCCCCTTCCACCCGCCCCAGGCCACGCAGCCACTGGCCAACCTGCGCCAGCGATACCCGCACATGCCAGCTGCCGCCCTCGACGGCGCGCCGGTGCAGCGCAGCCATGGCGCCGAGCGCCATCAGGTAGCCGGCGGCATGATCCAGCACCTGGGCCGGCAGCGGACGCGGTTCGTCGCTGCCGGCTGCCTGCGCTTCCGCATGGTTGAAGCCGGTGGCGGTCTGCACCAGGGAATCGAAGCCGCGCTTGCCGGCCCACGGCCCGACGTGCCCGTAGGCACTCAACGTCACATAGACAATGCCCGGCCGCGCCCGGGCCGCCGCCTCCGGCCCCACGCCCAGTTCGGCGAGGCCATGCGGCCGGTAGCCCTGGACCAGCACATCGGTGCCGTGCAACAGTTTGTGCAAGGCACGCTTATCGTCGGCATCGCGCAGGTCTAGCTGGCAGGCACGCTTGCCGCGCCCGGTGTCGATCACCAACGGTTCGATGGCAGGCAGGTGGGCGGAGGTGACCAGCAGTACGTCCGCGCCATGCGCGGCCAGGGTACGCCCGGCCACCGGGCCGGCGATGATGCGCGTGAAATCGAGCGCGCGGACACCCGACAGCGGGCGCGCGCCGGCAGCGGGCAGCGTCGGCAGCGGCTCCGGGAGCGCCTCGCCGATCCGCTCCAGGGTAAACGGCGGCAGGCCGCGCAGCGCCTGCCCCTGCGGATGCTGGTCCCACTCCTCGAAGCTGCGCATGGCGGCCACCACCAGGCCGGCTTCGGAGGCGGCAGCCTCGAAGGCCTCGGCCTCCCACCGTTGCAGGGCGGCTTCCACGGCGGCCCGCTCATGGGCGCAGCCCAAGATGCGCAGCACGCCGTCGCGGTGATGCGGGAAGTTGGTGTGCAGGCGCACCCAGCGCCCGTCGCCGCAACGGTAGGCGCCGGCGATCTTGTTCCACATCTCCGCCGCCGGGCCGCCCTCCACGCGCAGGTAGCGCTCGCTGCGGAATTCGGCCAGGGCGTGACGCATGTCGATGGCAACATCCTGCCAGCGTCCGCTGCGCTGTTGCCACAGCGTGGCGGCGGCGAGCGCCGCGGCGCCCAGGCTGGCCTGAGCGGCGGTGCCCACGGCAAAGGACGACGGCAGCACCGGGTCGGTGCCGGTGAGTTGCAGCCGGCCCAGCGCTGCGGCGGGCATCCCGGCGGCCTGCCAGAGTCCGGCCACGGCTTCGGCCGGGGTCGGGCGGGAGGCAGGGGCAAGGGTTGGAGTCGGGGTTGAAGTCGGCATGGCGGCGATGCTCCAGGGGACGGATGCGCTCCCTCCATCCTAGGCCGCGGCGGCTGTTTTTGCGCTGCCGCGCGGAGATTGCACGACTCTGGCCGCCGGCACGGTAAAATCACCCGATCCGGCATTCCGCCATGCAATCGAGCAGCGCGGCGGGCTGCGCGCCAGACGCCGGCCGCCGCCCCGCCCCTGACTTAACCGCCCACCGGCGCCACCATGAGCAACGACCCCAAAGCCAACGACAACACGCCCGCCGCATCCAATTTCCTGCGCAGCATCATCGACCAGGACCTCACCGCCGGCACCTACGCCGGCCGCCAGGATGCCCAGGGCGAGCCGTTGCCCCCCGTCATCACCCGCTTCCCGCCGGAGCCCAACGGCTACCTGCACATCGGCCACGCCAAGAGCATCTGCGTGAACTTCGGCATGGCGCGCGACTACGGTGGCCGCTGCCACTTGCGCTTCGACGACACCAACCCGGTCAAGGAAGATACCGAATACGTCGACTCCATCATCGACGCGGTGCACTGGCTCGGCTTCAGCTGGGACAGCACCGCCAAGGACGGCAGCCAGCAGCCCCACCTGTATTACGCCAGCGACTACTTCGACCAGCTCTACGCCTTCGCCGAAAAGCTGATCGAGCGCGGCGTGGCCTACGTGGACAGCCAGAGCGCCGAGCAGATCGCCGCCAACCGCGGCGACTTCTCCCGCCCGGGCACGCCCTCGCCGTTCCGCGACCGCAGCGTCGAGGAAAACCTGCGGCTGTTCCGCGACATGCGCGACGACAAGTACGCCGACGGCGAGCACGTGCTGCGCGCCAAGATCGACATGAACGCGCCCAATATCGTGATGCGCGACCCGGTGATCTACCGGATCCGCCACGCGCATCACCACCGCACGGGCGACAAGTGGTGCATCTACCCGATGTACGACTTCACGCACTGCATCTCGGACGCGCTGGAGAACATCACGCACTCGCTGTGCACGCTGGAGTTCGAGAACAACCGCCCGCTGTATGACTGGGTGCTGGCCCAGCTGCGCGAATGCGGCGTGTTCAGCGATCCGCTGCCGCACCAGTATGAATTCGCCCGCCTGAACCTGACCTACGCCATCACCAGCAAGCGCAAGCTGCTGCAACTGGTCGTTGAAAACCGCGTGGACGGCTGGGACGATCCGCGCATGCCCACCATCGTGGGCGTGCGCCGGCGCGGCTTTACGCCGGAATCGATCCAGTTGTTCTGCGATCGCATCGGCGTGGCCAAGTCCGATAGCTGGATCGACATGAGCACGCTGGAAGGCGCCGTGCGCGACGACCTCGATGCGCGCGCGGCGCGTGGCGCGGCGGTGCTGGACCCGCTCAAGCTGATCATCGACAACTACCCCGAAGGCCAGAGCGAAGACTGCTCGGCGCCCGTGCATCCCAAGAAGCCGGAGCTGGGCCTGCGCGTGTTCCCGCTGTCGCGCGAACTGTGGATCGAGCGCGACGATTTCAGCGAAGCGCCGCCCAAGGGCTACTTCCGCCTGTTCGCGCCCAAGGACGGCACCCCCGGCAGCAAGGTGCGCCTGCGCTACGGCTATGTGATCGAATGCACGGGCGTGGACCGCGACGCCGACGGCAAGGTGATCGCCGTGCACGCCAACTACCTGCCCGAGACCAAGAGCGGCACGCCGGGCGCGGACAGCGTCAAGGTCAAGGGCAATATCCACTGGGTCAGCGTGGCGCATGCCTATGAAACCGAGGTGCGGCTGTACGACCGTCTCTTCAACGACCCCAACCCGGATGCCGGCGGCAAGAACTTCCTCGACGCGCTGAACCCGGACTCCAAGAAGATCGTCACCGCCTACCTGGAACCCGGCCTGCAGCAAGCCGCCGCGGAAGACCGCTTCCAGTTCGAGCGCCAGGGCTACTTCGTGGCCGACCGGGTCGATTCGACGCCGGGCAAGCCGGTCTTCAACCGCATCGTCGGCCTGCGCGACAGCTGGGGGAAGTAAGCCCATGCAAACCGTAACCTTCCCGCTCGAGGGCGAGCATATCGCCCTGAACGACCTGCTCAAGGTGGCCGGCGTGTGCGACAGCGGCGGCGCCGGCAAGGCGCTGGTGGCGGCCGGCGAAGTGTCGGTCGACGGCGCGGTGGAATCGCGCAAGACCGCCAAGATCCGCGCCGGCCAGGTGGTCAGCGTGGCCGGCGTGAAGATCCGGGTAGTGGCGGCCTGACCGCCCCGGCCGCCGGTATGCCCGGCGGCCGGCCAGCCGGCCATCGGGCGCGTGCTTCCAAGCAAAGGAAATGACAATGCCGATCGCATTCTGGTGTGTGCTGGTGGCAGGCATCCTGCCCGTGGTGACGGTTGGCATCGCCAAGGCGAGCGGAAACGCCTTCGACAACCACGATCCGCGCGGCTGGCTGGAAAAACAGGCCGGACGCGCCCGGCGCGCCGACATGGCGCACCGCAACCATTTCGAGGCCTTCCCCTTATTCGCCGCGGCGGTGCTGTGCGCCACCCACCTGCAGGCGCCTGCCGCGCGCATCGACGAGCTGGCGCTGGTCTTTGTCGCCGCGCGCATCCTGTACACGGTGTGCTACCTGGCTGATCGCGCCACCTTGCGCACGCTGTGCTGGACCATCGGCTTCCTGTCGGCGATTGGCATCTTCCTGCTGCCGGTGCTGGTGCACTGAGAACACCGGGGAGAGCGATCATGCGCTACCTGCCTGCCATCCTTTGCGCGCTCTGCCTGCTGGCGCCGGCCCTGGCCGGCACGGCGCGGGCCGAGCCGGCCAGCTACGCGGTGGACCCGACCCATACCGCGGTGTACTTCGCCGCCAGCCATTTCGAGCGGACCTCGGTACGCGGGCGATTCGGCAAGATCGATGGCCGCATCAGCTATGACGAAACCAGCGGCAGCGGCGCCATCGATTTTACGGTCGACGCCGACTCCGTCGATTCCGGCAACCGCACGCTGGACGGCATCCTGCGCTCGGCCCAGTTCCTCGATGCGCAGAACTTCCCGGTGGTCCGGCTGCGCGCCAACCGCTTCGTGCAGGACGGCGGCCGGCTGGTGGCCGTGGAGGGCGAACTGAGCCTGCACGGCGTCACGCAACCGCTGCGGCTGGAAGCCGAGCGCTTCAGCTGTGGCGACATCTCGCTGTTTGGCATCAAGCGCCACGTTTGCGGCGGCGACTTCCGCGCGGTACTGTCGCGCAGCGCCTTTGGCATGACGCGCTTCCTGCCCGACGTGAGCGATAGTGTGGTCCTGACGATTTCGGTGGAAGCCATGCCGGCCGCGTCGGCACCTAAGTAACACAAGCATCACATATAGTTTTCCACAACACCGCCAGATGTCGACCCGGCGACGCCTGAAGAGCCGGTTTCTTCTGTAAAATCAGCGGTTTGCATTTTTCCGGCGGGGCCATTTTTCCCGGTTTCCGCCTGAACGGGAAACCCGAAAACAATGATCACGATTCAAGTTGGGGATGTGGTGGCGGCGTCGTTGGCGGCTGCGGGCGCCTGCCTGATGTGCAGCATCCCGATGGCATTCCTGCGCCGCTTTCCCGCCTGGGCGTTGCGCACTTATGGCCGCCGCGCGCTGCTGGTGCCGTTGCTGATCCTGCCGGTGGGAGGCTGGCTGGCAGGGCTCGCGCTGTCGGGGCAGATCGACAGTCCCGCCGGCCACGCCATGGTGGTGGCAATCGCCTTTCTCTGCCTGAACCTGGCCTCGGCGCTGCTGCGCTACTACCTGAGCGATTACCGAAAGTCCCGCTAAAGCGAGCGGCGCCCATCGCGGCGCCAATGTTCGCGCCAGGCCATCCATGAGCACACCCCAGCGCTTTGACATCGAAACCGGCACCGAGACACTGGCCGCCGACCGCATCGACACCGGCAACGGCGCGAACTGCCTGCTGCTGCACGGCGCCGGCACCAGCCACCGCGCGCGCTGGCTGGCGTTGCGGCAAGCGCTCGCCGCCCAGGGCGTGGGCAGCATCGCCTTCGATTTTTCCGGCCACGGCGAAAGCTCGGCGCGCACGCCCAACTCGCTGGCCAAGCGCCAGCGCGAAGCCGAGGCGGCGCTGGCCCATCTGGATGGCGCTGGTCCCCGCGCCTTGATCGGCATCAGCATGAGCGGCGAAATCGCCGTGCGGCTGGCCGCCGATCCGCGCAACCGGATCGACCGGCTGCTGACACTGGTGGGCGCCGCCTATGACCCCGCCGCTTTCGAACTGCCCTTCGGCCCAGCCTTTACCACCGTACTGCGCACGCCCGGCAGCTGGCGCGCCTCGCTCGCCTTTGAACGGATCGCGCAATTCCGCGGCCGCCTGACCCTGGTACGCGGTGCCGAAGACAAAGTCATCCCCGCGGGCATTGCCGACGCGCTTGCCGCCCGTGCCGGCCTGGCCGAACGGGTGGAGGTGATCGACCTGCCCGGCACCGGCCACTTGCTGGGCGAAGCCTGGCAAAACCAGCCCGGCTTCGCCGCCAGTCTGAGCGCGATCGCGCTGGGCGCCGTGGGCGCCTGAGCCCACTCCAGGCGGCATGGCAGGCACCCGGTACGGTGTCGTTGCGAACGCCGCGTCCGATTCACGTATGATGCGGCCTTTCGCTTCTCGCAGCATTTGCCGCTCCCGCTTCCTTCATGGCACTTAAATCCACCATCTACAAGGCCGAACTGTCCGTCTCCGACATGGACCGGCCCTACTACGGCAGCCACGCCCTGACCATCGCGAAGCATCCGTCCGAGAACGATGCGCGCATGATGGTGCGGCTGCTGGCCTTTGCCTGCGAAGCCAGCGAGACGTTGATCTTCACCCGCGGCCTGGACGAGCCCGACGAGCCGGACCTGTGGGAAAAGACCCTGACCGGCGAGATCGCGCATTGGATCGAGCTGGGCCAGCCGGACGAGTCGCGCCTGAAGCGCGCCGCCGCGCGCGCCGATCGCGTCACCGTGTTCACCTACAATGGCGCGAGCGCGCGCGAATGGTGGAAAGGCATGGCCGGCAAGGCCGGCAAGCTGCGCAACGTGACCATCTACAATGTGCCGGCCGAGGCGGTGGAAGCACTCGCCGCCCTGGCCCAGCGCGCCATGCGGTTGTCCGTAACGATCCAGGACAGCGAGATCTGGGTCAGCGACGACGACCACAACGTCCGCATTACGCTCGAGGTCCTGCAACAGCCCCAGGGCTAAGCCCGGCTCCCGAGCGGTTTTCGCGTTACCAGCATTACCAGGTTCAGAATTACCCATCCGCCCGGTGCGGCCGGCATGCCGCCGGCCTCACCGAACCCGTGACCCTCGCTGATACAGCACAAGGAAGCCATCCATGAATACCACTCCCTCCGGCCTGCAATATGAAGACACCGTCACCGGCGAAGGCGCCGAAGCCACGGCAGGCAAGCATGTCACGGTGCATTACACCGGCTGGCTCTATGAGAACGGCCAGGCTGGCCGCAAGTTCGATTCGAGCAAGGACCGCAACGACCCGTTCGTGTTCCCGCTGGGCGCCGGCCACGTCATCCGCGGCTGGGATGAAGGCGTGCAAGGCATGAAGGTGGGCGGCACGCGCCGCCTGGTGATCCCGGCCGATCTGGGCTACGGCGCGCGCGGCGCGGGCGGCGTGATTCCGCCGAACGCCACGCTGCTGTTCGAAGTGGAACTGCTGGCGGTCTGATCGCCTTGGCGCCGCCCCGGCGGCGCTCACCGGCATCCCATCCCGCGCGGATGGGCACAAGCAAGAGGGGCGCCCGCGGGCGCCCCTCTTGCATTCCGGCCCGTGCGTTCAGAAACTGATCGCCGCGCTGCTCACGTCGACCCGCACCTTGTCACGGTCCAGCAGGCGCGCGGCATGGCGCGCATAGTCCTGGGCCCAGGCGGCATCGCTGGCGAAACGCTGCTCGCCGGAGAACTTGGCCACGCTCAGGATCTTGTCGATCACCAGCACCTTGCCCACCGGGCTGGAAGCCTGGCAATCGAGTTCGGCATATTCGCGGTCGAACCAGCGCCAGCCAGCGTCCTCGGTAACCGCCGCCAGCTCGGCGTCGCCAATCGTGAAGCCAAATTCCTTGCCGGTACCGAAAACTACCGTGAGCGTGCGCGCCATAGCCTGATCTCCTGGTTGATGCCACATTGTAAAGACATAGCGGCCGGTACCGCCACCTCGCCCTGGCAGATTGGCCGGCCAAGGGTACCTGCCGAATCTCGGCATGACCGTTGTCTATCGCATACAACCAGCCGGAGCTTGCAGAGATTTCTGCACGCCATGTGGTTTCCCTGCCGCCTGCCGCGCGGCTTTGGATTATGCTTGCACCATGGCCATCACCCGACAAGATCTCGAAACGGATCGGCTGCGTGATTCACTTTGCAGCACGCCGGTGGCTTCCTCGCTACTTCCCGAAGAAGCTTTCGAACGCTCGCTACGCGCTACGCTGGACCAGCGGCCGGATACGCCCGGGCTGGCAGGCGATGTCTGGGTGTTCGGCTACGGCTCGCTGATCTGGAACCCGATGGTGATTCACACGGACCGCCGGCTGGCCAGCGTGCACGGGTACCATCGCGGCTTCTACCTGTATTCGCGCATCAATCGCGGCACCTGGGACAACCCCGGCCTGGTGCTCGGCCTGGACCGTGGCGGTTCTTGCCAGGGCGTCGTCTTCCGCATCCCCCATCACATGATCGAGCAGGAGTTCCGCCTGCTGTGGCGCCGCGAGATGCTCACCGGCGCCTATCATCCGCGCTGGCTCAACATAAAGATGAACGGTTGCCCGCCGCAGCGCGCGCTGGCCTTCGTGATGAACCGCTCGCATGAGGCCTATGCCGGGCGCCTGCCCGACGACAGCGTGGTCGCGCGCCTGCGTCACGCCTGCGGCCTCTACGGGCCGGCGCGCGAATATCTGCAGCAGACGCTGCTGGGCCTTGCCACCAACGGCGTCGACGATCCCTACCTTGGCCGGTTATGGCGCCGGCTGCAGGATACGGATGCCACGGCCGCACAGGCTGTCAGCGAAACCGCCTGATCCGGGAGCCACCAGGATGCCGCGCACTTCCGCCCGCCCCCGCCGACTGGTGCTTGCCGAAGTGTTGGGACTGACCGGCCTGCTAATGGGCGGTGCGCTGCTGGCCGGCCCCGGCGGAACGAGCCTGGCGGCGCGCCCCGCCGGCGGCGGCCCGGCCCAGGCCTCGCCGCGCTCGCACGCGCAAGGCGCCGGCTCCGCCACCACCGCGCACGATAGCGTGGGCGGGCTCGACCGCAACCTGATCGCGGCAGCGACGCTGGGCGACCTCGAACTGGTCAAGCGCTTGCTGGCGGCCGGCGCTTCGGCCCAGGCCACCGACGAACGCGGCCGCAGCGCCCTGCTGGTGGCGGTCTATAGCCGGCACACCGAAGTGGCGAAGGCGCTGGTGGCGGCTGGCGCCGACGTCAACCGCAAGGACATCGAATCCAACAGCCCCTTCCTGCTGGCCGCGGCCACCGGGCAGCTTGAAATGGTACAGCTGGCGCTCACGCATGGCGCCGACCTCACCAGCACCGACATCAACGACAGCACCGCCCTGATCGTGGCCTGCGAGCATGGCAATACCGAAGTGGTGAAGGTGTTGCTGAAGGCTGGCGTCGCGGTCGACCATGTCAACCGCCAGGGCTGGACCGCCCTGCTGGAAACCATCGTCATGGGCGATGGCAGCGCGCGCTATGAAGACACGGTGCAGTTGCTGCTCGACGCTGGCGCGGACGCCAACCTTCCCGACCGCGACGGCACCTCGCCGACCCGCCACGCGCGCGAGCGCAGCTACAAGACCATGGTGAAGATGCTGGTGCGCGTGCGCGGGCACTGATGTACCCGCGCACGCCGCGCCGGTTTGCCCCCGGGGCGTGCCCGAGGCGTAGCGCCATGGGGTCAGGCCGCAGCCGGCTGGGATCCCGCGTTGCGAGCATTCTCGCTTTCCTGCAACGCGCGCCACATCACCTTGCCGGTGCCCGACTTGGGCAGCGCGTCGACGAACTCCACCACGCGCGGGTACTTGTAGGCCGCCATATTCTCCTTGGCCCACTCGATGATGTCCTCGGGCGTGGTCTTGCCCCTGGCATGCGTCTTTAGCACCACCACCGCCTTCACCGTTTCACCGCGGTAGGCGTCGCGCGTGCCGATGATGCAGGCCTCCTGCACATCGGGATGCTTGTACAGCAGGTTCTCGACCTCGGCCGGCCACACCTTGAAGCCCGACGCATTGATCATGCGCTTGAGCCGGTCGGTGAGGAAGTAGTAGCCCTCCTCGTCCATGCGGCCCAGGTCGCCGGTGCGGAAGAAGGTCTTGCCCTCGAATTCGATAAAGGCATCGCGCGTGGCATCCGGCTTGCGCCAGTAGCCCTTGAACACCTGCGGGCCGCACACGATGATCTCGCCGACCTCATTGACCGCCACCTCCTTGAGCGTGACCGGGTCGATCACGCGCGCGTCGGTATTGAAGCTTGGCACGCCGAGGCACTGCAGCTTGGGCCGGTCGCCCGGGTTGCTGTGGGTCGGGGCCATGGTCTCGGACAACCCGTAGCCTTCAATGTAGTTCAGGCCGAACTGCTGCTTCAGGCGCTCGGCCACCGCCTGCGGCATCGCCGCGCCGCCGCCGCCGATATAGCGCAGGCTCGACAGGTCGAACTGGTCGAGATTCGGGCTGCCCAGGAAGTCGATGACCATGGTCGGGATGTTGGTCCAGTGCGTGACCTGGTAGCGCGAGATCAGCCGGCCCGCGACTTCACGGTCCCAGCGCGGCAGCATGACCACGGTGGCGCCGCTATAGATCGGGCCGTTCATGCCGTACTGCATGCCGGTCACGTGGAACAGCGGCAGCACCGACAGGATCGTCGACTCCGCGCCGCTGCCGCTCCAGATGCCACCCCCGACCACGTTATGCATGACGGACCGGTGGGTATGGATGCAACCCTTGGGGAAACCGGTGGTGCCCGAGGTATAGGGCATCACCGCCATGTCGTCCGGGCCGGCGGTATGCGGTCCGGGCACCAGTTGCGCGGCGAGCGCTTCGGCCCACGGCGTAGCGCCGGCGGGCAGCGGATGCTGGGTGGTCAGCCAGGCCGCCGGGGCGTCTTCCGGGTTTTCGTAGCTGGCCGGCAGCGCATCGCTGTATTGCGTGACCAGCAGATGCTGCAGGCGCTCACCGGCCGGCAGCTCGGCGTTGGCCTGCTCGGCCCCGCCGGCGAGATCCGCGCTGCAGATCGCCACGGTAGCCTGCGCATCGCTGATGTAATGCTTGAATTCCTCGGTACGGTTCATCGGGTTCACCGGCACGACCACGGCGTCAGCGCGCAGGATCGCGTAGTAGGCAATGATGAATTGCGGACAGTTCTGCATGTAGAGCAGCACCCGGTCGCCCTTCTTCACGCCCGCCTTTTGCTGCAGCCAGCCCGCCACTGCGCTGGCCTGGGCTTCCAGCGCCCGGAACGTGATGGCGTTACCGAAATACCGGATGGCTGCCTTGTCGGGGTAGCGCTGCGCGGAGACCACCAGGTTGTACCAGAGCGAGGTCTCCGGCAGCACGATCTCGGTGGGCGCGCGCTTGGGCCAGAACTGGAAATGCGGGCGCGCGGGCTGGGTGGTCTGCATAAGGGTCTCCTGTGCGGTCTGTCCGACCTGGTCTTGGAATGCAAGTGAAGCAATGAATCAAGGAATATAACCGAACGACCGTTCTATTTTCAATCCATCGCTTACCCTTGCCCATCGTTGCTTCGATGGGCCACGGTTGCAATCGGCGAGTCCCGCCCCAAAATGCGGGAGGTCGGCGCGCAAGGCGCGTCATTGCGCGTTTTCCCTCGCGGCCCCGCCGCGGGTGTGCCACTTTCGAGACTAAGCCATGAGTGACGTAACCCTGCAGAATTTCGAGACGGACGTGATCGAGACGTCGCGCCACATCCCGGTGCTGGTGGATTTCTGGGCGCCCTGGTGCGGTCCTTGCCGCACCCTCGGGCCGATGCTGGAAAAGCTCGAAGGGGAAGCCGCCGGCAAATGGCGGCTGGCCAAGGTGAACGTGGATGAAAACCAGGAACTGGCGGCACATTTCGGCGTGCGCAGCATTCCACACGTGGTGGCATTTGCCGACGGCAAGGCGGCCGACCAGTTCACCGGCGTGCTGCCCGAGTCCGGCCTGCGTGAGTTTATTGCCCGCGTGATGCCCGATCCGGGCCAGGTGGCCCTGCGCGCAGCGCTCGACCATGCCGCCGTGGGCGACCGCGACGCCGCCAGGTCAGCCTTCCAGGCGGCGCTGGCATTCGATCCCGGCTTTGACGCGGCTCGCCTCGAGTACATCGGCTTCCTGCTTGACGAGGACGCCCTGGACCAGGCCCAGGCGGAGTTCGGCATGCTGTCGCCGGGCGCGGCCCAGGAGGACGGTTACGCGGCATTGCGCACCCGGATCGAGGCCATGCGCGGCGTCTCCGACCTGCCCGACGCAGCCACGCTGGAGGCCCGCGTCGCCGCCGCGCCCGGCGACCTGCGGGCGCGGCTGGACCTGGCCCGCGCGCTGATCGCACATCGGCAATACGAGAAAGCGCTGGAACAGCTGCTGGCCATCGTGCGGACGGACCGCACCTTCGAGGACGATATCGGGCGCACGGCAATGCTGTCGGTATTCACGCTGATGAGCGACCAGCCCGAAGCGGTTGCGCGCTGGCGCCGGCTGCTGGCCTCGGCGCTCAATTAAACTGCCGGGTGCGTGCGGCGGGCCGGGCCCGCCGCCTTACCTGGCCCTGCCGCCCCTGTTCGCCTTGATCCTGTTCTCGCCGTGACTGCTTCCCCGCCCCGCCTGACCGATTTCCAGACCGCCCCCGAACCGCTGCCCAGCCACGACCGGCCGCGCCCCGACCGGCTGGTCGCCGGCAACCCGGACCGCACCACCTGGACGCACTACAGCGCCAGCCAGGGGGATTTCGACTGCGGTATCTGGGCTTGCGAGCCAGGCGCCTGGCGCATTGCCTTCCCGGCGGGCAAAGAGGAATTCTTCCATGTCATCAGCGGACGCCTGCGCATCAGCGACGACGCGGGCAATGCCCGCGAATTCGGCCCCGGCGACGCCTGCGTGATCCCGGCAGGCTTCACCGGCCTGTTCGAGGTGCTGGAAGCGGTGCGCAAGCACTTTGTCGTGCTGGACCGCGCGGCTGCCAAGGCAGACTAGGCCACCTGCCCGGACGGTGCCTCGATCAGCGTGAAGCCGTTCTCGCGCATGTGGCTGACCATCATCGCGTCCATGCCCTTCACATGCTGGTCGAACCAGCCCGGTAGTTCCGACAGCAGGCGCCGGCCGAGCGCCAGGTCTCCCTGCGCCACTTTCTCGCGTACCGCGCCAGCCACCGCCAGCACCTGCTGGTGCTCGCCGCGATGGCAATGCTGCGGGCCGAAGGCCATCGCCTCCATCCACGCTTCCTCCTGTCCGAAATGATGGCGGGTGTGATCGATCCACTCGTCCAGCGCCGCCAGGAAACGGGCATCGTCCGCGCGCGTGGCGGCATCCAGCAGTTGCACGAATTCGGCGTGGGTGGCGTCGGTCACCGGCTCGCCCAGCAGCAGGTCGGAGGCCAGGGTGGCGGTGCTTGGGGAGGAGGAATCGGTCATATCGAGAGGACAAAAGCGCGCAAACCGCAAGGATACCGAATCCACGCAGGGCGGGGCTGATCCAGGACAAATCGCTGCGCGGCGGGGGCAGCACGCGCCCGCGGGTTATGCTGACGGCTGGTTCTTTCCTCTCACCAGGCTGCCCCCTGGCTTCCCATGCCCCGACTGCTCTTCTTCTGCGGCCATGCCGGCACCGGCAAGACCACACTGGCCCACCGCCTGATCGGCCCGCTGATGCAGGCCACCGGCGAGCCCTTCTGCCTGCTCGACAAGGACACGCTTTATGGCGCCTACAGCGCCGCGGCGATGGGCGCCTTGACCGGCGACCCGAACGACCGCGACAGCCCCACCTACCTCAAGCACCTGCGCAATGCCGAATACCACGGCCTGCTCGATACCGCGCGCGAGAATCTCGCGCTGGGCATCAGTGTGATCGTCGTGGGTCCGCTATCGCGCGAGGTGCGCGACCATCTGCTGCACGACGCCGACTGGCTGCGCGTGCCCGCCGGCACCAGGGTGCGCACGCTGTGGGTGCACCTGCCGGAAGACGAGGCCCGCGCCCGCATCGTGCGGCGCGGCAACCCCAACGACGCCTACAAGCTGGCGCACTGGGACGACTACCGCACGCGGCGCTTCATGCCCGCACCGGAGCAGTACCCCGAACTGACCTACTTCGACAACACCGCGCCTGGCGAGGCCGAACTGGCCGCCCTGCTGGCGCGCCTTGCGGCGTGACGCGAGACCTCAGTCAGGCGCCGTGAGGGCGGCCAGCACACTCGAAGCCGCCACCATCCCGAACACCGCGGTCACCGCCACCGAGGAGCCAAAGCCGGCGCAGGCCAGTCCCTGCGGGCCGGCTGGCGGCGCGGTTGGCGCGGCCGGCGCGCCTTCCGGGGCCTCGTCGATTTCGCAGGACTGCTGTTCGGGCTCGGGATAGCGCAAGGGCTCGTCCGAGTAGACCGCGTCGATGCCGAACTTTCTCTTGGGATTGCGCGGCCAGCCCCAGTCCTTGCGCAGGCTGGAACGCACCTTGGCCAGCAGCGGGTCCTGGACGGTGCGTGAGAAATCGACGACGCGGATACGGGTCGGGTCGAGCTGGCCGCCGGCACCGCCGCAGGTAATGATGCGCCGGCCCTCGCGGCGCGCCCAGCCCAGCATGGCAATCTTGACCTTGACCGAGTCGATCGCGTCGATGATGTAGTCGTACCCGCCAAGCAGTTCCACGACATTGTCCGGGGTAACGAAATCGTCAACCTGCATGACCTGGCAGCGCGGGTTGATCTGCACCATGCGCTCGGCCATGGCCTGCACCTTGGCGCGCCCATAGGCATCGCCCAGCGCGTGGATCTGGCGGTTGGTATTGGATAGCGCGATATGGTCGAGATCGATCAGCGTGACGCGGCCGACCGCGTTGCGCGCCAGCGCCTCGGCCGCCCAGCTGCCCACCCCGCCGATGCCGACCACGCAGACGTTCGCCGCCTCCAGCCGCGCCAGGCCCTCCGCGCCATACAGGCGCGCCACGCCGCCGAAACGGCGGTGGTAGTCGTCGTCCTCCGGGCTCTCGTGGGTAAGGGCCGGCGGCAGTTGCGCCAGTTCCGGCGGGACGGAGGTTTCCGGGACGAGGTTGCTCATTTCTTGCTCGAAGCTTGCTGGTTTTGAAGAGAGACTGGGGGGAAAAGCGCGCATTGAGGCACCTTGTCAGCCAAGCGCCGACAGGAGAACGGGGCGCGCAACTATACAATACCCACAGCCGTGGTTCGACCGCCGCATTGTCTCGCAGACAGCGCGCGGCTGCCCGCGCCAATCAGGAAACCGACCCCATGCCCGTGCGCCGCAAGGCCATTCTCTGGAGTGTACTGACACCGCTGGTGCTCATCGCTGCGCTCGTCGTGGTGATTCTGACCTTCGACTGGAACCGCCTCAAGCCATGGCTTAACCAGAAGGTCTCGGAGGCCATCGGCCGGCCTTTCGCCGTCAACGGCGACCTTACCCTGACCTGGCGTGGCGCCGAGGGCGAAACCGGCTGGCATACCTGGGTGCCCTGGCCGCGCCTTTCCGCGCGCGATATCACCATTGGCAATCCGGAGTGGGCCCGCGAGCCCAACTTCGCCACCGTGCGCGAACTGATCTTCGTGCTGCGCCCGGTGCCGCTGCTCTCCCATCAGATCGCGATTCCCACCATCGTCGTAGACAGTCCCGTAGTCTGGCTGGAGCGGCTGGCGGACCAGCGCAACAACTGGACCTTCGCCACCCCCGCAAGCAAAACGCCTTCGCAGTGGCGGCTGGATATCGGCGAAGTGGCGCTGGCGCGCGGCGATCTCGCCCTGACCGACAAGGCGATGAAGATCGAACTGCAGGCGCGCCTGGACACCATCGGCGACGCGGCCCTCTATGAGAAGACCCGCGACGGCGCGCTGATCGCGCCGCCGGCGTCCGGCGCGGCCGGCACGGGGGCCGCCAGTGCCATCGGCGCATCCGGCCACGCCGGCAGTGCAAGCAGCGCCGGCGGTCCGCGCTACGGCATCCGCTGGAAGGCCACGGGCCGCTACAACGAGACCACCATCAACGCCAGCGGCAAGGCCGGTACCGTACTGAGCCTGCGCGACGCCAACGTGCCCTTTCCCCTGCAGGCCGATGTCCGGGTCGGCAATACGCGCGCGGTGGTGGAGGGCACGCTGACCAACCCTGCCCACCTCGGTGCGCTGGACATGCACCTGCAACTGTCGGGCGACAATATGGCCAAGCTCTACCCGCTGACCGGCATCGTGCTGCCGAGCACCCCGCCCTACGAAACCCGCGGCCGGCTCGTTGCCACACTGCGCAAGGGCGCATCGGAATACCGCTACGACAAGTTCACCGGCCGCGTCGGCGGCAGCGACCTGAACGGCTCGCTCACGTACACCCAGCGCCAGCCGCGCGCCCTGCTATCCGGCGAGCTGGAATCGAACCAGTTGCGCTTCGAAGACCTGGCTCCGCTGATCGGCGCCGACGCCAAGCCCGGGCAGGCTGCCTCGGACAGCACGGTGCGCCAGCCGGCTGACAAGGCCCTGCCGGTAGCGCCATTCCGCACGGAGCGCTGGGACAGCATCGACGCCGACGTGAAGTTCACGGGCAACCGCATCATCCGCACCACCGACCTGCCGATCACCGACCTCGTCACCCATCTCAAGCTCGACGATGGCGTGCTCACGCTCGACCCGCTGAATTTCGGCGTGGCGGGCGGCAACCTGACGTCGTCGCTGCAACTCGACGGCAAGCGCGAGCCGCTGGCCGCCACCATCGACATGAAGGCGCGCCATCTCCAGCTCAAGCAACTGTTCCCGAAGTTCGAGACAATGCGCGCCAGCATCGGCGAGCTCAACGGCAGCGCCAGACTGAGCGCCACCGGCAACTCGGTGGCCACGCTGCTGGGCACGTCCAATGGCGAAGCCAAGCTGCTGGTGGAGAACGGCACCGTCAGCAAGTTCCTGCTGGAGGCAATGGGCCTGAACGTGGGCAGCGTGGTGATCCGCCAGCTGTTCGGCGACAAGCCGGTGCAGATCAACTGCGGCGTCAGCGATTTCACTTTCACCAAGGGGGTGGCCCGCGCGCGCACCTTCGTCCTCGACACCCAGGACGCGGTGATCGAGACCAGCGGCGCCGTCGACCTCGGCAGCGAGCGGCTTGCGCTCACCGTCCGGCCCGAGTCCAAGGGCCTGCGCATTTTTTCGCTGCGTTCGCCGCTCTACGTGGGCGGCACGCTGAAGAAGCCATCGGTCAGCCCGGACATCGGCGTGCTTGCCTTGCGCGCCGGCGGCGTGGTGGCGCTGGCGCTGGTGGCGCCGGTTGGCGCCGCCATCCTGCCGCTGATCGACCTTTCCACCGCCGACGAGAGCAGCCAATGCGGCAGGCTGCTGGCGGAAATCCGCAAGCGCCCCACCGCGCCGCCGCCCGGCCAGGCCTATCAGGAGCCGGGCACAGGCAGCACAGGCAAGACCGGCCAGAGCGCCGGGCCCCCGCCCTCGCCCGACGCACGGGCCGCGCCCGCCCGGCCAGCGGGTGCGGCGCGCCCCAGCCCACCTCAGCGCGCTACGCCAGAGACTTCCCTGTACCAGGGCGGCTAAGCCGTGCCGGGCTGCCGGCCCGGCGTTGCCTGTCGGCGACACGCGCCCACTGACGAGCATATTCCGCGACGCAATTTCGCAACACTTTGGTGCATAAGCACAGTCTGTCGTTGTATATCGCCCACGCCGCTCGCATAATTAAACAGCCATTTACAACAAAGTCTTCAATACATGGCACGAAGCGGATGTCCGGCGGCGGATTGATTCCGGCGTTGGAGTCCTTCTTGGGTGCGGTTTCGGCCGCACTTGTTTTTTCCGATTTCCTTCCAGCCCCCGCCCCAGCATGACGCCGCTACACGCCACCGTCCCGCCGATCAGTTGCCTGATCGCGCTAACGGTGTGCAACCACGTGGCCTTCAATGCCAGCCGCGTGGTGGTGTCGCTGTTCGCCCTCTCGCTCAAAGCCTCGACCGTCACGCTCGGCATCCTGATGTCGCTGTATGCGCTGCTGCCGATGCTGCTCGCCATCCACGCCGGCAAACGCATCGACGAGATCGGGCCGCGCAAGCCGATGACGGCGGGCTCGCTGATGGTGGCTGCGGGAACGCTGCTGCCGGCGGTGTGGCCGGACATTGCCGCGCTCTATCTCTCCTGCGCGCTGATCGGCGTTGGCTTCATGCTGGTGCAGGTTGCCATGCAGTTGCTGATCGGGCAGATTTCCACCGATGCCACTCGGCTGCGCAATTACACGCTGCACGCGCTGGGCTTGTCGTTCTCCGGCACGCTGGGCCCGGTCGTGATGGGCTACGTGATCGAACACGCAGGCTACCGCCCGGCCTTCTTCGTGCTGGTGGCGGTAGCGGCAATCGGCGTGCTTGGCTTGCACCTGGTGCGCGGACGGCTGCCGGCACAGGGCGGGCGGGCCGCGCAGGGCGCGATCGTGGACGGCACGCGCAACTCCACGCTGAGCCTGCTCGCGCATCCGGAACTGCGCGCGGTCTTTATCGCCAGCGCGGTCCTGTCCGCGGCCTGGGACCTGCACGCCTTCCTGATTCCCATCCAGGGCACCCGGGTCGGCCTCTCGCCCTCGTCGATCGGCTGGGTGCTGGGCGCCTTTGCTATTGCCACCTTTGCCATCCGCGTGGCGATGCCGCTGGTGTCGCGCCGGCTGTCCGAATGGAAGGTGATTCGCGTTGCATTGCTGGTCGGCGCGGTGGCCTACCTGATCTATCCCTTCGTCACCGCGTTCTGGCTGATGTGCTGCCTGGCCTTCCTGCTCGGGCTGGCGCTGGGCAGCGCCCAGCCCAACGTCATGAACATCCTGCATACGGCCTCGCCCACCGGGCGCGCCGGCGAGGCGCTGGGCCTGCGCTCGGCCGTGCTCAATACCAGCCAGGTAGTGTGGCCGCTGACGTTCGGCGTGGTCGGCACGGCGCTTGGCATGTTGCCGATCTTCCTGTCGATGGCCGGCGCGATGGGTGTGGCGGGCTACTACTCGCGCGGCCAGGCCCGCAAGCTGCCTCCGCCGCCGGCCTGAAGCGCAAGCGGCCTCGCCGGCGACTTGCGCGCGCGCAAATGCGGCTTGCTTCGCTTTCGCTATACTCAAAGCAGACAGGCCGCACGCGCAGGGCGCCTGCCCGCGCGCGGCCTGCTGACTCGATACCTGATCCGACATGACCCAACTCGCCGACCTCCGCCGCACCTACGTACTCGGATCGCTGTCCGAATCCGATGTGGCGTCCGATCCCATCAGCCAGTTCCAGCGCTGGTTCGATGAAGCCATCCACGCCAAACTCCCCGAGCCCAATGCCATGACGCTGGCCACCGTCGACGCCGACGGCCAGCCCTCGGCACGCATCGTGCTTCTCAAGGGCATGGACGCAATGGGCTTCACCTTCTTCACCAACTACGAAAGCCGCAAAGGCCTGGACATTGCCGCCAACCCACGCGCGGCGCTGCTGTTCCACTGGGTGCAACTGGAGCGCCAGGTACGCGTGGAAGGTCGCGTTGAAAAAGTTACCGAAACCGAGAGCGATGCCTATTACGCAACACGGCCACTTGGCTCGCGCCTCGGCGCGTGGGCCTCGGAGCAAAGCCGCGAGGTAGCGGACCGCACGATACTGGAGCAGCGCGAAGCGGATTTCCGCGCCAAGTTCGGCGATAACCCGCCGCGCCCGGCGCACTGGGGTGGCTATCGCGTGGTGCCGACCCGGATCGAGTTCTGGCAGGGGCGGCCTTCGCGCCTGCACGACCGGATCGCCTACCGGCTGCAGGCGGATGGTGCCTGGCAGATCGTGCGCCTGTCGCCCTGAACGCGGTGCCGGCCGCCAAGGCCGCGCACTGCACAATATTAAGATTTGTCGTAAAGTGGATAAAGGTCGCCACCGGGAGGCGGCGGCCGCCACGAGCAGGCCCCGCCTGCCCGCTGCTGTGAGTTCGAGGAGTGTGCCGCAACCTGTCAGGAGGGAGGCCGCATGTTTTTCAAGCAAGCACTGGACAAGCAACTGGACCACTGGATCGCCGATCTGCGCGATCGGGCCAATCTCCCTGTCAGGCTGCGCCTGTGGAACGGCAACGAGTATCCGCTCGGCCGCTTCGAGCAGCCGGCGGTGACGCTCACGGTACGCGAGGCGGGCGCGCTACCCCTGCTGCTGACGCCCAGCCTGGATAATCTCGGCGAAGCCTATGTGCAGGAGAAAATCGATCTCGACGGCAAGCTGAGCGACATCATCGCCGTGGCGTACCGTTTCTCGGCGGCCGCCAGCGCACAGGCCGGCGGCGCGCTGGCGCGGGTGGCACGGCACTTCGCGCACACCAAGGCAGCCGATAAAGCCTCCATCCAGTACCACTACGACGTTTCCAATGAGTTCTACCGGCTCTGGCTCGATCCGGGCATGGTCTATTCCTGCGCCTATTTCGAGCATGGCAACGAAGATCTCGCCACCGCGCAGCGCAAGAAGATCGACCACATCCTGACCAAGATCCGGCTGCAGCCAGGCCAGACGCTGCTCGACATCGGCTGCGGCTGGGGCGCGCTGGTGATGCGCGCGGCGGATAAGTTCGGCGCGCGCTGCGTGGGCATCACGCTGTCGCAGAACCAGTTCGACCTGGCCACCGAACGCGTCAGGCAGGCAGGGCTGTCGGACCGCATCGAGATCCGCCTGCAGGATTACCGCGATACCGCCGGCACCTTTGACCGCATCACCAGCGTCGGCATGTTCGAGCATGTGGGCAAGAACAACCTGACCGCTTACTTCAGCCGCATGCGCGATCTGCTGGCCGACGACGGCTACGCCATGAACCATGGCATCACGTCGCCCGATCCCGACAGCGGCGCCACGCCCATGGACGGCTCCGAGTTCATGGATCGCTACGTCTTCCCGCAGGGCGAGCTGCCGCACATCGGCATGGTGCTCAACACGCTGCAGCGCGGGGGCCTGGAGGCCACCGATGTCGAACTGATTCGCGGCCACTACACGCGCACGCTGCGCCACTGGGCGGATAACTTCGAAGCCCAGGGTGATACCATCCGCGCCATGGTGGGCGAAAAGAAGTACCGCATCTGGCGCATCTACCTGGCAGGATGCGGGCATGCCTTCGACACCGAGAAGATGTCGATCTACCAGGTGGTTTGCCACAAGGCCGGCCTGCCGTCGCAGAGCTTGCCCTGGTCGCGTCGCTATATCTACGACAAATCGCTTGACTGAAGCTACTTGACTGAAGACCTGTTCGGCGGCCTGCCGGAGCCAGCGGCGCCGCCCGCTCACGGCACTACCGCAACCAGTGCCAGGGCGAACCCGGCAACGCCTGCCACCAAACCCGCGCGCGGCAAGATCGTGCAGGCGCCGCAGCCGGACCCTGCCCTGCTGGCGCTGGCGGAGCGCCTGCCGGCCGGCCTGCATCTCGGCACGTCGTCATGGTCCTATGGGGGCTGGAACGGGCTGGTCTACCAGGGCGAATACAGCGACAGCCTGCTCTCGCGCAAGGGGCTGGCCGCCTACTCCCAGCATCCCTTGCTGCGGGCCGCCGGCATCGATCGCGGCTTCTATGCACCGATTCCGCTGGCCGACCACGTGGCCTACGCGGCCCAGGTGCCGGCACATTTCCGCTTCCTGGTCAAGGCTCCGGCGAGTGTCTGCGATCCGTGGCTGCGCACGTCCGAGGGTGCGGGCCGGCTCGCCAATGCCAGCTTCCTGGATGCCTCGATCGCCGCGCGGGATTTCGTGGCGCCCGCCACCGCGGGCCTCGGCACCAAATGCGGGCCTTTGCTGTTCCAGCTCTCGCCGCTGGGCGCGATGGCCGCGGACAGTGCCGGCTTCCTGTCGCGGCTCGACGCCTTCCTCGGCGCCCTGCCGCCACTCGACCCCGGCGCCACGCCGCACGCCTGCTACGCGGTGGAACTGCGCGACGCCAGCCTGCTCACGCCCCGCTTTATCAAGTTGCTGCGCGCACGCGGCGTACGTTTTTGCCTGTCGGCGCGCGAGCGCATGCCGCCCGCGGAACGGCAATTGCCGGCGCAGGCGCTGATGGACGAAGGTGAGCCCGGTCCCCTGGTGTTGCGCTGGATGCTGCATGCCGGCTTTGCCTACGAGCAGGCCGAATCCCGCTACGCGCCGTTCGACCGGCTGATCGACGAAGACCCGCATACCCGCGCGGTGATCGCGGAGCAGGTGGTACGCACGCTGCGGGCGGGCCAGCCCGCCTACGTGATCGTCAGCAACAAGGCCGAAGGCTCCGCGCCGCTGACCTGCCTGCGCCTGGCCGAAGCGATTGCCGAACGGCTGGCCGGCAGCTAGCCGCCGGCCAGCACCTCAGCGATTCAGGAGGTGGGCGAACTTTTGCCGGAACTTGGCCAGCTTGGGCGAGATCACGAAGGAGCAATAGCCCTGGTTCGGGTGATTCTGGTAGTAGTTCTGGTGACTTTCCTCGGCGCGCCAGTACGGCTGCGCGGGCTCGATCTGCGTCACCAGCGGCGCGTCGTAGAGCTTCTGCGCGGTCACCTCGCGCATCACGTACTCAGCCATGGCACGTTGCGGCTCGGTGTGGGTGAAGATGGCCGAGCGGTACTGCGTGCCCACGTCGTTGCCCTGCCGGTTCAGCGTGGTGGGATCGTGGATGGCAAAGAAGATCTCAAGGATCTCGCGATACTTGATCACCGAAGGGTCGAAGCTCACGCGCACCACTTCGGCGTGTCCCGTGTCGCCGTCGCAAACCTGCTCGTAGGTCGGATGGTTCACGTGCCCGCCGGTGTAACCCGACTCCACGGCGCGCACGCCCTTGACTTGCTGGTACACCGCCTCCAGGCACCAGAAGCAACCGCCCCCCAGGGTGGCAATTTCCCGCTCGTTGTCCATCTTGATTCTCCGGCTCGTGACAATAGCTAGCATACTCGTTCGGCTCCATGCCCGCCGCCGAAGTATGGCTCGCCGGACCGGGTGACCGCGCCGGAGTCTTGCCGACGCTATTTGATGGGCAAGGCGACCGGCCGGATGGGCGCGGCATCGGCGCCGCGGAACTTCAGCGATGCGCCGATAAAGGCGAACTGGTAGACGCGGTCGCGCGACAACGCCTCCAGGTTCACCAGTTCGATAATCGGTGCGCCCTGCTGCGCCAGCAGATAGGTGTGCACCGGGATGTAGTTGTCGGGCACTTCCGCCGGGAAGGTCTCGAAGCTCAGGTTATCGGCGCCGACCACCATGGCGCCGCCCTCTTCCACGAGAAACCTGGCCGCATCCAGGCCAAGGCCCGGCGGGTTGGCCATGTACGCCTGGGCATTTTCATAATGTTGCATGCGCCCCGTGCGGATCAGCACCACGTCGCCTTTCTGCAGCCCTGTGCCTTGCATGGCCAGCGCGTCGCGCAGGTCCTGCCGGGTCACCCGGTAGTTGTCGGGCAGCATATCCAGTCCCTTGGCCGCGGCTACGTCGATCAGCACGCCGCGGGCGACGATCGGCGGCAGCTTCTCCGCGCCGGTGACTTTCCAGCCGCGATCGCCCAGGTGCTCGGCGGCGGAATAGCCGTTCCAGATCTTGCCGTTCAGGCCGAAGTGATTGAGCGCGTCGATATGCGTGCCCATGTGCGCGTACATGGAAACTGCCGACCCGCTGTAGCTGACATGCCGGTTCATCGCCTCGCCCACCTGCATGGAGTCGGCCACCAGGTTGCCGTGCGGGGTATGGGTCATCCACATCTGGTACGGCGGGTCGCCGGCCGCCTGCCAGCTCGGCATGCCGATGAAGTAGTCGACCGCCAGATCGTAGGCCTGCGCGCCCGAGACGCGCGCCATGATGGCCGCGTGCGAGGCCGGGGTGATCAGGTTGAGCCGGCCTATCTCATCCTTGGGGCCCCAGGGGCTGACGCCTACCTGAGGCGCCGCGGCGGCGGCACCGCTCAGCACGGCTAACAACATCGACAGGGAAAACCTGGCGAACCGGCGCCCGGCGGCGCGGGCGGGATGGGACGGGATGGATTGCGACATGGGAACTCCTGAAAGGTTGGCGCTTTCCACGGCCACGTGGAAGCCATGTCGCCATCCTATTAGGCATCCTTCGGTAGATAATCTGCGCATTCAGACAAACATATTCAACCCAAGGGAAAATATATGGATTTGCTTGCGGCCATGCGCACCTTCCGCCGGGTCGTGGAGCGCGACAGCTTCAGCCAGGCCGCCGCCGATCTCGGGCAATCGACCGCGGCGGTCAGCAAGCAGGTGCGTCAACTGGAGGCGCGCCTGGGCGCGCTGCTGATCCTGCGCACCACGCGGCGCATGAGCCTGTCGGAAACCGGCCGCGCCTACTTTGCCGAATGCTGCCGCCTGCTCGACGAGCTGGATGCGCTGGAGCGGGCCACGGCGGCGGGCAAGGAGGAGATCAGCGGCCGCCTGCGCGTGAATGCGCCGCTCTCATTCGGCCTCAAGGTGCTTTCGCCAATCCTGGTGGCATTCATGACGCGCTACCCGCAGCTGCAGGTCGAGCTGACCCTGGACGACCGGCTGCTG
Source organism: Cupriavidus sp. 05L310 (assembly GCF_056398185.1). Classification (NCBI taxonomy): domain Bacteria; kingdom Pseudomonadati; phylum Pseudomonadota; class Betaproteobacteria; order Burkholderiales; family Burkholderiaceae; genus Cupriavidus; species Cupriavidus sp. 05L310. Next base: position 159,933 of record NZ_JBFTOX010000007.1, read on the forward strand.
GACGTGGTGTCGGAGGGTTTCGACGTGTCGCTGCGCATCCGCTCCGCGTTGACGGACTCGTCCCTGATCGCAAGGCGGCTGGGCGAGGTCGAGCAGTTCATCTGCGCCGCACCCGGCTACCTGGCAGCCCGCGGCACGCCGCGCAGCGTCGAGGACCTGCGCGGCCACGATTGCCTTGCCTACCAGTTGGCCGACTATCCGGGCAGCTGGCACCTGGAGGGGCCGCTGGGAACCACCAGCATCGAAGTACCGGCCCGCTTCTCGGCGAACAACAGCCTGCTGCTCAGCGACATGCTGCTGGCCGGGATGGGCATCGGCGCGCTGCCTTCGTTCATCGCGCTGCCGTTGCTGGCGCGCGGCGAGCTGATCAGGGTGCTGCCTGAGCATGCGCTGGCCGGACGCAGCATCTACGCGCTTTATGCGAGCCATCGCCATCTGCAACGCAAGGTCGGCATATTCATGGACTTCCTGGCGGAGGCCTTGCGGGGTCAATAGCAGGCGCGCGCGGCCTGGCGCGCGTCAGCCAGACGGCATGGCCAGCATGGCCCGCAATTGCGGCTTGAGTACCTTGCCTAGCGCGCTCTTGGGCAGGCTGTCGAGCAGCACCACCCGCCGCGGCAGCTTGAAGCGCGCAATGGACAAGGCCAGCGTTTCGCGCAGCGCCTCTTGCGCCAGCGCGGCGCGGTCCGCCCCCGCGGCCGGCACCACGACCGCGACCGGCACTTCGCCCCAGCGCGGATCGGGCAGGCCAACCACCGCGCAGTCCTGCACGCCGGGCAGGCCCAGCAGCACATTCTCGATCTCGGCCGGATAGATGTTCTCGCCGCCGGAGATGATCATGTCCTTGCTGCGCCCGACCACTTCGATACAGCCGTCGGCATTTCGATGGGCTAGATCGCCGGAGTGGAACCAGCCGTCATGGAAGTCCGGATGGTCCGGCTGCCGCCAGTAGCCCTGCATCAGGTTGGCGCCGGCCAGCCAGAGTTCGCCGACTTCGCCATCGGCCACCTCGGTGCCATCCGCGCCGGCCAGCCGCACCCGCACCTCCGGCTGCGGCCAGCCTGCGTAGCCCGGCCGCGCCATGGCCTGGTCCAGGCGCAGGACGACCGATACCGGTCCCGTTTCAGTAGCGCCGTAGACCTGCCCCAGCGGAACGCCGCGCGCGTGAAAGGCATCGATGTACGCGCGGGGAATGGGCGAAGAGCCCGCCATCACGCCGCGCAGCGAGGATAGATCCGCCCGCGGCCAGCCGGGATGCTCGAGCACCGCGCGCAGCGTGGCCGGCACCATCAGCGCCAACGTGGCTCGCGTCTGCGCCAGTGCAGCGAGCCAGGCACCCGGCGCGAAGCGCTGGTGCAGCGTCACCTGCGCCCCGGCCAGCAGCGCCGGCAAGGTCTGGATGCAAAGGCCGCCAACATGGAACAGCGGCAGCGCCGACAAGATATGGTCGTCCTGCGTCATGCCGTGCGCCCACCAGCTCGCGCGGGCGTTGGCCAGCAGGCCAGCCTGCGTATGCAGCGCGCCCTTGGGCTGGCCCGTGGAGCCGGAGGTGTAGACCAGCAGCAGCGGTGCCTGCCCGGGCGGCTGCGATGGCTGCGGCAGCCGCGTGTCCAGCGCTGCCGGCCGGTCGATCAGGCTGTCGATGGGCGCGTGCATGGCAGCTGCCGCCACCTCCGCCGCGGTCTGCGCGTGCGGAGCGTCGTGGAACAGCATGCGAATGCCCGCATGCGCGGCGATAGCGCTCAACTCCGGCACTGCCAGGCGAAAATTCAGCGGCACGAAGATGGCCCCGAGCCTGGCGCACGCGAACAGCAGCGCGAGTTGCAGATCGTGGTTCAGGCACAGCGTGGCCACACGATCGCCCGGCCGCACGCCCCAGGTGCCGGCCAGGTGGGCGCATGCGCGCTCCACGCGCCGCCACAGCCTGCCATAGCTGATGGTGCGGCCCTGGCTATGCAGCGCCGGACGCTGCGGTGCGACGCTCACGTGCGCATGCAGCGCGCGCAGCAAGGCGCCCGGATCCGGGGTGCCGGCGAAGAGCCGGTCGGCACGCTCGCTCATTCGTCGCGCTCACCCGCTTCGTAGAGCGCCTCGCGGCCCATGCGGTCCATGATCAACTCCGCGGTCCAGGGCAGCATCAGCGCGCCGCAGCGCGAATCGCGATAGAGGCGCTCCAGCGGCAGGTCCTTAAGCATGGACTGGCCGCCGCAGGTGCGGATCGCCAGCCGGGCGATATCGTTGGCGCCTTCCATCACCGTGTAGTGGGCGGCGTACAGGCGCATGCGCGCATCCTTGGACGGACTGGCGCAGGCTTCGTGAATCACGCGCCAGAAGATCGAGCGCATGCTCTCTAGCTGGATACGCATCTGCGCCACCGCGATCTGCTTGGTGGGATACATGCGGCGCTTCACCGGCGGCTGGCCCGGCACTTCGCCGCGCAGGTACTGCACGGTGAAATCGTAGGCGGCCTGCGCCACGCCGAGATAGGTGGGCGAGAGCGTGAAGAACATCGCCGGCCAGGTCTGCGCAGCCTTGTAGTAGACGCCGCGCGGCATCAGCTGCTCCTGGTCGGCGACGAACACATCCTTGAGCAGCAGCGTGCGCGACACCGTGCCGCGCATGCCCATCGGGTCCCACTCGCCGGTCACGGTAAGGCCTTCGGCATTGCCCGGCACCGCGATATAGAGCGTGTCGCGCATATCGGGCGAATGGTCCGCGCACTCCTCCGTGCAGAGGATGCCGTAGTAGTCGGCCGCGCCCGACAGCGAGGCGAAGATCTTGCGGCCGTTGAGCACCCAGCCGCCTTCCACCTTGCGCGCGCTGGTGCCGAACGGCGCGCGCCCGGCGGCAGCCGCCGAGCCTTCGGAGAAGGGCTGGGCATAGATCGCGCCGTCCCTGACCACGCGGGCGAAATGCAGTTCCCGCCGCGCCTCATGTTCGGCACGCTGCTCAGGCGTCATGGCGATGCCGTCGGCCAACATGCCGGTCCACATGGTGGAGCAGATATGCATGTTGTAGGTCAGCGCGGTGGCGCCGCAGAAGCGGCCGATCTCTGCGCCCACCATGCAATAGGTGGCAAAGTCCGCGCCCTCGCCGCCGAACTCGCGCGGCACGCACAAGGCCAGCAGCCCGGCTTCGCGCAGGTCGTCGTAGTTGGCAAAGGGGAAGCTGGCCTCGCGGTCCCACTGCGCCGCGCGCGGGGCAAAGCGTTCGCGGCCCAGCCGGTTGGCCAGTGTCAGCAGGCGCGCCTGCGTTTCGGTGAAATCGGCGCTGCCGACGGCAGGGATGAAGTCCAGTGGCATGTCTGTTGTCTCCCGGGGCGCCGCTTGCACGCGGCGATGCCTCGTTGGTATTTTTCTGTGCTCGCTGACTGGCGGCGCCGTATTCAGCGCGCGGGGAAATGCCGGCCGAGGAAGCCCAGCACGGCGGCATTGAAATCCACCGGCCGCTCCATGCAGGCCAGGTGCCCCACGCCCGGCAGGCATAGGTACTCGGCGCCGGCGATCTTCTGCGCCATGCGCTCCATCACGGCCGGTGCCGCATTGGCATCGTGCTCGCCCGCCAGCGCCAGCACCGGCACGCCGATGCGCGCGAGCATTTCGCGCCGGTCGAAACGCACCAGCGCCTGCAGCGCGGCGCGATAGGTGTCTGGCGGCACCGCTGCCATCACGCTGGCCGCGAACGCCACCGCTTGCGCATCGGCATCCGGCGCGACCATGGCGCGCACCAGTCCGGCCGCCATCTGCGCCATCGTCTTGCCGGCATCGAGCGGTGCCGTGCGCGCTGCAACGAAATCGCGCTGCCACTGCCCGTCGGCCTTGCCGAACGCGGGCGAGGTACCGGACAGCACCATGCCGTCGATCAGGCCGGGCATGGCTGCGTAAGCTTCCTGCGCCACCATGCCGCCCATGCTGTGGCCCAGCAGCACGACGCGCCTGCCGGCATCGCGCTCGGCCTGGAGTACCGGCTGCAAGGCTTGCGCCAGCCCGGCAAAATCGTAAGGCGCGATCAGGGCGCTATCGCCATAGCCTGGCATGTCCCACGCTACCGCGCGATAACCCGCCTGCGACAGCGCATCGAGTTGTGCCGGCCACGCTGCCTTGCCGCCGCCGATGCCATGCAGCATCAAGACGGCTACCGGCCCTGTGCCCTGTGCGACCACGGCAACGCCATTGGGGAGAATCTGGAGATTCGTGTTTGCGTTCATGCTCAGGCATCCGCCTTGGTGGATGGGCTTGGACCGGCAAGCCGGCCCTCGTCGACCTCGCCCGCGCCGTCGAGCGTGATCGTGCAGTTGCGCAGCGGCAGGTCGAAGTGGCCCAGCGTATGGCGGCCGGCCACCTCGTTGGCGCCGGTGGAATAGAGGAAGTTGCCGGCGAAGGCGCGCAACTCTGTCCCGTTGCAGTCGCGCTTGTCATAGAAGGTCATGGCATCCCAGCGGGCCTGCGGGTTCAGGCCCCAGCCCACATGCGAGACCGCATAGGCATCGCGCGTGCCTTCGCGGTCAGCCCAGGCTGCGTAGTAGCCGCGCATCATGTCGGCGTCCATGCCCTGCCCTTCGATGCCGACCATGTAGTCATCCTCGATATGGCAGACGATGGTGTCGCGCAGGTAGGTCTTGAAGGTCAGGTTGACATCGCCTGGCGCCAGCACCAGGGTGCCGTTGACCTGCCCGCCGGCGGGGAATGCCAGGCAAAGGCCGCCCGGCCAGTGCGCGACCTGGCCCGGCTTGTTGCAGTAGCCCCAGACACCGCCCACGCGCGCGCTTGCCAGGCCGACGCGCAACTCGGTGCCTGCCGCCGAGTGCACGCGCATCTCGCGCGCGCCGCGCAGCCGCTTCATCGCGGCGCGCACGCTGCCCTCCAGCGCGGGATCGGGCAGGCAGCGCTCCAGGATTTCGGGGTGTTCGTTGCTGACCATCAACAGGCGCGGCATGATGCCGTCGGCGCCTTTCAGGATCAGGGGCAGTTCGGGCGCATGGAGCAGGCCCTCCACGGTGCAATCGATCACCAGGTGGCAGCGCTGCAAGGCGGCTACCACGGGTGCCAACTGCTGCAGGGCATCGCTGGCCCCGGTGGAACGCACCGGCGCTGGCGCCTGAAGCGCCGGGGACGGTACCCGGAGGCGCACCGGCGTGGCGCCGAGCGATTGCACGGCCAGTTCAGCCAACTCCACATTGACGCGTCGGGATTGGGACTCCGTTACAATCCCAACCACTTCCTGGGCGGTCAGGGCGCACAGTTCAAGGGTGCGCCGAAAAGCCGCCAGCCAGCGGTGCTCGATTTGCTCGATGAGCATTTGTCTCCTCCTGGTGCGATCCTGCCGTGGTCTTGGCATGGTCCCGGCGGCAGTCTTGGTGGGTCTGCCCACCGATGCCGCCGCCGGGCGCATTAGCTTGTGCTTGTGATTCTTGTCGCTGGCGCAAATAATATATGAAATTTCATGGATCCCAGTGGAGCCCGCACGATGGGCATGCCTGAGGCCTCCGGCAAGGCCGCCTCTCCCGATTTCGATACGCTGCACTTCCGGCGCGCGCTGTCCCAGTTCGCCACCGGCGTGACGGTCATCACCACCCGCGCGGGCCCTGGCTCGCCGCCGAGTGCGCCGTTCGTGGGCATCACCGCCAGTTCGTTCAACTCGGTCTCGCTCGATCCGCCGCTGGTACTGTGGAGCATGGCCACGCGCGCCAACAGCCTGCCGATGTTCCGCGACGGTTCGCACTACATCATCAATGTGCTGTCGGCATCGCAACTTGATCTGTGCCAGCGCTTCGCCACGCTCAAGGGCGACCGCTTCGCCGGTGTCGACTACCGCCTCTCCGAGACCGGCCTGCCGATCCTGGCCAATGCGCTGGCCTGGTTCGAATGCCACAACCGCAGCCGCTACGACGAGGGCGACCACGTCATCTTCGTGGGCGAGGTGGAACGTTGCGGCGTGCACGACAACGCGGGCAACCCGCTGGTGTTCCACGACGGCCGCTTTGCCACCACCCGCCCGCTGACGGACTGAAACGCAGGCGCACAAGGCCATCGCAGCCATGACGGATTCGCCCAAGCCCGCTTTTGTCGACGGCTACCTGCCTTATCTGCTGGCGCGGGCCAGCTACCTTGTGTCCGGAGAATTCCACCGGCAGGTGGAAGCGGCGGGCTTCTCCGTGCCCGAATGGCGCGTGCTCGCCACGCTGGCCGACCGGCCGGATTGCACCATCGGCACCCTGGCCGACATCACGCTGACCAAGCAACCCACCCTGACCAAGCTGATCGACCGCATGGCCGCCAGCGGCCTTGTCGCGCGCCGCAACGGCGCGGACGACCGCCGGCATGCGCTGGTCTCGATCACCCCGCGCGGCCGCGCCCGCGCCCGCGCACTGCTCGAGCAAGCCGCCGCGCACGAGCAGCAGGTGCTGGACGACTTCGGCCCGCAGCAAGGCGATCAGCTCAAGGACACCCTGCGCCGGCTGATCGCGCTGCGCACGCCGCGCTGATTGGCGCCAGGGCGGCGGCTCAGGACGACGGATCGCCCTTGATCACCGCCAGCGGCGACCCGTCGGTCTTGATCCTCTGCAGCACGATGTTCGAACGGATATCCATCACGCCGGGCGTGCGATAGAGCCGGTTGACGATGAAATCCGAGTAATGCTTGAGATTGCGCGCCTGCACCTTCAGGATGTAATTGCTGTCGCCGGTGATGATGTAGGCCGACACCACTTCGGGCCAGGCCTGCACCGCCGCGTTGAACGTGTCGTGCCATCCCTCCGTTTCGGGGCGCATGGACACCTGCACGATCGCTTCCAGCTCCAGGCCGAGCATTTCGGCATCGAACCAGGCACGGTAGCCGCCGATCACCCCGCTCTCCTCCAGCAGCCGGACCCGCCGCAAGCAGGCTGAGGGTGACAGCGCCACGCGGTCGGCCAGGTCCTGGTTGCTGATGCGCCCGTTCTCCTGCAGGCAGGTCAGGATGCGCAAATCGATGGGATCGAGGTTCATTTCGCAGATTCTTCCATGGCTTTATTCATTCATGAAATTCTATGCGAAATATGCACCGCCAACCCGGTCAATAAGCAAGCCTCTTGCCCGGAATATTGACTATCATGCCGTCATCCGCTCCACGTAGAGCACCGGAACGCCGGCCCCCGGCATCAGCCACCCAATGACAAACCGCCCCGCCCCCGACATCCAGCGCCAGCTGTGGGACATCAGCCCGCCGCTCTCGCCCGACACGCCTGTGTGGCCCGGAGACACGCCTTTCCAGCAGCAAGCCGCCTGGCAGATGGACGCGCACTGCCCGGTCAATGTCGGGCGCATCACGCTGTCGCCGCACACCGGCGCGCATGCCGACGCACCGCTGCACTACGCCGCGGACGGCGCGCCCATCGGTGAAGTGGACCTGGCGCCCTATCTCGGTCTTTGCCGGGTGATCCATTGCATCGGCGCCAGCCCGCTGGTCGAACCGCACCATATCGGGCATGCCCTCGCGGGCGTGCCGCCGCGTGTGCTGCTGCGCACTTACCGGCAAGCTCCGCTGGCGCAGTGGGATCCCGGCTTCTGCGCGGTGGCGCCAGAGACCATCGCGCTGCTGGCCGCGCATGGCGTCACGCTGGTCGGCATCGATACGCCTTCGCTGGACCCGCAGGAATCCAAGACCATGGACGCGCACAACATGGTGCGCCGCCATCGTCTCGCCATCCTTGAAGGACTGGTGCTCGACGCGGTGCCGGAAGCCGACTACGAACTGATCGCGCTGCCCCTGCGCTTTGCCGGACTCGATGCGAGCCCGGTACGCGCCGTGCTGCGCAGCCTGACCTGAACCCACCGAACCGCCCCCTCCAGGAAACCTCTCACCCATGACTGCAATGACCCGCGAGCAATGCCTCGCCCTTGACCAGCAGGACCCGCTGCGCAGCCTGCGCGAACAGTTCGCACTGCCGGACGGCGTGATCTACCTCGACGGCAACTCGCTGGGCGCCCGCCCGCGCAGCGCCGCGGCACGTGCCGCCGAAGTGGTAAGCGAGGAGTGGGGCACGGGCCTGATCCGCAGCTGGAACACCGCCGGCTGGTTCGAGCTGCCGCAACGCCTGGGCAATATGCTGGCACCGCTGGTGGGCGCCGGCGAGGATGAAATCGTCGTCACAGATACCACGTCGATCAACCTGTTCAAGGTGCTGGCGGCCGCGCTGCGCGTGCAGCAGACGCGCGACCCGAAGCGCAAGGTCATCGTCTCGGAGGCAAGCAATTTCCCCACCGACCTCTACATCGCCCAAGGGCTGGCCGACCTGCTTCAGCAGGGTTACTCGCTGCGCCTGGTGAACGCCCCCGAGGAAATCGATGCGGCGGTCGACGCCGACACCGCCGTGCTGATGCTGACCCACGTCAACTACAAGACGGGCGAAATGCTGGATATGGCAGGCCTCACTGAGATGGCGCACGCCCGCGGCGTGCTCACCGTGTGGGACCTGGCCCATTCAGCCGGCGCGGTGCCGGTGGCGCTGAACGCGTCCAAGGCCGATTATGCGGTTGGCTGCACCTACAAATATCTGAATGGCGGCCCGGGCTCACCCGCCTTCCTGTGGGTCGCGCCGGCACTGCGCGACGCCTTCTGGCAACCGCTGTCCGGCTGGTGGGGCCATGCCGCGCCGTTCGCGATGGAACCCGGCTATCGCCCCCGCGAGGGCGTGGCCCGCTTCCTGTGCGGCACCCAGCCCATCACCTCGCTGGCCATGGTCGAATGCGGCCTGGATATCTTTGCCCAGACCGACATGCAGTCGCTGCGCGCCAAGTCGCTGCAGCTGACCGATCTCTTTATCGCGCTGGTGGAGGCACGCTGCGGCCATCACCCGCTCGAACTGGTCACCCCCCGCGCTCACACGCGCCGCGGCAGCCATGTCAGCTTTGCCCATCCGGACGGCTTCGGGCTGGTGCAAGCCCTGATCGAACGCGGCGTCATCGGCGACTACCGCGAGCCGCGTGTCGCGCGCTTCGGCTTCACCCCGCTGTACACCAGCTTCACGGAAGTGTGGGATGCGGTCGAGATCATGCGCGACGTGCTGGACAGCGGCAGCTACAAGGCCGAGCGTCACCAGACCCGTGGCCAAGTGACCTGAGCAGGAGCACGCAACATGAATAGCAACAAAGGATGCCCGATGTCGGGTACGGGCCTGGGTGCAAAAGAGACCGCCGGCGACGACGCCAACTGGCACGACGCCCAGATGGATTTCGCCAAGGAGATGAGCTACGGCGATTACCTGGCGCTGGACAAGATTCTCAACGCCCAGCATCCGCTCTCGCCCGAGCACAACGAGATGCTGTTTATCGTGCAGCACCAGACCAGCGAGCTATGGATGAAGCTGGCGCTGCACGAGTTGCGCGCCGCGCGCGAATGCGTGCGCCAGGACCAGTTGCCGCCAGCCTTCAAGATGCTCACGCGGGTGTCGCGCATCATGGAGCAACTGGTGCAGGCGTGGAATGTGCTGGCCACCATGACGCCGCCGGAATACTCGGCGATGCGTCCCTACCTCGGGATGTCGTCCGGCTTCCAGTCCTTCCAGTACCGCGAAATCGAATTCATCCTCGGCAACAAGAACGCCGCCATGCTGCGCCCGCATGCACACCAGCCCGAACACCTGGCCCTGGTGGAGGAAGCACTGCGCACGCCATCGCTGTATGACGAGGCGATCCGCCTGATGGCACGGCGCGGCTTTGCCATCGATGCGACCTGCATCGAGCGCGACTGGACCCTGCCGGCCGGCGAAAACGCCTCGGTGGAAGCCGCGTGGCTGGAAGTCTATCGCCAGCCGGAGGCGCACTGGGAACTGTATGAACTGGGCGAGAAGTTCGTCGACCTGGAAGACGCCTTCCGGCAGTGGCGCTTCCGCCATGTCACGACCGTGGAGCGCGTGATCGGCTTCAAGCGCGGCACCGGCGGCACAGAGGGCGTCAGCTACCTGCGCAAGATGCTCGACGTGGTGCTGTTCCCCGAATTGTGGAAGCTGCGCACGGATCTGTAGGCGCGACCGCAAGGCGGTGCCGGCCAGGCCGGTACCGCCGCCCCCGAGCGCTCAGAGCGCCGGGTCCGACAGCCGCGCCGCCAGCGCGCGCAAGGCCGGCGCCAGCTTGTCGTGGAATACCGCCTCCTCGACCGAGCCATAGGACGCGCTGCAACTGAGCATGTGCAACTCCTTCTCCCCCACTGGCCGGAACGCCACCGCGCACGCGTGGATGGCAGGATGCCAGTCGCGGAATGACGCCGCGTAACCCAGGGTCGCGGCCTCCGCCACCGTGGCACGCATCGCCGCCTCCTGCGTTTTCCACTGCTCCGGATAGGCCTGGGCAAACTCCGCCAGCACCCGCTCGCGCTTGGCCGCCGGCAAGGCCGCCAGGTAGGCGCGCCCCATCGAGCTCGACACCAGCGACAGGCGCGACCCTACCCCCAGCCCGAGCATCACACCCGCATCGTTCCGGATCGATTCAAGATAGATCACCTCCAGCCGCTCCCGCTTGCCCAGCGAGACGGATACCCCGTAAGCCTGGGCAAACGCCAGCATGTGCGGGCGCGCCAGCGTGACTACGTTGGAAGCGGAGAGGTAAGAATATCCCAGCGCCAGCACGCCGGCGTCGAGCGCGTACTTGCCCAGGCTATCGTCGTAGCGCAGGTAGCCCAGTTGCACCAGCGTGCCGGCCAGCCGGCTCACGGTTGCCTTGGGGAAGCCGGTGCGGCGCACGAAATCCTGGTTGCCGAGCATCGATTCGCCGGTGCGGAAACAACGCAGCAACTCAAGGCCGCGCGCCAGCGCGGTGACGAAATTGGGATCGCTTTCGCGCGGTGTGGCGCTGACGACATCTGCTGCGGGCGTGGCTTGCGATTCGGTGGCCAAAGGAAGTCTCCGCGGGTGGGATGAAGGCGCGCGCCTATTGCACGGACCGCGCATTGCGATATACTACATCATCGGAACAAGGTTCCGCAATGCGGAACTCAAAGAGTCCTCGGCAGAGCGCGGAATGCGCCGATAATTCATGAATTCAGGGCCGGCCCGCGCGGCTGCCCATCCCGACCTGCACCGACCTGCACTATCGAAGGAGACGTAATATGGCTGCCAACGCCGAATTCCACTGGGCCGACCCCCTCTTGCTGGACGACCAGCTGAGCGCCGACGAGCGCATGGTGCGCGATGCCGCACTGGCCTATTGCCAGGACAAGCTCGCACCGCGCGTACTGCAATCGTTCCGCAACGAGAAGACCGACATCGAGATCTTCCGCGAGATGGGCGAACTTGGCCTGCTCGGCCCCACCATTCCCGAGGAATACGGCGGCCCCGGCCTGAACTACGTGGCCTACGGCCTGATCGCGCGCGAAGTGGAGCGGGTGGATTCGGGCTACCGTTCGATGATGAGCGTGCAATCGTCGCTGGTGATGGTGCCGATCCACGAGTTCGGCAGCGAGGCGCAAAAGCAGAAATACCTGCCCAAGCTGGCCACCGGCGAGTGGATCGGCTGTTTCGGCCTGACCGAACCCAACCACGGCTCCGACCCGGGCTCCATGGTCACGCGCGCCAAGAAGGTGGCGGGCGGCTATGAACTCTCCGGCGCCAAGATGTGGATCACCAACTCGCCGATCGCCGATGTGTTCGTGGTGTGGGGCAAGCTGGTCGGCGACGACGGCAAGGAAGCCATCCGCGGCTTTATCCTGGAAAAGGGCTGGAAGGGCCTGTCGGCTCCGGCCATCCACGGCAAGGTCGGCCTGCGCACCTCGATCACCGGTGAAATCGTCATGGACCAGGTGTTCGTGCCGGAAGAGAACCTGATGCCGGGCGTATCCGGCCTGAAGGGCCCCTTCACCTGCCTGAACTCGGCCCGCTACGGCATCGCCTGGGGCGCCCTGGGCGCCGCCGAATTCTGCTGGCACACCGCGCGACAGTACACGCTGGACCGCAAGCAGTTCGGCCGTCCCCTGGCGGCCAACCAGTTGATCCAGAAGAAGCTGGCCGACATGCAGACCGAGATCACGCTGGGCCTGCAAGGCTGCCTGCGCCTGGGCCGCATGAAGGACGAAGGCACCGCCGCGGTGGAAATCACCTCGATCATGAAGCGCAACTCCTGCGGCAAATCGCTGGACATCGCCCGCGTCGCGCGCGACATGCTCGGCGGCAACGGCATCTCGGACGAGTTCGGCGTGATCCGTCACGTGGTCAACCTCGAAGTGGTCAACACTTACGAAGGCACCCATGACATCCACGCACTGATCCTGGGCCGCGCCCAGACCGGCATCCAGGCCTTCTTCTAAATTCCCGGGCCCGGAAGCCGGGCCGCCCGTTCTCCCGCAGAAAATTAAAAAGGCCCGGCTGCGAAGCCGGGCCAAGCACACTACCAAGGAGAGACGACGGGCGAGCCCATCGTTGTACAACACGGGTCGGCCGGCGGGGCGCGGTGCGCCCCGGCCAGCCGCTTACTTGTTGGGTTGCGGCGTCAGCCGCAGGTAAGGCCGCACGGCCTTGTAACCCTTCGGAAATTTCTGCTTTATCACCTCCTCGTCCTTCAGCGAGGGCACAATCACCACGTCGTCGCCGTCCTGCCAGTTACCCGGCGTGGCAACGCTATGGCTGTCGGTGAGCTGCAGCGAATCGATCACGCGCAGGATCTCGTTGAAATTGCGCCCTGTGCTGGCGGGGTAGGTGATGATCAGGCGCACCTTCTTCTTCGGATCGATCACGAACAGCGAACGTACCGTCAGGGTCTCGTTCGCATTGGGGTGGATCATGTCGTAGAGCTGGGAAACCTTGCGGTCGCCATCGGCGAGGATGGGGAAATTGACCGTGGTACCCTGGGTCTCGTCGATGTCCTTGATCCACTCGCGATGGGACTCGACCGGATCGACCGACAGCGCGATCGCCCTGACATTGCGCTTGGCAAAATCGTCCTTTAGCTTCGCCGTCAAACCCAGCTCGGTCGTGCAGACCGGCGTGAAGTCGGCCGGGTGCGAAAACAGAACGCCCCAGCTGTCGCCAAGCCATGGATGAAAGCGAATCGGGCCTTCACTGGAATCCTGCTCGAAATCCGGTGCGATGTCGCCAAGACGTAGTGTCATAAGGGTGTCCTCAAAGGGGGCAAATTCGGGTTGAACCAGTGTAGTGAGATTGCGATCCAACCCAAACGAATATAAAGTCACTACAAAATCACCTTTTTGTCTTAGGACCTTTGTCTGCGTCAATGTCCCACACACGGTGTCGGACTCGTGGTGTTGAAACCACGGCGGTTCCCCGCATATGCTAGTAAAGAGGGTGAGAAGCTGCCCGAGAACGTGCGAGGAAGGCAAAATGTCACAATCCGAAACCACCGCCCGCAAACAGGAGAAACTGATGAGCGATGTCAAGACCGTTTTGTCCGATGCCGAAGAACTGCTTAAGCAAGCGGCCTCGACCACCGGCGAGAAAGCTGCCGAACTGCGCGAGCGCGGCATGGGCCTGCTGAAGCAAGCCAAGGAAAAGGCCCAGGACCTGCAGGACGCCGTAGTCACCAAGAGCAAGGCGGCCGCACGCGCCACCGATGACTATGTACACGACCACCCGTGGCGCGCCGTCGGCGTGGCTGCCGGTGTTGGCCTGCTGATCGGCCTGCTGCTGAACCGCAAGTAATTCGCAAGGCCACAAGCCTCGCGTATGAACCCGAATGCCCCGCACCCAGTCCTCCGTAGGTCGCGAGGCGGTGCAGGGCAACGCCCCGCCAGTGGTCCGACACCGCTGGCGGGGCTTCCCGTCTGTAGCTGGTGCAGCGCATTGCCGCTGCACGCCTTCGCCGGAATTGCATGAGCGACCCCACCTCCTCCCCCAAATTTATGGATGCCCTGCGCAGCCTGGCAGGATCATTGGTGGCGATGGTGCAGACGCGCCTCGAACTTGCCAGCGTAGAACTCGCGGAAGAACGCGCGCGGCTGATTAAGATGGCCTTGCTGGCCTGTTTCGGCCTGGTGTTCTTCGGCCTGGCCCTGGTGACGCTGACCGTGCTGATCGCCATCCTGTTCTGGGACACTTACCGCTGGCAAGCCCTCTGCGTGCTGGTTGCGTGTTACCTGACCGCCTGCGCAGCCTGCCTCGCATTCGCCCGTCACCTGGCGCGCAATGCCCCGCCCCTGTTCGAAGCCACGCTGGCCGAGATCGACAAAGACCGGGAGATCCTGCGCCGATGAGCCACCCGAACAAGCCAGACCAGCCCACGGAGAACGTGGCCGGCACCCCGCACCGGGAACATCAGCGCCCGGTGCGTTTCTCGCGCGAGGTGCGCTTGCCGCTCGCCATCCGCAAGGAACTTCTGATCACGCGCGCCGCGCTGGAACGCTACGACTGCGCCCAGGCGCTTCACCATGTACGGGGCAGCGCAACCCGGTTCGGCCGTTTCAGCACCTGGCTGCCGCGCATGACCCGGCCTGCTTCCTGGCTCAAGCTGCTGGGCCTGGCCAAGGAATATCCGCTGCTCAGCTCGGCCGTGTCCCTGGCACTGCCGTTGCTGCGCAAGACGCCGGTGCTGCGCTGGACGTGGAAGGCCTCCAAGTTCGGCATCCTGGCAGGTGCCGGCTACTGGGTTTATCAAACCTGGCAGAAGGGCAGCGCGGAAGCTGCCCGGCGGGCTCCGCCCGACACCGTCGAAACCGTCGACACCGGATTTCGCGACCCGCTGGTACGCTAGTACCGCAACCCCCGACGCAAGGCCATGGCACACGCTGGCCTTGCCTTTCGAGCGCGCGCTTGCCCGTGGCGGGCGCGATGCGCCTTGGCGACCAGCGGCAGCCCGTGCGGCGCCCCCGCGATGCCAACCTGACCCAAGGGACAGCGCAATGACCCATCGATCGGATATGCAGCAGAAGGCGTTCTATCTGCTGCTGGCAGTAGTCTCGGTAGCCTTTTGCTTCGTCCTCTGGCCCTTCTTTGGCGCGGTGTTCTGGGGCACCATCCTGGCCATCATCTTCACGCCGCCCAACAACTGGCTGACCCGCCGCATGGGCGGCCGGCGCAACCTGGCGTCGCTGACCACCTTGACGCTGTGCATGCTGATCGTGGTGCTGCCGCTGATCTTCGTCACTGGCGCCCTGCTCCGGGAAGGCGGCACGGTCTACCAGCAGATCAGGTCGGGGCAACTCAATTTCGGCGCCTACTTCCAGCAGGCCGTGCACGCGCTGCCACCTTCGGTGGGACGGGTGCTGGACCGCTTCGGGCTCCTCGATATCGGCGACTTGCAGCAAAAGCTCACCAATGGCGCCGCCCAGGCCAGCCAGATCATCGCCACGCAGGCGCTGAGTATCGGACAGAACACCTTCCAGTTCGTGGTCAGCTTCGGCGTGATGCTGTACCTGCTGTTCTTCTTGCTGCGCGATGGTCCGCAGATTTCACGGCTGATCATGCAGGCCATTCCCCTGAGCGAGCCGCACAAACAGCACCTGCTGCGCAAGTTCACCACCGTGGCCCGTGCCACGGTCAAGGGCAATATCGCTGTCGCCGCGGTGCAAGGCGCGCTGGGCGGCCTGATCTTCTGGATACTCGGCATCCAGGGCTCGCTGCTATGGGGCGTGCTGATGGCCTTCCTGTCGCTGCTGCCGGCCGTGGGCGCCGCCCTGATCTGGGGGCCGGTGGCCATCTACTTCCTGCTGACCGGCGACGTGGGCAAAGGCTCGATCCTGATCGGCTTCTGCGCGGTGGTGATCGGCGCGGTGGATAACGTCCTGCGCCCCATCCTGGTCGGCAAGGACACCCGCATGCCCGACTGGGTGGTGCTGATCTCCACGCTGGGCGGCATGGCGCTGTTCGGGCTGAATGGCTTCGTCATCGGTCCGCTGATCGCCGCGCTGTTTATCGCCAGTTGGGACCTGTCCACCTCGACGCGCGACGAAATCGAGCGCCGCGATGCGGCCCAGGACAAGGATTCCACGCCACCGGCACCGCCGGAAGGCCCAGCCGGCGCCCGCGGCGACACACACCCCGAGGCGGCCCACACGGATTGAGCCCGCCGCTGTATTTGCCGGCCCCAAACACACCAAGGAGTGAGCATTGCGTCAAAACCACGATTCATCCGGTGCGCAGGCACCCGCGAAGGTAAAGCACTACAGCGTGCGCGAACTGTTTCGCAAGCCGGACCGCTCCCAGTTCTCGATCTCTCCGGATGGACGTCACCTGTCGTTCCTGGCCAGGCATCAGGGCCGCCAGAATATTTTCGTGCAGGCCATCGACACCGACGGCAACCTGCTGGGCGAAGCCCGGCCGCTGACCCGCGAAACCGAGCGTGACCTGCCCTTCCACGCCTGGAAAGGCAATGCGCACATCCTCTACGTGAAAGACTTTGGCGGCGACGAGAACTTCCACGTGCTGTCGGTGCCGATCGACGGCGGCGACCCGGTCGACCTGACGCCGTACCCCGGCGTACGGGCCGAGATCGTCGACGATCTCGAGGACGACGAGCGCCATATCCTGCTGTCGCACAACAAGCGCGAGCCGCAGGTCTTCGATGTGCTGCGCGTCGATGTCGTGACCGGCGAGTCGGTGCAGATCGCCGAGAACCCCGGCAATGTGATGAGCTGGGGCACCGATCATGCCGGCCGCCTGCGCGTGGCGACCGCCAGCGACGGCGTGAATACCACCCTGCTCTATCGCGATACCGAGGACCAGCCCTTCCGCCCGATCCTGACCACCGATTTCCGCGAGACGGTCGCGCCGCTGTTCTTCACCTTCGACAACAAGCAGTTGTATGTGCAATCCAATCGCGGACGCGACAAGCTGGCGATCTTCGAATTCGATCCGCAGACGGCACAGGAAGGCCGGCTGGTCTTCGAGCACGATGAAGTCGACGTCGGCGGCCTGAGCTACTCGCGTCACCGCCGTGTGCTGAGCGCCGCCTGGTACACGGACTGGAAGACGCACCGCCATTTCTTTGACGCGCACGCCGGGCAGATCCATGCGGACCTGGAACGGCAGCTGCCGGGCTACGAGCACCACATCACCAGCCTCACGCGCGACGAGACCCGCATGATCGTCTCCGCGTCGAGCGACAGGACCGCCGGCACCCGCTACCTGTACGACAGCGGCACGCGCAAGCTGGTCACGCTAGGCAAGGTGCTGCCGTGGCTCGATGAAGCCGACATGGCCGGCATGCGGCCGATCCGGTTCACCTCGCGCGACGGCCTGCAGATCCATGGCTACCTGACGCTGCCGGTAGCCGCTGCTGGCGAGCCCGCGCCCCAGGGCCTGCCGCTCGTTGTCAACCCGCACGGTGGCCCCTGGACGCGTGACGACTGGGGCTTCAACCCCGAGGTGCAGTTGCTGGCGAACCGCGGCTACGCGGTGCTGCAGATCAACTTCCGCGGCTCGACCGGCTACGGCCGCAAGTTCTGGGAAGCGAGCTTCAAGCAATGGGGCAAGACGATGCAGCGCGACATCGACGACGGCGTCGACTGGCTCGTCGCGCAGGGCATCGTGGATCCGAAGCGCATGGCGATCTTCGGCGGCAGCTATGGCGGGTATGCGACGCTTGCCGGCGTCGCCTTCACGCCGGACCGTTATGCCGCCGCCATCGACTATGTCGGCGTATCGAACCTGTTCACGCTGCTGGAGACGATTCCCGCGTACTGGACGCCGATGCTCGACATGCTGTACGAGATGATTGGCAATCCCAACGACGAAACCGACCGCCAGGCCATGCACGATGCCTCGCCGGTGTTCTTCGCGGACCGGATCCGCACGCCGCTGCTGGTGGCCCAGGGCGCCAACGATCCGCGCGTCAAGCAAGCCGAAAGCGACCAGATTGTCGAGGCGCTGCGAGCGCGTGGCATCGATGTGGAGTACCTGCTCAAGGAAAACGAAGGCCACGGCTTTCACAACGAGGAGAACCGCTTCGACTTCTATGAGGCGATGGAAGCGTTTCTGGCCAGGCATCTGGCAAGGCAAGGCTGATTGCTGCCGGCCAGGGGGCAGGCTTTTGTTCCCTGCCCAGCCGTTTTCCCCGGCCAGGACCCAAAACAAAAAAGGCGTAGCGGTTGCCCGCTACGCCTTTTCGCAATGCTGGTGGGTCGTGCGTGACTCGAACACGCGACCAACGGATTAAAAGTCCGCTGCTCTACCGACTGAGCTAACGACCCGGAAAAACTGAAGCCGCGATTATAGGAATATCCTGGCCCTAATGTCAACCTTAGCGCGTTAAACGTTCGTGCTAGATCATGCGCTCAAGGCGCCATATCTGGTAGCGGAAGCCCAGCACCGAGCCGGCCAGGATGCCGGCCAGCGCAATAAACGAGCCGATTGCCAGCGTCGATACGCCCGACAAGCCCTGGCCGATCGTGCAGCCCAGGGCGGTCACGCCGCCCGCGCCCATCAGGATGCCGCCCACCAGATGGTTGCCAACGTCCTCGGCGCTGCCAAAGCCTTCCCAGCGGAAGGTACGCGTGACCAGCGCATAGGCGGCGGCCCCGGCCACCACGCCGAACACGCTGACGATGCCAATGGTCAACACCTTGCTCTTGTCGCTGAACATCATCAGCCAGTCCAGCGTATAGGCATACGGAGCGACGAAGCTCAGGCTTTCCATGCGGCCGCTATTGGTGCCCACGAACAGCTCTCCGAGCGTGTTGGGATCTTCGGACACATAGCCAATATGCCCCGAGACGTACCACATCGCCACGATGATGAGCCCCACCGCAATGCCGCCCAGCAGGTTATCGAAAGTTCGGAAGCCACGTCCGGCCAGCGCCCAGATCACCAGCGCGCCGCCCAGCACCAGCCCGATGCCAAGCTGCAGGGTGCCACGCGCCATGCCGCTGGCATGCGCCAGCACGGAGGGCAGGTCCTGCGTGGTGGACAGCGTGAGCGCCACCGCATCGACGGTATTCACGCGAATCACGCCGAACAGGCCGCGCAACGTCATATAGGCGGACAGCCCGAGGAAGACGAATACCACCAGCGATTTCAGGTTGCCCGCGCCGATGCGCACCAGGGTCTTGCTGCCGCAGCCCGAGGCCAGCACCATGCCGAAGCCGAACATCAGCCCGCCCACCAGCGCGGAAAGCCAGCTGAGCTTGCTTGCGGCATAAATGGTCTTGGCGGGATCGATGTAACCGCCCGCCGCCAGCCCGGCGGTGCCGATCATGGCCACGCCGATGGCGAGGCCCCACATGCGCATGCGGCTCCAGTCGCCCATGTTGACGATGTCGGAGACCGCGCCCATGGTGCAGAAGTGCGTGCGCTGGAGCACCACCCCAAACAGGAAGGTCAGGATGAAGGTGCTCGCCAGTATGGTACGGCTGAGCGCTGCGAGATCGATATCGGGCATGAGAGTCCGGCGGGGGAATCGGAACGGGTGTGTGCGGCGTCAGGGTTGAGCGCGCGCGGACGCGCGCTCTTCTTGCGCAACCGTCAGGCGGCGCCCTGGTAGCGGGTGGGATCGGGCACGCCTGCGGCCTCGAAACCCGCGCGGCGGATGCGGCAGGAGTCGCACACCCCGCAGGCGCGGCCGTCGTCGTCGGCCTTGTAGCACGACACCGTCATGCCGTAGTCCACCCCGAGCCCGACGCCGGCGCGGATGATCTCGCCCTTGGTCATGTCGATGATGGGCGCGTGCACGCGGATGCGCTCGCCTTCCACGCCGGCCTTGGTGGCCAGGTTGGCAAGCGTCTCGTAGGCAGAAACATACTCGGGCCGGCAATCCGGATAGCCTGAGTAATCGACCGCGTTGGCGCCGAAGAACAGGTCGCGGCCGCCAACGGCCTCGGCCCAGCCCAGGGCCAGCGAAAGCATGATGGTATTGCGGGCCGGCACATAGGTGACCGGAATCCCGCCGACCGCGCCGTCGGTGGGCACGTCCAGGCTATCGTCGGTCAGCGCCGAGCCGCCGAAGCGGCGCAGGTCGAGGTCGATGATCTCGTGGCGCACCGCGCCCAGGGCCGCCGCCACGCGCTTGGCTGCCTCCAGTTCCGAGGAATGGCGCTGGCCATAGCGCATCGACAGCGCATAGGTCTCGAAATCCTGCGCATTGGCCATGGCAAGGACGGTGGCGGAGTCCAGGCCGCCGGAAAGCAGGACGATAGCGCGTTTTTTCATGATGGCGGGGGGGCGGCGCCTGGCGGCGCCACGCAAAATTCAAGGCGAATCGCGCATTTTAGCGCGACCACGACAAAAGGCCCGCGGATGCGGGCCTTGCGTCGTTCGCCTGCCACCGGCGCCCTGCCCAGCGCGGCGCTTACTTCAGCGTCTTGAGGCGATTGGTCGCCGCCTGCGCGCCCTCGGTGCCGGGGTATTTGGCTACCACCTGCTCCAGGGTCTTGCGGGCCGCGGGCTTCTGCCCCGATTCGATCTGGTTGTTGGCGATGGCGATCAGCGCATCCGGCACCTTGGGGTGATCCGGATAGGCCTGCACCATGTTTTGCAGCACCGTGGTGGAACGGCTGTAATCCCGCTGCGCATACAACGAGTTACCTAGCCAGTATTGCGCCAGCGGCACATACGGGCTCTGCGGGTACTTCTTGATGAAGGCCGAGAACACGTTGCCGGCACCCTTGAAGTCCCCGGTCTGGAACTGCTTGAGCGCGGCATCGTATTCAGTCTTCTCGCCGGGTTGCGACAGGCCTTCCCGGCCATCCACGGTGACCTGCTGCGGCTCGAATTTCTTCAGGCGCGCATCGAGGTCGGCGTAGTAGTCCTTCTGCTGTTTCTGCAGCGTGGTCACTTCGTTCTGCAGCATCTCGTTCTGGCCGCGCAGCCGCGCCACTTCCTGGCGCAGGCCCTCGAGCTGGTTCTGCATGTCGAGCTGGGCGCGGCTGTTCTGGTCGATGCGCTGCGATGCCGTCGCCTGGAAACCGTTGAACTGGTCCCGCATGGTCACGATGGCTTTGCGCGCCTCGTCATCATCGAACACGCCGGCCCGCGCCTGCGCAACATGCAGCAGGCTGGCGCAGGACATCGCAGTAAGCAATACCAACTTGGAGACGCGTGCTTTCATGAGTTGGCTATCCGCGGATTAGTACGTGATGTCCGCGCGGCGGTTTTCCGCCCACGAGGCTTCGTCATGGCCGGTTGCCTTGGGCTTTTCCTTGCCCAGGCTGACGGCTTCCATCTGGCTTTCCGGCACGCCCAGCGAGGACATGGAGCGGCGCACGGCCTCGGCACGCTTCTGGCCCAGCGCCAGGTTGTACTCGCTGGTACCGCGCTCGTCGGTGTTGCCCTGGATCAGGATGCGGCGGCCCTTGTTGGCGGCCAGGTACTTGGCGTGCTCGGACAGCATGCCCTGGTAGTCGGACTTGACGCTGTAGCTGTCGAAGTCGAAGTACACGCTGCGCTTGGCCAGCGGGCTGTTCGGGTCGTTCAGCGGATCGCGCGAGACGTCCACCGGCGCCACGGCGCGAGCGTCGTTCGAAGGCGTGCCCTTGCCACCGGCACCGGCGTTGGCGGTGTCGTCCAGCTTGACGCCGGAGCTGCAAGCGCCGAGGGCCAGCAGGGCAGCGACGGCAAGGGTTTTGGTCATCATTTGGGTCATGGCTAGGAACTCCTCGTTTATTGCATGAATGGGCCCCAGGACGGCTCGCGAACCTCGCCGGACTGGAGCGACAAAACCTGCCGGGTACGCCCGTCAGTGGACACTGCCGCCAGCACCGAGCGACCTCCCACCCGGGTGGCATAAAGAATGTACTTGCCATTGGCGGCGAAGCTTGGCGCCTCGTCGTTGGCGGTGTCGGTCAGCGACGTGACATCGCCGTTGCCGAGATCCATCAGCTGCAGCTTGAAGCCGCCGCTGCGGGTGATATAGGCCAGCTGCTTGCCGTCAGGCGAAATGCGCGGGCTCACGTTGTAGCTGCCCTTGAAGGTCACACGCTGGGCTGCACCGCCTTCTTCCCCGCCGGCCGGCATGCGGTAGATCTGCGGCGCGCCGCCGCGATCGCTGGTGAAGTAAATGCCGCGGCCGTCCGGCGCGTATTGCGGCTCGGTGTCGATGGCGCTGCTGCGCGTGAGGCGCTTGAGGCCGGAGCCATCGGCGTTGACCTGGTAGATCTGGGTATTGCCGTCGCGCGACAGCGCGACCGCCAGGTGGTGCCCGTCGGGCGACCACGAAGGCGCGCTGTTGTTGCCCTTCTGGTTGGACACCAGCGTACGGCGGCCACTTGCCAGGTCGTGCACGTAAACCACGGGCTTCTTGGCCTCGAAGGACACGTAGGCGACCTTGCTGCCATCCGGCGACCACGAAGGCGAGATGATCGGCTCGTTGCTGGTCAGCGCCACCTGGGAATTCTGGCCGTCGGAGTCCGAGATCAGCAGCTGGAAGCGCCCACCCACGCGTGAGACATAGGACAGGCGAGTGGCGAACACGCCACGCTCGCCCAGCAGCTTCTCGTAGATGTAGTCGGCGATCTTGTGCCCGGCGACGCGCAACTGGTTCGGCCCGACGGTGAAGGCCAGTCCGCCAAGGCTCTGGCCCTTGACGGTATCGTAGAGGCGGAAGCGCACGTCGTACTGGCCGTTGCCGGTCGGGGTCACGCTGCCTGCCACGAAGGCATCGGCGCCGCGCGACTTCCAGTTGCCAAGGTCGGCATTGGCGGATTCGGCCACGGTGGCGCCAGCCGGATCGATATTGCGGAAGCGCCCGCTGCGCTGCAGGTCGCCGCGAATGATGGCGGTGACATTTTGCGGGGCCTGTGCTTCGCCCTGGAAGTTGGCGGTGGCGATCGGGAACTGGCTGGCGCCTACGCCGGTGATTTCAACATTCAGTTGCGCCTGTGCGCTGCCGGCCGAAAGGGCCAGCGCCACGGCCAGCCAGGCAAACAGGGCGTGCGCGGGGGTGTTGTGCCGCCGTGCGGCTAGCCAAAGGGGGGCCCAAAGCTTTCGCATGCTGCTCCTCAGTCGAGATCAATATTCATCGAGCGCGGCCGGCAAACTGGAAGCCGTGGTACGGGCAAGCATGTCGCATGCCCGTATCGCGTGCACCGGGCACATTTGCCGGCCGCGTCAGGCAACCTGTCATCCTAGCGCCGGGATAGCCCGGCTTCGACGCAGGTTGCAATCTGTTGCAATTCGAAAACACCCGTGCCATCGCTATCGCCGCGCTCCCTCGCCTTAGTCGTTCGGCTTGAACGTGATGGTAAGGCTGGCCGGCGCCTTGCCATTCTCGTCGCGGGGCAGCGGGTCCGAGCGCTCGACGGCGCGCAGCACCGCGCTGTCCCAGGCGGCATTGCCGCTGGACTTCGCCAGCCGCGACGACATCAGGGAGCCATCCGGCGCGAGCTGGACGGACACCACCGCGGCCGGATTGCCGGGCACGTCTTCAGTAAATACGATATTCGGCTTGACGCGGCGACGCACGCGGTCCGGGTAGCCGGGCGAAGCCTTGCCGCCCGAGCCGGCGCCGCTGCCCGCGCTGCTGCCGACGCCGCCGGCGCCACCGGCGGTACCCGAGCCACCGGCCAGGGCCTGCAGGCGTGCCAGTTCGCCATGGCGCTGGGCATTGGCGGCAGCGTCGCGCTTGGCCTTGGCGTCGGCATCCGCCTTGGCTTTCGCGTTGGCGGCGGCCTTGGCTTCCGCGTTTGCCTTGGCGGTGGCGGCGGCCTTGGCATCGGCATTCGCCTTCGCCTTGGCGTCCGCCTCGGCGCGCGCCCTGGCATCGGCCTCGGCACGGGCCTTGGCATCGGCGCGGGCCTTCGCTTCGGCTTCCTTGCGCTCGCGCTCAGCCTGTTCCTTGCGCTGTAGATCGTGCTGGATGGCGGCCTGCTTGCGCGCGTCGTCCTTGCGCTGGGCCTCCTTCTTCTGATCTTCCTTCTTCTGCTCCTCGCGGCGTTGTTCTTCGCGGCGCAGGTCTTCCTTATGCTGGGCTTCCTTGCGGGCCGCCTCCTGGCGCTCGGTTTCCTGGCGCGCGCGCAGGTCGGCCTGCTTGCGCGCCTCCTCGCGGGCGGCGGCTTCGGCCTGGCGGCGCTTTTGCTGCTGGAGGGCGATCTCGGCGTCCTCTTCGGCGCGCGACTTCACTGCCGGCGCGGGCGGCACGGGGCGCGCCTGCTCGACCGCCACAGGTGCGGGCAGCGGAGCGGGAAGCGGCGTCGGCGCGGGGGTTGCGGGGATCTCGTCCCAGAGTTCGGCTTCGGCGCCGACGGGCGTGCTGCTCTGCCAGTGCACGCCAAAATACAGCACGATGCCAAGCAGCAGGTGCATGAAAACCGCGAGCAGGAAGGAACGCAGGGTTCCCCGCTCCGGGGCCGGCTGGTAAGGATAGGCGGCGGTCTTCATGGCGGGCGGCGGTGCTTACTTGGGCTTGACCATCAGGCCGACGCGCTTCACGCCATCGGCCTTGAGCACCGACATCACGTCGAGCACGGCCTCGTACTTGACCGAGCGGTCGGCAGCGATCACCACCGGCTGGTCGGGATTCTCGTTCTGGCGCTGGTGCACGAAATCGATCAGGCCCTGCTTGTCGAGCTTGCGCTCGAAGGCATTGCCGGCGCCATCCTTGCCGCGCGCGGTGAGCGCGCCGTCTTCATGCACGGTAACGACGATGGGCGGCGCTTTCTGCTGCTGCGTGGCATTGGCCACGCTGGGCAGATCGACCACGGCGGGGTTCACGATCGGTGCGGCCACCATGAAAATGACGAGCAGCACCAGCATCACGTCGATGTAGGGCACGACATTGATGTCGGCGCTGGCCCGGCGGCGCGAGCCGCCGCGGCGCTGTATCGCTGCCATTGCAGGTATCTCCTTGACCGATGACGTTGGTGGTTTCGGCGCTTTAGCGGGTCTGCCGTTGCAGGATATTCAGGAATTCTTCCATGAAGCTCTCGAAACGGATGGCCAGGCGATCCACCTCGGTGGCGTAGCGGTTGTACGCGATCACGGCAGGAATCGCCGCGAACAGACCGATGGCGGTGGCGACCAGCGCCTCGGCAATGCCGGGCGCAACCGCGGCAAGCGTTGCTTGCTGCACGTTGGACAATCCGCGGAAGGCGTTCATGATGCCCCACACCGTGCCGAACAGGCCGATATAAGGACTGACAGAGCCCACCGAGGCCAGGAATGGAAGATGCGATTCCATCACATCCATCTCGCGCTGGTAGGCCGCGCGCATGGCACGCCGGGCTGCGTCGAGCAGCGCCCCGGCGTCATGGTTGCGTTCACGCGCCTTCAGGTACTCGCCCATGCCGGACTCGAAGATCCGTTCCAGCGCGCCCGTGCTGTGGCGATTGTTGGCCGCGCTCTGGTACAGCGCCTGCAGGTCGCCGCCAGCCCAGAAGTCGCGCTCGAAGCCCTCGGTCTGGGTGCGCGCCGAGCGCAGCGAGAAATGCTTGCGGAAGATATATGTCCACGAGAACAGGGACATCACCAGCAGCAGGGCCATGACGGCCTGCGCCAGCACACTGGCGTGCAGCACCAGCGAAATGATCGACAGGTCTTGCGTGACGGTCACGGGATTCATCGAGCGGTCTTGATGGTTGCTAGGACGGGAGCGGGAATGGGCGTCGGGCGAAATGTGGTGCGATCGACACATCCAACCCGGATGGCGCCGGTAGCCAGCAATTGCTCATCACGCCAGGCTTCCTGGGCGAATTGGACAGACGCTGGACCAACCCGTTCAATCCGGGTCCGGATCTCAAGCATGTCGTCCAGACGGGCGGGGGCATTGTAGTCCACCGCCGTGCTTCTGACGATGAAGACGACACCGGTCTCATCGGCCAGCGCTTGCTGTTCGACGCCAAGCGAGCGCAGCCACTCGGTCCGGGCGCGCTCGAAGAACTTCAGGTAATTGGCGTAGAACACCACGCCGCCCGCGTCGGTGTCTTCCCAGTACACCCGCAAGGCCCACACATTGTTGCTCATGGCCGCGATTGTAACGGACAGCCGGCCCGACCCGGTGTATACCCTCACCCGACATTACAACAATTACATTACCTGACAGACTAGCCGTTGACTTTCGGGCGGCGAGCCCTCTCCGCCTTCTTGCAGCGAGCCGGCGCCTCGCGTTAAACTGCCGCCAACCATTCCATCTTGCGCGACTGGCGAAGTCAGTGGGCACTACCACGAGGAAGCGCAAGTTTCTCTGGCGCGATGTATCAAGCGCCTGCCGCTCGCCTGGGCAGCGAATGGGAAGCAGGGTGCGCCCTGCGCCGGACTAGCCACGCTTTCCGGCGCTGGTCGCATGTGCCTTCCCCGCGCGCCCTACCCCGAAGCCGATTCGGATCTCCTTTTTTTCAGACGAGTTTTCGCCATGTTCGAACGCAGCCGCTATACGATCGACCAGATCGACCCCGAGCTTTTTGCCGCTATCCAGAAGGAAGACCAGCGCCAGGAAGAGCACATCGAGCTGATCGCCTCGGAAAACTACACCTCGCCGGCCGTGATGGCCGCCCAGGGTTCGCAACTGACCAACAAGTACGCTGAGGGCTATCCCGGCAAGCGCTACTACGGTGGC
This sequence comes from Cupriavidus sp. 05L310, assembly GCF_056398185.1. Lineage (NCBI taxonomy): Bacteria > Pseudomonadati > Pseudomonadota > Betaproteobacteria > Burkholderiales > Burkholderiaceae > Cupriavidus > Cupriavidus sp. 05L310. Next base: position 186,332 of record NZ_JBFTOX010000007.1, read on the forward strand.
TGCGAGTATGTCGACGTCGTCGAGCAGCTCGCCATCGACCGCGTCAAGCAACTGTTCGGCGCCGAAGCAGCCAATGTGCAGCCCAACTCCGGCTCGCAGGCCAACCAGGGCGTGTTTTTCGCCACCCTGAAGCCGGGCGACACCATCATGGGCATGAGCCTGGCCGAAGGCGGCCACCTGACCCACGGCATGGCGCTCAACATGAGCGGCAAGTGGTTCAACGTGGTGAGCTACGGTCTGGACGCCAACGAAGACATCGACTACGTCGCGCTGGAAAAGCTGGCACAGGAAAAGAAGCCCAAGCTGATCATCGCCGGCGCCTCGGCCTTCGCCCTGCGCATCGACTTCGAACGCATCGCCAAGGTTGCCAAATCGATCGGCGCCCTGTTCATGGTCGACATGGCCCACTACGCCGGCCTGATCGCCGCCGGCGAGTACCCGAACCCGGTTCCGCACGCCGACTTTGTCACCACCACCACCCACAAGAGCCTGCGCGGCCCGCGCGGTGGCGTGATCCTGATGAAGGCCGAGCACGAGAAGGCCATCAACTCGGCCATCTTCCCCGGCATCCAGGGCGGCCCCCTGATGCACGTGATTGCCGGCAAGGCCGTGGCCTTCAAGGAAGCCCTGTCGCCCGAGTTCAAGACCTACCAGCAGCAAGTGGTCAAGAACGCCCGCGTCATGGCCGAAACCCTGACCGAGCGCGGCCTGCGCATCGTCTCGGGCCGCACCGAGAGCCACGTGATGCTGGTCGACCTGCGCGCCATGCAGATCACCGGCAAGGAAGCCGAAAAGGTCCTGGGCGAAGCGCACATCACCGTCAACAAGAACGCCATCCCCAACGACCCGGAAAAGCCCTTCGTCACCTCGGGTATCCGCCTGGGTTCGCCGGCCATGACCACCCGCGGCTTCAAGGAAGAAGAAGCCCGCGTGGTGGCCAACCTTGTCGCCGACGTGCTGGAGAATCCGCACGACCTGGCCAATATCGCCAGCGTGCGCGAGCAAGTGGCAGCCCTGACCAAGCGTTTCCCGGTCTACGGCTGATCCCCCTGCGCCACCCGCCCACGCGCGGGTGGCCGGCAGTCCGCCGCGGCGCGCCAGCGCTGCCGGCGGGCCTTGCCAACCCAGCCCAGCGCGACACAGAATGACAAGACGCTGCGCGCGCAGCACGCGCCCCGGTTCAAACTTCGAGGTGGTCAGGCATGAAATGCCCCTTTTGCGCTCATTCCAATACCCAGGTCCTGGACACGCGCATGTCCGAGGAAGGCGATACAGTCCGCCGTCGCCGCCGCTGCGAATCCTGCGACCGCCGCTTCACCACCTATGAGCGGATCGAGCTGTTCTTCCCCGCCATCGTCAAGAAAAACGGCTCCCGCGCGGACTACACCCGCGACAAGCTGAAGGACTCCATGCGCCTGGCGCTGCGCAAGCGCCCGGTCTCCGCTGAAGCCATCGACGCCTCCATCACCCGCATCGAAGAAAAGCTGCTCGCGCTCGGCGAGAAGGAAATCCCCAGCAGCCAGGTCGGGGAACTGGTCATGCGCGAACTGCGCCGGCTCGACAAAATCGCCTACATCCGCTTTGCCTCGGTGTACCGGAGCTTTGAAGACGTGTCGGAATTCCGCGACATGCTGGATGAGTTTTCAACGTCTACCCCACGAAAGCAGTAGAAAAAGTAACGGGAACGTTGTTTAATTCTTTCCAAACTGTGCCCTAGGCTTCATTCCTATATCTATACTTCCGCCTGGGTAGTAGTGACAAAACAATAGAACGAAGCCAAAAGAACGTAGTCTTTTCGGACGAGGGTCAGAATGGGTCAGTCAAGCTGTCGGGGGACGGCCGGCTTTGCCATGCTCGAAGCATTGGTGGCAATGGTCGTATTGGCGATTGGCGTGCTCGGGGTCGCCAGCCTGCTCCTCAATTCCTCGCGTTTTTCCCAGCAAGCCTCCTACGATACCGTTGCCATGCAGCTGGCCACCGAAATGGCCGAGCGCATGCGTGCGAACACTGCCGTCTCCGGCGTGGGCGCGGCCGCCGAGGCCCTCGCGCCCAACCTGTATTTCATCGACACCCAGACCAGCCAGCTGCCCGCGCTGACGCGTAATCCCTATACGACGGCCTGCGCCAGTACGCTGCTCTCCTGCGCGCAGGACACAGCCCGCTTCGATGTGATCGAGTGGTGGAACCGGGTAGCCGCCGCCCTGCCCGGCGGCCGGGCGGTGATCTGCCGCGATACCGTTGCCTATAACCAGACGTCCGGCTTTTCCTGGGGCTGCACGGCCGCTGCAAGCGGCCGTGTCGACGATGCGCCGATCGTCATCAAGGTCGGGTGGATATCGCGCCTGAGCAGCAAGACGCTGGGCACCGGCGCCGATCTCGCCGACATGAACACGCGGCCGCAGATCGTCATCGTCGCCACGCCCGGCACGGTGAACTGATGCGTACGCTCCGCAAGCCGTACCGGCATGCCCAGTCGGGCATGTCGCTGGTCGAACTGATGGTCGCGATGGTCCTCGGCCTGTTGCTGACACTGGCAGCGACCGCCGTTTATTTGGGCAGCCGCACCAACTACAGCACCATCGACGACACCACCGCGCTCGACGAGAAGGGCCGTTTTGCCCTGGACACCATCGTCCGCATCGTGCGGCAGTCCGCATGGACCAACTACGCCGGCAACAGCGCGCCGGCAACAAACCCGGCCAGCGGGCCCATCGCCCAGGCGCCTGGCGGCATCATGCCGACCACCGTCGCGTTGTCACCCACGATCAGCGGCGTCGACAACTGCGCCAGCCCGGGCCAGGACGCGAGCCTCAACCTGTCGTGCCTGCCGGGCACCACCAACCCCGTGAACAAGAGCGACGTGCTGCAGGTGCGCTTTTTCGGTTCGGGCACGCCGTCGGATCGCACCGTGCCCGACAACAGCATGATCGATTGCTCCGGCAATGGCGTCGCGGAACCACAAGCATGGGAGGACGCGGACCTTGCGCGCGGCTTTGCGCGCTTCTTCGTGGCGCCAGACCCCAACGACCCGAGCGGCAACCCGCAACTGATGTGCGGCTATCGCGCTCGCGATGCATCCAACAAGGAAATCTCGAACACCGCGATCACCTCCGTGCCAATCATCTCCGGTGTTGAGGTGTTCCAGGTGCTGTACGGGGTCGACACCAACAATGACTACATCCCGGACCGCTACCTGCCGGCCACGGATGTGCTGGCTCTGGCCACCAAATGGCAAACCGTCGTGTCGCTGAAAATTGCCCTGATACTGGCCGGCGACACCGCGACCAGCCCGGTGCCGGAGGGCCCCACTTTCCAGCTCTTCGGCACGCTCTATGGCGGCGACAGCACCGTCAACGACGCGACCTACAAGCCGACCACGCAGCTACAGCGCTTGCGCCGCCAATACTCGGTCACCGTCCAACTGCGCAACGTCGCAACGTGCCGCACTTGCTCCCCATCATGAGCGCCCCTCTCAAGCCAGCCGCCCAGCGCGGCATTGCCCTGATCACCGGCCTGGTCATGCTCCTGATGATCAGCATCATGGCCGTGGCCGGCGCGCGCCTGGCGATCAACAGCAAACGCATGGCATCCAATCAGCGCGACCGCGACCTTGCAGTGCAAGCGGCCGAAATGGCGCTACAGGATGCCGAGATGGACATCCAGGGTGTCGTTGCCGTCAACAGCCGCTCCGCCCTGTTCTCTGGCAGCAATCCGAACCTGCTGCCCTTCGTCTCCGGCTGCAACACGGGGAGCACGCCTGGCGCAGCCTTCCAGGGCCTGTGCGCGGCCGTCGACAGCGGCACCCCGAACTGGGAAGCCGTGGACTTTGCGCAGACCGGGGCGAATGCCCGCGCGGTGGCCTACGGCACCTTCACCGGACGCCAGTTCCCGACCGCGCCCACGGGCCTGCTGCCCGCCGCCCTGCCCCGCTACATCATCGAGCCGATCCAGGACACATCGCCCGGTGCTTCCGGGAGCCCCGACGCTCCGGTCGTCTACATCTTTCGCGTCACCGCGATGGGCTTCGGTGCCAACACCGCCACCCGCGCCATGCTGCAGTCGTACTACCGGAAGGCCGAATGACTGACCTCGCTCCTGACCTACGCGGAGATTCTCTGATGACACGCTTATGCCGGATCGCGCTGGCCCTCGTTGTCGCCGGTGCAAGCTTGCTTCCCGTGCCAACGCGGGCGGCCACCGCCTTGACACCGTCCACGGTGGACATTGCGCAGTCGCCGCTCTACGGACGCAACCAGAATGTCAACCCGAACCTGCTGCTGTCGCTGTCGGTGGAGTTCCCGACGGTGGGCGCGGCGTACCGGACCGGCACCTACACCCGCAGCACGGAATATGTCGGCTATTTCAACCCGGCCAAGTGCTACAACTATTCATCCAGCGGGTACTTCGAGATCGCTGGCAATGCCAGCGCCAATCACGAATGCTCGGGCCAGTACAGCGGCAACTTCATGAATTGGGCCACGGCCTCCGCCATCGACATGCTGCGCTTCGCGCTCACCGGTGGCGACCGGGTGGTGGATACCCCCACGGACACCGTGCTTCAGCGCGCCGTGCTGCAGGATGATTTTTTCAACAGCGGTTCCTACTTTCCCGCCAAGACGCTGACCAAGTCCAGTTCCAGCGTACCTTCCGCGGTGACGCCGTTCACCACCGATACGCTTTACATCACGTCGTGCAGCAACAAGGTGTTCTTCGGCACCAAGACCGGCAGCGGCGCTTCGTGCGGCAGCCCGGGCAGCTATGCCAACCTCGGCACCATGTATGCCCGCGTCAAGGTGTGCGATGCGAGCGAAGGCAGTTCCCGCACCGACCTCTGCAAGCTCTACGGCACCAACTACAAGCCAGTCGGCGAAATGCAGAAAAACGCCGACCGCGTGCGCTTCGGCGCCTTCGGCTACCTGAACGACAGTTCGGCCACGCGGTACGGCGGCGTGCTGCGGGCCCCGATGAAGTATGTCGGCCCCAAGATGATCGACGGCAACTTCAGCCAGGTCAGCAATCCGAAGACCGAGTGGGATCCCAGCACGGGCGTCTTCGCTGGCAACCCGGAAAATGCCGGCGAAGGCATCAGCGGCGTGGTCAACTACCTGAACCAGTTCGGCCGCTCGGGCAAGTACAAGGGCCTGGACCCGGTCAGCGAGCTGTACTACGAGAGCATCCGCTACCTGCAAGGCAAGCAGCCCACACCGGAAGCGATCACTGACCTCCAGACCGCCTACAAAGACGGCTACCCGGTCTATACCAGCTGGTCTGATCCGGTCGTCGCGAAGTGCCAGCGCAACTACGTGCTGAGTATCGCCGACATCAATACGCACTGGGATCGCTACGTTCCCGGCAATACCCGCACGACCTATATATCGGGCGGCAAGGCGGTAACCGCAAACGACCCCGTGCGCGCGATCGAGGCCGACGGCTTCGACGTCATGGCCTGGACCAGGAAGGTCGCGGACATGGAGAGCACGACAACCTACGGCAATAGCAAGCCCAACTCCTCGCTGGCCAATATGAGTACGGCCGACACGGGCTCCAGCGGCCACGGGACGTACTACATGGCGGGTGTTGCCTACTGGGCGCACACCTACGGCTTCCGGGCGGATATGCCGTCGTTGCGCGTGACCACCTACACCATCGACGTCAACGAGAACGGCGATGGGACCGTCGGCACCGCGCAGCGCCAGAGCCAGTTGTACCTGGCGGCAAAATACGGCGGTTTCAACGATGTCAACGGCGACGGCAGCCCCTTCACCACGTCGGGCGCCAACAATACCGTCGCTAAAAACGACAGCGAATGGGAAGCGACCCCGACCGGATCCAATGTGCCTGCGACGTGGTTCCTGGCGGGTCAGCCGACCGCCATGATCAAGGCGATCCGCGATATCTTCTCCAAGATCGTCAGCTATGGCGGCACCATCTCCGGCGTCGCGCTCACCTCGTCACGCGTTTCCAGCGGCACCTTTATCTTCGCGCCGGGTTTTGACCAGAACTGGACGGGCAAGCTCTCCGCCTTCGCGCTGAGCAATGACAACGGCATCCAGATCGCAAGCAAGGAAAGCTGGGAAGCCGGCGCCTTGCTCACCGCGCGCAGCGGCGGCGCCGGCACACGCAACATTCTCACGTGGGTGCCCGCCAGCAGCGGCGCGGGTGCTGGCAGCGGCGCGCCATTCGACTGGTCATCCATCAACAGCGCGCAGAAGCTCTCTCTAAAGCTCAATGCCAACGAAAGCGACAGCGCCGGAACCGCGCGCCTGAACTACTTGCGAGGCGACCGCAGCAATGAGGAATCAACCGGTGGCACCGGCAGCCTGCGCGCGCGCAACTCCATCCTGGGCGACATCATCAACTCCGGCCCGGCCTACGTTGCGGCCCCCTCCACGGCGATCAACGAGTCCGACTACGGTGCCTTCTACAAGCTGTACCAGAATCGCACCCCGGTGGTCTACATCGGTGCGAACGATGGCATGTTGCATGGATTCAACGCACTGACCGGGGCTGAACTCTTTGCCTATGTACCCAATGCCGTGATGGGGAACCTGATCCAGCTGACGTCGTCCAGCTACGTCCATCGGCCCTATGTGGACGCCACGCCCGTGGTAGCGGAAGCCCGGATCGGCGGCAACTGGAAAACGGTGCTGGCATCCGGACTCGGCGGTGGCGCGCAGGGGCTGTTCGCACTCGACGTGACCGACCCGTCAAACGTGGGAGCCGGCAATGTGCTGTGGGAGTTCACCGACAAGGACGATGCCGACATGGGCAACATCATGTCGACGCCGCAACTCGCCAAGCTCTATGTCGGCGTGGACGCGAACAAGGTCCCGCAATACCAGTGGTTCGTGATCACCGGCAACGGCATCAACAACAACCTGAACGACGGATCGAGCAATGCGGCAGCGCCTTCCGCCCTGTTCATCCTGTCACTCGACAAGGCACCGGGCACACCGTGGCGGTTGAATTCGAACTACTGGAAGATTTCGATGGCGGCGGACAGCAACAGCACCGTCGCCAACGGACTGGGCTCACCGTCCCTGGTGACCCTGGCCTCGCGCCAGACCGTGGCCGCCTATGCCGGCGACCTGCAAGGGCGGCTGTGGAAATTCGTGCTTGGCGGCGGCCCTTCCACCTGGAACGCCAGTGGGGCGCTGCCCTACTACGGCGGGGGCAACCTGGGCCAGCCGCTGTTCCGGGCCCGCGATGCGAGCGGAAATCCGCAGGCCATCACGATCCAGCCGCAGTGGGTCTATGCCCCGGGCGGCTATATGGTGGTCTTCGGCACGGGCAAGTATTACGAATCGGCCGACACCGGCACAGGCTCCTCGCAGCCCCAGAACTCGATGTACGGGGTCTACGACAGCGGCGGCGCCCAGGCTGTGAGCGGGCGCTCCGTGCTCAACCGGGTCACGCTGAAGGCCAACTCGAATGGCGGCTACGACTTCAGCAGCAGTGCCTACAGCCTCGGTTTCCCCACCAAGGACAAACCCGCCCCGAGGGCCGGCTGGTACTTCGATTTCGTCGACAGTGGCGAGCGCCAGGTCACTTCGCTCGTCTCCGCGTACAGCCAGATCTGGTTCAATTCGTTGATGACGGGGGCCGATCTGTGCGGTGCCGGCAGCGGCAGCCATAGCTATCAGCTGTCCGCGCTGACGGGCATGCCGATCTCGGGCACCAGCACGGGCACGCCGGTCACGGCGCCCAGCTCAGGGACGACGTCGACCCTCGGTATGCTCGGCGCGCCGGTGCTGATCCAGACCTTGACCACTGTCGACAGCCAGCGCAATTCCGTCGGCCAGGTGACCACGAACAAGACCATTGATGTCTACTCCTTCGGCGCCAGCGGCGGCGGCCGCACGGGGGGCGCCAAGTTGTCCAGCAACCCATATGCCGACACGACCGCAACGCCTGGCTTGACTCCGGGCGGCCTGCCCATCACGGGCCGGTTGGGCTGGCGCGAGATCCGCAACTTCGGAGCGACGAAATGAACTGGCGCAGGCGTGCGGTACGCGGCTTCACGCTGATGGAGCTGCTCATCATCGTCACCATCATCGGCATCCTGGCGGCGATTGCGTATCCGAACTACACCGAGTACGTTGCACGCGGCCGGCGTGCGGAAGCCAAGGCGGCGATGCTCAATGCCATGCAGGCGCTCGAGCGCCATTACGGGCAATTCAACACATATGCGGATTCCGCCGATCCGACCAAGGGATGGCAGGGCTTCCCCCTGCAGTCCAACAGCAATCTCTATACGTTATCCGCCCTGGCGTGCGGCGCGCTCAGTTTCAATGAATGCGTGCAGGTCAATGCCGTCCCCAGGCTGACTGACGCCACATGCGGCACGCTGCTGCTGCGTAGCACTGGCGAACAGGGCATCCTGGTCAGCAATGTATCGAGCTTCACCAACCTGCCACAGGCTTGCCAATGACGCGCGTCCGCCCCGCCCGCCCATCGCGCGGCTTCACCCTGATCGAGCTGTTGACCACCATAGTCGTGATGACCATCCTGGTTGGCTATGCCATGCCCAGCTTTACGGGTTTCATGCAGCGCAACGCGCTGAATGCCGAGGCAGGGGCGCTCGCGTCCGCGCTGGGCACCGCACGCGCCAATGCCATCTCGCACAATACCTGGGTCACGGTCGCGCCCGTCAACAACGACTGGCAGAACGGCTGGACGGTATGCCTGAACCCCGCCCGCAGCGCCGACTGCTCGTCGGGCCAGACCATCCTGCTGCAACATGCCCAGCTGCCACGCAACCTCACCATCAGTTTCACCGGAACGCCGCAGGTCAGCGTGCTCTCCTATTCCCCCGTGGGCTACACCCGCACACTGACCGACGCCATGATGTCGGCGCAGATCCTGGTGACGCTCGGCAGCGACAGTCAGACTCGCCTCATCGACGTCAGCCAGCTAGGCCGGGTCCGCGTCTGCACTCCCGATACAGCCCAGCCGACGGCTTGCAAGGCGTAGTACGAAGGCGCGCAAGCGGATGATTCTCGCCAGTCCGCTCATACGCACCGTAGTCAGCACAATCCGCAACGTTTCACCCCGTTGTTTGACGTTATCGTCGGCACCTCTGCCCAACTTGCGAGCGTGCCGTGCCGATCCTCCATGCTGCCCTGACCGCCATGCCGGTTCCGCGCAACACGCGGGCCAGGCGACGCGTTGCCGTGCGCCGCCCGACAGGCGGCTACCTCCTGGTCGAGTCCCTCACCGCCCTGGCGCTCCTCGCGATCGGCATGCTTCCGCTTGCCACGCTCGCACCTGTCGCGCTCGGCGCGCTGCGCCACTATGAAGACATCGGGCACGCGACGCGTGCCGCCGCTGAACTGGCGGAGTTGGAGGATCCCCGCCTGGCGCTGTCGCCGCTGCACGCCCGCGGCATCGGCGCGCCTCATCTGCAACTGTGCCGGTCGCTCGCTCCGGCGGGCACGGAGCATGGCCTGCCGGGTTGCGCACCCGGGCGGAAGCTGGCGGTCGTGGGGCCGCTGCCTCGTTCCGCTAGCCCGGACGACGAAGCTGCATTGCGCGCCGTCGCGCTGTGGATCAGGCCATGAGACGCCTTTGCAGGCACGGCATCCGCATCTGGGGCGACACGCGTCCCAAGCGCCCGCGAGGCTTCTCGCTGATCGAACTGATGATCGGACTTGCGCTTGGCATGCTCGCAGGCGCGCTGGCTGCGTCGGCTTTCCACGCGGTACAAGTCGCCTACCGCGCCGCGGTCGACCTTGTGCTGCTGGAGGAGCGGGGCCAGCGTGCCATTGCCGTGGTCTCCCACCTGATCCGGCACGGCGGCTGGCGGCCGCCTGGTGCAACCGCCCTGCCCGACACGCCACCGGCGCTGTCCGGGCGCGACGATTGCGGCCAGCCCGGCATTGCCGCGCAACCCACCTGCGCGCGCCGCGGTGTCAATGGCAGCGACGCGCTGCTGGTGCGCTTCAGCGGCAGTGGGCGCGCGCAAGATCCCACGCTGCCCGACCAGACCATGACCGACTGCAGCGGCTATGCGCTCCCGGCTGCCAGCGCCGGCGGCGATGCCATCGGAAGCGGCGGTACCTATGCCGGCGCGAACTTGCTCTATGTAGCCAACGGTGCCGATGGCGAGCCGCAACTGTTGTGCCGCTATTCCAGCCGGCGCGACGGACGGGTGCAGCAGGGCAACTGGACTTCCGGCGCGCTGGTGCGCGGCCTGGAGACAATGCAGTTGCGCTACGGCATCGATACCGATGGCGACGGCAAGGCCGATACGTTCCTGCGGGCCGAGGAGATCCGCGCCAGGGGTGAAGCGGCCTGGCACGAGGTGCGGGTAGTCCAGGTGGCACTGGTGCTGCGTGGCGAACGCCCGTTGCCGCGGGCTGCCGCGGCCGCCGCGCTTGTCTTGTTTCCGCCGCCGGGGCCGGGCGCGCATGGCGGCGACCTCGTCTTCGATCCCCCTCCCGGGTCCACCTTGATGCGCCGCGTGTTCTCGACATCCGTGCGGCTGCGCAATGCAAGCCCTTGCGTGGAAACGCTATGTTGAATCCGGCGTGGACGCCAGGCGTGCCAATGCAGCGCGTGGCCACAGTGCACCGCAAGCGTGCCGGCGGAAGCACCACACTGCTGCTGACAGCCACGATGCTGCTGCTTGTGGTTGCCACCACGCTGGCCGGCCTGCATTTCCTGCTCTCCAGCCGTCAAGTGACCACATACCAGTTGGAACGCGAAATCGCCTTTCGCGCGGCGGAGACGGCATTGCTCGATGCGGAAGCGGAACTGCTGGAGGCGCTGCGCGCCGGCGCTGCCGGGGCCGACGCGCGCCTTGCCGCGTGGCCGCCGCCTGGCCGGTGCGGCATCGGAGCGCAACTGGGGCTGTGCCGGCCTGCGGCGAACTCTCCGCCGCCGTGGGAGGAATGGCTCGCGGCGCGCCGGCCGGATGAGGCCACCGGCATTGCGCTGGGCACCTTCAGCGGCACCACCTTGCCCGGCTTGCCGGCCGGAACGGCAGGCGTCGACAGCTTGCCACGCTATGTCGTGGAATTACTGCACGAGCGCCCGCCCGGCGAATGGCTGGGAGCGGACTATGCGGCTGGCGCGGGACCGCGGCTGCGCTTTCGCATTACGGCGCTCGGCAGGGGAAGAGACACCGCGGTACGCAGCTTGCTGCAAAGCGAGTTCCAGCCATGACGCTCTTCGCCCGGTGTTGCATCGCGCTGATTGCCCTCCCCGCGTGGCTGCCGTGTGCCGGCGCGGCGCGGGGCGCGGACGCTTACGTCGCGGAGCCTGGCATCCATGCCTGGAGCGGCCGCCTGCGCAGCCTGGCACTTCCATCGGGCGAGCACGAGGTAGCGCAAGCGTTGCCGCCGCCGGCCTGGGAGGCGGGCGCACTGCTCGACATGCGCGATCCCGAGTCGCGCCGCTTGTTGACGGCGCTCGCCGGCTCCGACGAAACGCCGACGCGACTAGCTCCGCTGCAATGGGAAGCACTGGATACCTCGACGCGCGCTCTGCTCGATCGAGCCGGCTCCGAAGGGCCTCACGACGGCGAGGGCCGGGACCGGCTGGCACGCTTGCGTGGCGCACGCCAGGCGCCGGACCCGGCAGTGCCGAAGTCACCGGTGTCCGGGACCGGACGACTGGGGCGCCCGGCCGGCACGCCACCGGTAATGGTTCCGCCGCCCTCCTGGCTGCCCGGCCGGCCCGGCCACGCGGATTTCGCCGCGTTGCACAGCGCGCGCCCGGCGCTGGTCTGGCTGGGCACGCGCGACGGCTTGCTGCACGCGTTCGAGGCGAGATCCGGCAAGGAAGTGCTCGCATTCCTGCCGCGCAGCTTGCTGAGCCAGGCCGCCGGCTGGGCATCGCGGACGGCAAGCCCGGCTCGGGCAGTCACCGCGCCCGTTGCGCCGTGCCCTTACCCTGAAGCGGCGGACGTGGCGCTGGAACCCGGGCGCTGGCGCACCGTCCTGCTATGTGGCGTGCCGGCCAACCCGCCCGGCGAGGAAGCGCGGGCAAGCGTGTTCGCCCTCGACATCACCAGCATCTCCGACCATGCCGCCCAGCCTCCGCCGGCGCTGCTCTGGGAAACCACGGCTTCCGGCACGCTGCCGCTGGCGCCTGCCGGGCCTGTCCGCGCCTTGGCGCTAGCCACGCCTGAAGGTAGGCGCTGGTATGCCATGGCTACGCTGGCCGCCGCGCCGGACGGCAAACTCCCGTCCGGCGGGCCACATCGCAATCCATCCGCGCGGCAGGCAGGCCTCGCCCTGCTGCCGCTGGACAAACCCACCCGCGCCCCGTGGCATGGGCGGTATGCGATACCGCGGCTACACCTGCCTGACCACGGTTGCGGGATCGCCGGCGCCCGCCCCGCCTTGCTGGCGGCGAGCGTCTTGCCGGACGCTTCCGGCATGGCCGTGGCAGCCTATGCCGTGGATGCCATCGGCAGGCTCTGGCGCTACGACCTGCGTGGCGCGGCGCCATGGCACGATAGCGGCCAGCGCGTTCGCTGCATCCACCGCGTGGAGAATTCCTTGCCATGGCCGAGCGGCACGGCAACGGCAGCGGCACCCGTCCTGATCGCCGCTCCCGGAGGCCACCTCGCGGTGTACGGCAGCGGCAATCACATTGCCGCTGTCTTCGACAGCGCCGCCCCCGCGGAGGCGGGAGACGCCGGGGCCGGGGCTGCGCGCGTCGCGGCCCACTCCCGCGGAGACGGCGTCGTGCTGCGCCGCCAGCCCCGCGAAGCAGACCGCCCCGGTCAGCCAGCGACGGCAGGCTGGCACCTGACCTTTCCCAACCCCGGCGAACGGCTGGACCGGCTCATTCCCGCCGATCCGGGCTACCTCGGCGTGGTGACGCGCACGCCCGATGCACATCAGCGCATTTACCTGATTCATGCGTTGAGCGGCGAGTCCACCATCAGCGAGCATGCCGGAGGCCCCCTAATTTATGCAACGACCGGGCTGGACGCGGGTGCCCATGCGGCGGTCGTTCTTGGCCGCGTGCCGCTACCACCCGAACGATCCCCACAGCCCGGGATCGCCTCACGCGAGGCCGTGGCGCTCACGCTCTGGTCCCTGGAGCATGGGCGTGCCGTCCCGCATAACCGCACTGTCGCCAGCCGCCGCACCGGCCGCCTTAGCTGGCGCGAACTGATCCGCTCCGGCTCGCCATGAGCCACCCCTTGCCAAAACCGCCACCCGGCACGTGGCCAGGTACGTGCCCCCAATCAATCGCCGGAAACCGGGTGCGCTCCCACGCATCGGCCGGCGGCCGCCATGGAGAATGCGCATGACGCACCACCCTCGCCCGCCCGGATTCACCCTGCTCGAAATGCTGGTCACGCTGACGGTGATGACCATCCTCACGGCGATGGTCGTGCCTGCCTGGCATCGGCATATGGAGCGAGGCTGGCGCGCCGAGGCGCGCAGCGCCATGCTTGGCGCGATGCTGGAACTGGAGCGCCACGCGCTGGCCACCGTGAGCTTCGCGAGTGAACCCGGCGGCGCGGTGGTAGCCGGCAAATGGCCACTGCCCGTGCCAGCGCCGCCGGCGCGCCCGCGTCACTGGATCAACGCCAGCGCCTGCCCGAGCGGCGGGCTGGAGCGCTGCGTCGAATTGCGCGCCGTGCCCCAGGCGCCGGACGCGTCATGCGGCACGCTGATTCTGCGTAGTACCGGCGAGTGGCTTGCGCAGCCCGCGTTGGCGGCAAAGCCGGTGCCGCTGCCGCGGGCTTGCTGACATGCCGGGGCATCGGCCTTCGCATGGCCGCCGGCATCGAAGCGGCGGCGCAACACTCGCCGAACTGCTGACCTGCCTGGCCGTGCTGTCCATGCTCGTGGCATTCGCCTACCCGTCCTGGCAGCGCTTGCTGGCGCGGCAGCAGGTGGTACTGGCGGCCGACCGGCTCGCCGGCTCGCTGGCACTCGCGCGCGCCACCGCCGTTGCCCGGCGCGCGGACGTATTGCTGGCGCCCTTGCCCGGCGCGGCAACGCTGGACCAGGGCTGGCGCCTGACACTGCCGCCCTCCGGCACCGACGGGCCTGACCGGCACGATGGCGACTTGCTGGCCATGGTCGAACTGCACAGCGCCTGCCTGCGCATCGCACTGCGTTCGACCACGCAAGGCAACCATACGCTGCACATGGCAGCTGTGGGATACTCTCGCTCAGAGCAAGGCGGTTTCCTCGCCGCCACCTTCACCGTGACCTGCCAGGGTGAACAGCGGCAACTAAGGCTCGGTGCCCACGGTCGCATCCGCCTGTGCACGCCGGGCCAGGATACCGATTGCGGTGGTCCCGACCAGCCCCCCGCCGCCCTGACACTTGAAGACTGAAACCAACCTCAACTCGCCGCCCGCGCGGCAGGAAGCACCAGGCCTCATGTTCTCCGATACCGACCACGCAGCCATGGCACAAGCTCTCGCGCTAGCGGCGCGAGGCATGTACACCACCACGCCCAATCCGCGCGTTGGCTGCGTTTTGTCCAAGGACGGCAAGATCATCGGCCAGGGCTTCACGCAACCCGCCGGACAGGATCACGCCGAGATACAGGCGCTCAAGGACGCCGCCGCGCGCGGCAACGATCCGGCCGGCGCCACGGCCTTCGTCACGCTGGAGCCTTGCAGCCATTTTGGCCGGACGCCGCCCTGCGCGGATGCGCTGGTGCGCGCCGGCATCGCGCGCGTCGTAGCGGCCATGGAAGACCCGAATCCCACCGTTTCCGGCCGCGGCTTGCAACGGCTGCGCGAAGCCGGCGTGGACGTGCGCTGCGGGCTCCTGGAAAAAGAAGCCCGCGAACTCAATATCGGATTTGTCAACCGCATGACGCGCGGACTGCCCTGGGTGCGGATCAAGGTTGCCGCCTCGCTCGACGGCGGTACCGCGCTGCACGATGGCACCAGCCAGTGGATTACCGGCCAGGCGGCACGCGACGATGGCCATGCCTGGCGCGCGCGCGCAAGCGCCATCCTCACCGGCATCGGCACCGTGCGCGACGACAACCCACAGCTGAATGTGCGCGCCGTGGACACGCCACGCCAGCCACAGCGCGTGGTGGTGGACTCCCGGCTGGAGATCCCGCTGGACGCACGCCTGCTGACACCGGACACCGGCGATTTTGCCAAGCCGGTGCTGGTGTTCTGCGCATTCGACGACGGCGCGCGCCGGCGCGCGCTGGAGGCTCGCGGCGCCGAGGTGGTGGTGCTGCCCAATCCGCACGGCAAGGTGGAACTGCGCCACATGCTGGAAGAACTTGGGCGGCGCGGCGTCAACGAGCTGCATGTGGAAGCCGGGTTCAAGCTGAACGGCTCGCTGATCCGCGAGCATTGCGCCGACGAACTGCTGGTCTACCTGGCGCCCAAGCTGCTGGGAGATGCGCAAGGCATGTTCCAGTTGCCGCCCCTGGCACGGCTGCAGGACGCCGCGGCCTTCCGCTGGCACGACGTACGCATGATCGGGGAAGACCTGCGGCTGATCGCACGCCGCGCCGACCACGCCTGACCGCCTGCCGCCCCCCCCGACAGGAAGCCGCGGGCAAATACGAACTGGCGCCGCACCTGCTAGCATGCGTGTTTTCCCATCGCATTTCGCACCGACCATGTTCACTGGCATTGTCGCGGCCGTCGGCCGCATCGAATCCGTTTCCCCGCTGGGTGCCAGCGAAGCCGCAGCCGACGCCGGCGTGCGCCTGCGCATCCGCGCTCCCGGGCTTGACCTGTCCGATGTCATCCTGGGTGACAGCATCGCCATCCAGGGCGCTTGCATGACGGTGATCGCGCTGGACGGAGACGCCTTCGACGTGGATGTATCGCGTGAGTCACTCGACAAGACCGCCGGCCTCGACAAGCCAGGCCGCGTCAACCTGGAAAAGGCGCTGACCCTGGCCGACCGTCTCGGTGGCCATCTGGTATCCGGCCATGTCGACGGGCTAGGCGAAGTCACGCACTTCGCTCCGGTGGGCGAATCCCACGAGTTGCGCGTGCGCGCCCCGCGCGAGCTCGGACGCTACCTGGCCTACAAGGGGTCGGTGGTAGTCAACGGCGTATCGCTCACGGTCAACAAGGTCATTGACGAGCAGGACAGCTGCACCTTCTCGATCAACCTGATCCCCCACACGATCGAGGTCACCACGCTGCAGGATCTCAAGCCCGGCGCGCGCGTGAACCTGGAGATCGATCTGATCGCACGGTACGTGGAACGCATGCTGAGCGCGCCGAAAGCCGCCTGATATGCGCTCTTCCAGGCGCCGCTAGCCGGCCGCCATTGCCACGCACCCCAAGCACCAACCGCCACAGGGAAGTCCCCGGCGGGCAGCGCGCGCCTTGCGGCGCGCGGTTGACGTACAATATTGGGCCAGACCGCTGCCGCGGCCGGCCGGTTTCCCCCAAGGCGGGTCCCGGCGAGCCGGTGCCGACAGCCGGCCAGCAAGCCATCCCGCCCGAAATTCAGCCAGAATTCCAGCCCCAACCTCAGCCCGCTTTCCAGCCTGCATGCCATGACAATCGCCCGTACAGAAGAAATCATTGCCGAAATCCGTGCCGGCCGCATGGTTATCCTGGTTGACGAGGAAGACCGCGAGAACGAGGGCGACCTGGTGCTGGCTGCCGATTTCGTCACACCGGAGGCGATCAACTTCATGGCCAAGTATGGCCGCGGCCTGATCTGCCTGACGCTGACCGCCGAGCGCTGCCGCCAGCTTGAGCTGCAACCCATGGTCAGCCGCAACGGCACCGTCCACGGCACCAACTTCACGGTATCGATCGAAGCGGCCGAGGGCGTCACTACCGGCATTTCGGCAGCCGACCGGGCCCGTACCGTGCAGGCCGCCGTGGCAAAGGACGCCCGCGCCACAGACCTGGTCCAGCCCGGCCATATCTTCCCGCTGACGGCCCAGCCCGGTGGCGTGCTGATCCGCGCGGGCCATACCGAGGCCGGCTGCGACCTGGGCGCCCTGGCCGGCCTTACGCCGGCTGCCGTGATCTGCGAGATCATGAAGGACGACGGCACCATGGCGCGCCTGCCCGACCTGGTCGAGTTCGCGCAGGAGCATGACATCAAGATCGGCACCATTGCCGACCTGATTCACTACCGCAGCCGCACCGAGAGCATTATCGAGCGCGCCGGCGAGCGCACCATGCAAACGCCCTACGGCACCTTCAACAGCATCATCTATCGCGACAAGCCGAGCGGCCGCGCGCACCTGGCGCTGGTCAAGGGTGCGCCGCAGCCCGACCGCGAAACGCTGGTGCGGGTGCACGAGCCGCTGTCCACCCTGGACCTGCTCGAAGTGTCGCGCACCACGCATTCGTGGAGCGTGCCCGCCGCGCTCGAGGCCATCGCCCAGGCCGATCACGGCGTGATGGTGCTGCTGAACTGCGGGGACACGGCGGAGCAGCTGTTCACGCAGTTCTCGGCCCTTGATGCCCCGCAGAATCGCCCCCGTGTGAAGCCGGACCTGCGCACCTATGGCACCGGCGCCCAGATCCTCAAGGATCTCGGCGTGGGCAAGATGCGTGTGCTGGCTTCCCCGCTGAAAATGCCGAGCATGACCGGCTATGACCTTGAAGTGACTGGCTACCAGCCCATGAGCGGCGGCCAGGCAAACTGAACTACCGGATATCCGGCGGCCGCAATCCTATCGCCGGCCGCCACCCCGAACCCAGGAGAACACAAGATGGATCACGGTTTCTATCCCAGCAACCTCGAAGGTGAAGGCCTGCGCATCGGCATCGTGCAAGCGCGCTTCAACGAGCCGGTTTGCGACGAACTGCGCGAAGCCTGCGTGGCCGAACTGGAAAAGCTGGGCATCGAAGGCGAGGACACCCTGGTGGTGACCGTGCCCGGCGCCCTCGAGATTCCGCTGGCACTGCAAAAGATGGCCGAAAGCGGCCAGTTCGACGCACTGATCGCGCTTGGCGCGGTGGTCCGCGGCGAGACCTACCACTTCGAGCTGGTCTCGAACGAATCCGGCGCCGGCATCACCCGCGTCGGGCTGGACTTCAACGTGCCCATCTCCAACGGCATCCTGACCGTCGACACCGACGCCCAGGCTCACGCCCGCACCCGCGAGAAGGGCCGCGATTGCGCCCGCGCCGCGGTGGAAATGGCAAACCTGGTCTCCGCGCTGGATTCGCTGCGCGGCCAGGAAGAGGATGAAGACGAGGACGACGATGAGTGACGCGCCCGATAGCAGCAACCCCGCCGGCAAGCCGGCGGACGACGCCGGCGCCAAGCCCGCCGCCAAGTCCGAGCCCAAGGCAGCGCCCAAGAGCGCGCGCCGCCGCTCGCGCGAACTCGCACTGCAGGGCCTGTACCAGTGGCTGCTGAATCGCAACGATACCGATGCGATCCAGGCCCATCTGCACGACGCCCAAGGCTTCAACAAGGCTGACCGCGAGCACTTCGACGCCCTGCTCAATGGCGCCATCCGCGAAGAAACCAGGCTGACCGGTGCGTTCGAGCCTTTCCTGGACCGCCCGGTGGCCGAGCTGTCGCCGGTGGAGCGCGCTGCCCTGCTGATCGGCAGCTACGAACTGATCCACTGCGTCGACATCCCGTACAAGGTTGTCATCAACGAAGCCGTGGAACTGACCAAGACCTTCGGCGGCGTGGAAGGCTATAAATACGTCAACGGCGTGCTGGACAAGCTGGCCGCCAAGGTGCGCGCGCCCGAACTGGCCGCCCGACGCTGAGCGACGGCAACCTGCGCCGTTCACGGCGCCAGGCTTGCCGTTCAGACACCCGCTCCGGCGGGTGTTTTTACTTCTACGCCGATCAACTCGGCTTAATTCCGCTTTAACTTCGCACCTCCTCCCCCAACCCAGCCCACCAAGCCTATTCCCGCCATGGACATGCAGCGCCTCGCTACCGCCTCCCGACTTGCCAATATCGATGCCTTCCACGTGATGGAGCTGGCCAAGCAGGCCGCCGAACTCGAGCGTGCCGGGCGCCACATCATCCACATGGGCATTGGCGAGCCCGACTTCACCGCCGCCGAGCCAGTCGTGCGGGCGGCCGAGGCGGCCATGCGCCGGGGCGTCACCCAGTACACCGGCGCGCTGGGCATCGCGCCGCTGCGCGAGGCCATCGCCGGCTATTACAAGACCATGTACGGGATCGACATCCCGGCGCGCCGCGTGATAGTCACCGCCGGCGCCTCGGGCGCGCTGCTGCTGGCGTGCGCCGTGATGGTGGAGATCGGCGCCGAGGTGCTGATGCCGGACCCCAGCTATCCCTGCAACCGCCATTTCGTCGCAGCCTTCGACGGCCGTGCCAGGATGATCCCGAGCGGCCCGGCCCAGCGCTTCCAGCTCACGGCCGCGCAGGTGGAAGCACACTGGGGCGAGCAGACCCGTGGCGTGCTACTGGCCTCCCCCTCCAACCCCACCGGCACCTCGATCTTGCCGGATGAGCTGGCGCGCATCCTTAGGGCCGTACGCGCCCGCCAGGGCTTCGCCATCGTCGACGAGATTTACCAGGGCCTGTCGTACGACGCGTCGCCGGTATCGGCGCTGAGCCTGGACGACGATGTGATCACCGTCAACAGCTTCTCCAAGTACTTCAATATGACCGGCTGGCGCCTAGGCTGGCTGGTGGTGCCGGACGAACTGGTGAATGCCTTCGAGAAAGTGGCGCAGAATCTGTTTATCTGCGCCTCGGCGGTGGCCCAGCACGCGGCGCTGGCCTGTTTCTCCCCCGAAGCGCTGGCCATATATGACGCACGCAAGGCCGAATTCCATCGCCGCCGCGACGCCATCGTGCCGGCGCTGGAATCGCTCGGCCTGCGGGTGCCGGTCAAGCCGGATGGCGCTTTCTACGTGTATGCGGACTGCCGGGGCGTCAACCACCCCGCCGCGGGCGACGCCGACACCCTGACCCAGGCCATGCTGCGCGATGCGGGCGTGGTCATGGTACCGGGTCAGGATTTTGGTCCCTATACGGCCAGCGACTATATCCGGATCTCGTACGCGACCTCCATGGAGAACATCGAGGAAGCCATGGCGCGACTGGGCAAGTTCTTCGCCTGAGGGATGCACAAACGAGACCCAAACGAAAAAAAGCACCCCTGTGGGTGCTTTTTTTCTGCTTGCCGGCTCCGTCTTGTCCTGGCGGGCCCGGAGGCGCCTTCTCGCGCGTGCCGGCAAGCAGCAGCCGTCCAGGCCGCCGCCGGTGCGTATCAGGCGCTTCTCGGCACGTTCCCGGCGGCTTCCAACTTGTCGCTGGCCGTACCTTGATGGTGCTCTGCCTGCGACTTGGCGTCGGTAGTCACTTCCGGCTTGGCAGCCACGGGCTCGGCCGTGACGCTGCGTACGCCCGGCAGCTGACGCAGGCGGGCACGCTCTGCCAGCACCTTGGCGCCATAGCCGCCGTCGGTGTTGGTGGTCGCTGCGCCGACGTAGTACTTCAGGCCGCCTTCCAGCGAACCCGCGCGGGCGATGCAGTCCTTCAGCACCAGCGCGCCGATCTTGATATTGGCGTACGGGTTGAGCGCGGCTGCCACGCCGCCCACGGCCTCGTACTTGTCCTGGTGGACCTTGGTCATCACCTGCATCAGGCCCTGCGCGCCCACGCCGCTCTCGGCGTACGGGTTGAAGCTGGACTCGATGGCGATCACGCCCAGGATCAGCAGCGGATCAATGCCAACCTCACGCCCGGTCAGGTACGCGGCCTTCACCAGTTGCGCGGTTGCCTGCGCCGCCACGCGGTACTTGCGTGCGATGTACTCAGCCACGACTGCCTGCTCGCGCGCGCTGCCCAGCGTCGCCGGGTTGCGCGCATCCAGCGCCACGCGCTGCGCCGGGATCTGCGCGGCCAGGTGGGCCACGGAGGGCACCTTGCCGGCCGGCTGGCTCCAGTCGTCGGTGCCGGACACCGTGGGCAGACCCACGGGCTTGGCCGGTGCCAGACCGATCTTGGCCGCGGCCACGTCGGCCGTACTGGCAGGCACCGCCGCTTCCATCAGTACCGCGGGCGCTTCCTCGCCGGCCAGCGCGCCAGCGAGGGCCGTACGCCACTCCTGGCTGACCGATAGCGATACAGCTGCGACTGCAGACAACACCCCGAGACTGTTCAGGGCATATTTCAATGTTGCGCGACCGCGCCGTAAGGCGCGGCCAGCGACCGGATGCGCGAGACGGACCTGCAATGCCCGATTCACTCCGGGTACCGGTTGTCTGAAACGGACCTGCAATGCCCGCCCGACTCCGGGAAGATGAAGGGTTTTCCAACCACTCATACTTACCTCCATCCGCCGTCCGCTTCGCGCCGCGTTGTTGCGCCGCACGTCCGTTGACCGCGTATTCAAGTAAGGATGCCGCGCCGCCTAGCAATGACGTCCAGCACCTGTTGGTGAGCGCTCCCCATGCGCCCAACGAGAAACAAGGTAGGCTCTTGGGGGAGCCTGCCCTGCCGCGAACTACTCAAAGCACCCGGCCAGCGCCGGGGCGATCGACCGGACCCGTCCTGCTCTGACGGATCCGCTCATATGATCGGATATGGATGATTCTTCACTAACCCCTTGACAGGGCGCAAAAAAATGTGCTGCACCGCAACACTCCAACGAGCAGAAACGGATTGTAGAAACCCTTTTATACATCGTCAAGAATAACGATTTCAATTAACCAATCTTTTGGTTATATGTAACAAGGCTCTTTGACGCACTTTCACCACCCCCCGATTCTGGGAAAGTCAGCACTGGCAATGCATGGAGGCCATCGCGGCCGACCGCGGCGGTGTCAAAAAATTTACAATTTGGAGATGCAAATGAGGATGATTTTTTTGCGCCTCATCGCACCAATGTGTAGATAGAAGCATATGACTTGCCAGGACAGGCGCGCTCCGTCGCCTGTACACCACTAGAATTCACTATGAAATACAACGACTTGCGCGATTTCATCGGCCAGCTGGAAGGCCTTGGCGAACTGAAACGGATCGATGCGCCGGTGTCGCCCAACCTCGAAATGACCGAAATCTGCGACAGACTGTTGCGGGCAAGCGGACCGGCAGTCGTGTTCAAAAACCCGAGCGATCCCCGGAGGCCTGGACAGAGTTATAGCGTCCCCGTACTGGCCAATCTGTTCGGTACGACACGCAGGGTGGCGCTGGGCATGGGCGCCGAAAGCCTGGCCGATCTACGTGATATCGGCCGTGTCCTGTCGGCGCTCAAGGAGCCCGAACCGCCCCGCGGCCTGCGCGAAGCCGGCAAGCTGTTCACGCTGGCCAAGTCCGTGTGGGACATGGCGCCCAAGCGTGTCGGTAGCCCGGCCTGCCAGGAGGTGGTCTGGGAAGGCAATGACGTGGACCTGGCGCGCCTGCCCATCCAGACATGCTGGCCGGAAGACGCGGCGCCGCTGATCACCTGGGGCCTGGTGATCACCAAGGGCCCGCACAAGAAGCGGCAGAACCTGGGCATCTACCGCCAGCAGGTCATCAGCCGCAACCAGGTCATCATGCGCTGGCTGGCGCATCGCGGCGGCGCGCTGGACTTCCGCGAGCATGCGCTGACCAACCCCGGCAAGCCATTCCCGATCGCGGTGGCGCTTGGTGCGGACCCGGCCACCATCCTTGGCGCCGTCACGCCCGTGCCGGACACCTTGTCGGAATACCAGTTCGCTGGACTGCTGCGTGGCAGCCGCACCGCGCTGGCCGGCTGCATCACGCCCACGCTGTCCGAACTGAGCGTGCCGGCTTCGGCCGAGATCGTACTGGAAGGCCATATCCAGCCCGACCCGAACCACCCTTCCGGCTACCAGCACGCGCTGGAAGGTCCGTACGGCGACCACACCGGCTATTACAACGAGCAGGACTGGTTCCCGGTCTTCACCATCGACCGCATCACCATGCGGCGCGATCCGATCTACCACTCCACCTACACTGGCAAGCCGCCCGACGAGCCGGCCGTGCTTGGCGTGGCGCTTAACGAAGTCTTCGTGCCCCTGCTGCAAAAGCAGTTCCCGGAAATCACGGATTTCTACCTGCCGCCCGAGGGCTGCAGCTACCGCATGGCCGTGGTGCGCATGAAGAAGCAATACGCCGGCCACGCCAAGCGCGTGATGTTCGGCGTCTGGAGCTTCCTGCGCCAGTTCATGTATACGAAGTTCATCGTGGTGGTGGACGACGACGTCGACGTGCGCGACTGGAAGGAAGTGATCTGGGCCATCACCACGCGCGTCGATCCCGCGCGCGATACCGTGCTGGTGGCGAACACGCCGATCGACTATCTCGACTTCGCCTCGCCGGTATCCGGGCTGGGCTCGAAGATGGGCATCGACGCCACCGACAAATGGCCCGGCGAAACCACCCGCGAATGGGGCCGCCCGATCCAGATGGATGCCGCCGTCAAGGCACGCGTCGATGGCCTTTGGGACTCGCTGTTCGAGGCCCGGTCCAAGGCATGATGGCGGACTGCATGTAAGATCACGTTTTCCGGGTCGGCGGCGAGCGAAGCCGCTCCCGACCCCAAACGGTATCGCGAGGCATCGCACCGCATTACATCGTATCGCAACCCATCCGCACGTCCGCGCAGACGGACCCGAGGAGGAGACATGACCACCCTTGAAGAAGGGAAACTGATGTGGACGCCGTCGCCGGCGTTCCGCGACGGCAGCCGCATTGCGCACTTCATGCGCTGGCTGGAAAGCGAGCGAGGCCTCGCCTTCACGGACTACGCCACGCTATGGCAGTGGTCTGTGACCGACCTGGAAGGTTTCTGGGACGCCATCCGCGCCTACTTCGACCTGCGCTTCGACACTCCGCCCTCGCGCGTGCTCGGCGATGCCGGCATGCCCGGCGCGCGGTGGTTCGAAGGCGCCAGCCTGAACTATGTGCAGCAGGTATTCCGCCATGCCGGCGGCGGCGCGGCGCGCCAGCGCGCCGCCATCCGCTACGCCGGCGAATCCGTTGAAGTCACGGACCTTGGCTGGGACGCACTCGAACAACAGGTAGCCTCGCTGGCGCACGCCCTGCGCGAAATGGGCATCACCCGCGGCGATCGCGTGGCAGGCTACCTGCCGAACATCCCCGCCACCGTCGTCGCCTTCCTGGCCACCGCCAGCCTGGGCGCGATCTGGTCGGGCTGCGCGCCCGACATGGGGCAGGTGGCGGTGATCGACCGCTTCCGCCAGATCGAGCCCAAGGTGCTGATCGCCGTGGACGGATACCGATACGGCGGCAAGGCTTACGACCGCGCACCGGTACTGTCCGACCTGGCGGCCGCCCTGCCCTCGCTCACGGACCTGGTGCTGGTGCAGGCGGGAAATCCCGGCGAAGGCACGATCCCGCTTCCGCCCGGCCTGCGCCGCCACGCATGGCAAGACGTGCTGGCCCATCGCGTGCCGCTGGCGATTGAGCCCGTACCGTTCGACCACCCGCTGTGGATCGTCTACTCTTCGGGCACCACGGGCATGCCCAAACCCATCGTGCACGGCCACGGCGGCATCGTCATCGAGCAACTCAAGCTCATGGCCTTCCACAACAACCTCGGGCCGGACGACGTTTTCCACTGGTACAGCAGCAGCGGCTGGATCATGTGGAATGCCCAGGTGGCGGGGCTGTTGCTAGGCACCACCATCGCGCTCTACGATGGCAACCCCGCCTGGCCCGACGCCGGAGTGTTGTGGCGCTTCGTGGATGCCGCCGGCGTCACCGCCTTTGGCGCCGGCGCGGCATTCTTCACCAGTTGCATGAAGGCAGGCATCGAGCCGGCCCGCGTGGCCGACCTGTCCCGGCTGCGCGCGCTTGGCTCCACCGGTTCGCCACTACCTGCAGAGGCCTACGACTGGATCTACCGCCACGTGCGCACCGACATCTGGCTGGCGCCCATGAGCGGCGGCACCGACTTCGCCGGCTCCTTCGTGGCGGGTTGCCCGATCCTGCCCGTCTATTCAGGCGAGATGCAGTGCCGCTGCCTGGGCGCAAAAGTAGAGGCCTTCGACGAAGCCGGCCAAGCGCTGACCGAAGAAGTGGGCGAACTGGTCTGCACGGCGCCGATGCCGTCGATGCCGCTGTTCCTGTGGGGCGATGCCGACGGAAAGCGCTACCGCGACAGTTACTTCGATACCTATCCCGGCGTCTGGCGCCACGGCGACTGGATCAAGATCACCGCGCATGGCGGCGCCATCATCTACGGCCGCTCGGACGCGACCATCAACCGCCACGGCATCCGCATGGGCACCAGCGAGTTGTACCGGGTGGTGGAAGATCTGCCGGAAGTACTCGACAGCATGGTGGTGGACCTCGAGTACCTCGGCCGCGACTCCTACATGCCGCTGTTCGTGGTGCTGCGCGAAGGCGTGGTGCTCGACGATGCGCTGCGTGACATCATGCGCGCGCGCATCCGCAGCGCGCTGTCTTCGCGCCATGTGCCGAACGAAATCCTGCAGGTGCCAGGCGTGCCGCGCACGCTGTCGGGCAAGAAGATGGAAGTGCCGGTCAAGAAACTGCTGCTGGGCCACGCCCCGGACAAGATCGCCAATCGCGATGCCATGGCCAACCCGGAGACGCTGGACTGGTACTTTGCCTACGCCGAGCATTTCCTCGCGGCGCGTGCGAGCGAATCCGCGCCGGTGTAAAGCAAAGAGGGTGCGCCACGGCGCACCCTCTTCTTAATTGCTTAATTGCCCATCTCCTTTTTCCCCTTTTCACCCCCTGCACCGGCGAATCAGAACTCCACTTCCAGCTCGCTGATTTCATCGGGCTCTTTCTTGGCGTCCGCGATCCATTCCTGCAACTCCGGCATTGCCAGGATTTGCTTGCAGTATTCCACCGGAGCGGGATCCAGCATTACGCCATAGGTCACAAAGCGCGTTACCACCGGCGCATACATCGCATCGGCCATGGTGCGTTTCTCGCCGAACAGGTAGGGGCCGCCATACTGTGTCAGGCACTCGGTCCAGATCTGTGTAATGCGGTCGATGTCGGCTTGCGCGCGCGACCACACCTTGAAGCCGGGAAAGTGCCCCTTCAGGTTCATCGGCAGCGCCGCGCGCATGGCCGCGAAGCCCGAGTGCATTTCTCCGCAGATGGCGCGGCAATGCGCGCGCGCCGCGCGTTCCTCGGGCAGCAGGCCGGCTTTGGGACTGACCTCGTTGAGATACTCGGCAATGGCCAGCGTATCCCACACCGTCACGCCCTGATGCAGCAACCGCGGGACGAGGATGGAGGGCGACAGCAGCAGGATTTCCGCGCGCGCCGCAGCATCGTCGGGCGGTACCAGCACCTCTTCGAACTCCAGTCCCGCGAACCGGGCCAGCAGCCAGCCCCGCAGGGACCATGAAGAATACGTCTTGCTGCTGATGGTCAGTGTCGTCCTTGCCATCCCGCCTCCTTGCCACCTGGAAAAGCCGTTGCATGGCGGGCGAATGCCGTTGTGTGTGCCAGTGAACGGTGCGCCCGTATCTCTCGGTGCAGTGTCGTGCTATGTGCTTTGCGCTCGCTGCTTCTACTATGAGTTTGTACTACATCATGGCGATGACATTTGTATTGCGCCTACGTACTTCGCCAGGCTCCGGGGTAGTCGACCCACATGACGAACACGCACATCGCAAGCGGCTGTTCATGCCCCGACGCGCTCCAGCCGGCGCGGCACTCGCACGGTGCAACGCGCCGCACCAGCAAGAGGCGGCGATCTTGGCAAAGGCCAGCAAGCTTCGCCCATGCGCGGCGCTCGCGCCGCAAACGAACCAGAACAGGTCACCCCGTTGCACCATACGGGCAAGCCCGCAAGCCTCATGCCAGCCACATCGCCGTGGCACGCATATTGCGGCTAATGAGGTCAACGCATAAAAAGGGGTGAGCCATGCTGTACCAGGTGTACCAGAGCTATGCGGACCTTATGCACCCTGCCTGCAGCGTCGCCGACCTCGTGGCGTCGGCGCTGGCAGTGAACTCGCGGCTCTCGGGATGCGAGCCGATGCGCGCCACGCGCGCCGCCTGCGAAGTGCTCGCGCTGAGCCGGCTGACGCATCATCGCCCGGCCTTTGGCATTGATAGCGTCGCCGTAAACGGCACGCCGTTACAGGTGACCGAGGAAGTGGTCGCGAGCACGCCTTTCTGCTCACTGCTGCGCTTTCGCAAGCATGGCGTCTCCGGCCAGCCGCGCGTGTTGCTGGTGGCGCCGATGTCGGGCCACTTTGCCACGCTGCTGCGGGGCACCGTGCAGACCATGTTGCGCGACCACGACGTCTACATCACCGACTGGCACAACCCGCGCGACGTCTCGTTGCTGCACGGGCGCTTCGGCTTTGACGAGTTCGTCTATCACCTGATCGATTTTCTCCACGTCCTCGGCGGCGGCACGCACTTGATGGCGGTTTGCCAACCCACCGTGGCGGCGCTGGCCGCGGTGGCCCTGATGGCGGAAGACAATGACCCTGCCCAGCCGCCCAGCCTGATCCTGATGGCCGGCCCCATCGACGCGCGCATCAACCCGACCAAGGTCAACGAGCTCGCCACCAGCCAGCCCATCGAATGGTTCGAGAATTCGCTCACCGGCTACGTGCCGCTGCGTTTCGCCGGCGCGATGCGCCGCGTCTATCCCGGCTTCATGCAGCTGATCGCCTTCATGAGCATGAACCATGAACGCCACCAGCAGGCGTTTCGCGATCTTTACGACCTTCGCGCCCACGGCGATCACGCCCGCGCCGATGCGATCCAGGTGTTCTACGAGGAATACTTCGCCACCATGGACCTGAGCGCGGAGTTCTATCTCGAAACCGTGAGCATGGTGTTCCAGCGCTTCTTGCTGGCGCAGGGCCTGCTTGAAGTGGGCGGGCGCCGCGTGGACACGAACGCGATCCACCGCACGGCGCTACTCACAGTGGAAGGCGAGCGCGACGATATCTGCGCCATCGGGCAGACCATGGCCGCGCAGGAACTGTGCGGCAGCCTGCGTCCCTATATGCGCATGCACCATGTGCAAACCGGAGTTGGCCACTACGGCGTATTCAACGGCAAGCGCTGGGAAACGCAGGTCTATCCGCTGGTGCGCAACGCCGTACACATGAGCGCATGAAACGCGCGAGCCCGTGAGCGCACCCCGCGCTTCCAGGGCAGCCCGGCTAGGCGGCGTCGCGGTCCTTCGGCCACGGTGTCACCGCGGGCACCGCGCATGGTCCTTCCACCTCGACCGTACCGAAGTCGGCCGGCCCCACGATCTCCAGGTACTCCATGTCCGGCGAGTAATCGAACAGGTAGTGGGTGATGCCGGGGCGCTGATGGACGCAATCGCCGGTCGCCACCAGCGTCTCCTTGTCCTCGTACATGAAGCGCGCCCATCCCTTGAGCATCAGCACCACATGGAACTGCGCCTCATGGCGATGCCAGCCTGTGCCCTGCTCGGGCGGCTGGTTGGCCTTGACCAGTTGCACCAGCAGCTTGCCGCCGGTGGCCTCGGCAATGCCAAGATCGCGATAGAGGAAAAAATCGCGCAAACCCTGGTCGACAAAGGCGGTGTCTTGCGGGCGCACGTGGGAAAACTTCGTCGGGGTGGAGTCCGCGGCGGGATCGCCGGCGGGCGCGCTGGACTTGTTGAGGGACTCGGCCATGACAAGCTCCTTTCGCTGGGGGGAAAAGCACTACGCTGCGACGCAACATTCACGCCAGCAGCGGGCCAGTTGAATGTGGAGCACCGTCCGCTGCGCGTGGCATGCGCCGGGGACCTGGCATGCCACGCATGCACTTGCCGGGGGCGCTGTGTACCAGCCCGGCACCGGGCCGGTGCCATATGATTATGCATCCCGGACGCCCGGCCGGCGGCACGCCCACGCGGACAATGCAATGGCGGCTATGATGCAGCGATATGCATTCGCCGGAACCTCTGCATGCAACCCCTTTCCCATACCCGCTTCCAGGGCCAGGCATTGATCCGGGTCGGAAACGAAGATAGTTTCCTTCTGCTCGCCCCGCAGTTCGGCGGCCGCCTGGTGCGCTGGGTACATCGCGGCGAGGACATGCTCTACTGGCCGGACAACGCCGACTGGTCCCAGCCCGCCCGCGTTCGCGGTGGAAATCCCCTGCTATTCCCCTTCATCGCCAGGCACTTCGCCGACGGTGCGCAGGGCGCCTGGAAAGACGCCAGCGGCGCCGTGCGCGCCATGCCGAACCACGGTTTTGCGCGCGACCTGCCCTTCGCGGTCACGCGGCACGAGCCGGGACGCAGCATTGCCATGGAGCTGCAAGCCTCGGATGCGACGCGCGCTTCCTACCCGTTCGATTTCAGTTTCGAGGTCACTTACCGCCTGCTGGAGGACGGGCTCGAAGCCAGGCTGCGCACGCGCAATGCCGGTGCACAGCCGCTGCCCTATTACGCCGGCCATCATTTCTATTTCGCGCTTGCCCACCAGGGGCGCGGGGCATCCGGGCTGGCCATGCCGGCCGCGATCCTGATGCATCAGCGCGCGGATGGCTCGCCGGCATCCAGCGGCGCAGGCGCCGCAGCGTATCGGCTTGATGACCTGCGCCTGCAAGACACCTTCCACGTCCTTCAGCCGCGGCTTACCGCGCCGCGCGCGTGTACGCTGGCGATGCCGCCCAACGCCGCCGCCCCTCAGGGCCGCAAGCTGGTGATCGACCTGGACCCGCCTGGCAGCGTACCGTGGTTCGCCGTCACCACATGGTCCGAGCACGTCGACGCCGACTACTACTGCGTGGAGCCCTGGCTCGGCCTGCCAAACGCGATCCACCATGGCATGGGGTTGCGCTGGCTCGCGCCGGGCCAGGAAGAGGCGGCGATCTGCCAGCTGCGGCTGGACCGATAACGCAGGCGCGCCGCCCAAGCGGCAAGGTTGGGAAAAAGCGCTACTCGAGTGGCTGGCCGACACCGAAGCGGTGGCCTTGGGGCACTGCCATGACCTAGTTCGAGAGGGGGCGACGAAATCAAGCACAAGCGAATCATCGCCTATCTTCGCTCGCTTCGCTGCCCCCTTGGCTCAATGATCCATCCCTCGACAAAAGGGGACACGACCGAGGGAAATCAGGACTACGGCGTGTCTGGCCAGGTGCTCAGATCCACCATCACTCGCCCGCACCCCAGGTCGCGCAGGTACGCCAAGGTCCTTTCCAGCGGGAAGAATCGGTACGGGCACTCGCGAGGCGAGCGCAACCACTGCCAACCATTGATGCGCACATACCAGCAATCCGGCGCCGGCACCAGCTCGACCAATCCCACCGCGCCGCGCTCAAGCAAGTGAATGAATTGATGTTCCAATAGATCTGACAAGGTGTCACTCTCTTTCGTAAAAGGACAGGGTTGTACAACAGGCACGACACAACGCTGCTTTCCAAACAAATGGGCTGCCGCGACTTAGTAAATGGCGTCAAACAAGGCCGAGACAATGCGCTAGCGGCCCAGATAAACTGCCGTAATTTCCTCACGATTGTGGCCCAGCTCGGCTGACACCCGCAGTCGTGCTGCACGATCCACGGCACGCTGCTGCGGCGTGAGCTGTGCCGACACTGGTCCACCTGCGGCGGGAGCAAGCCAGCCGGTGAGCTGGTGATAGCGCTGCTGGGCATACTGATGCCGAAGACCATGTAGCTTCGACATGCCAGCCTTCTCGACGGCCCAGATATAGCGGTGAAGCTGGTCGATGTACTTGAGATGCTTGGGGATCATGGAGCCGCTACCAGAGAGCGCAACCGCACGCGCAAGCACAGCTCGCTGACGCTCATTCGTGACAGGCACAGCACGTGCCCGACCGCCCTTACACCAAGTCGGCTTGAGCTGAATCTCTCGCACTACATCCGGCGTCACGCCTGCCAGCGCATACCTCGGCTGAAACTTGAGGCACTCCTCTCTGCGCAACCCAAAAGCCTGCTGCAACTCGACAGAACAGCGCAGACGTTCATCGGCAATCTTCTCAATATCCCCCGAAGCCAGCACCAGTGCCTTCGAAACGTTGGTCACATACCTGCGCCTGCCAATGCCCAGCTCGGCATTGGTACGCGGGACGCAATTCCGCTTGCCGACCTTCTCTGCCCACCAACGCACATGTGACATGCGGTTCTTCATGGTCCCCACAGCAATGCCGGAGGCCTGCCAACGCTTGACCAGCGCTGTAACATGCTTTGGCTTCAACCCAGTAGCAGGAAGCGTTCGAAAGCCCATGTCCTTGAGATCATGAGCCACCTGCGCGAGCACTTCCCTGCGGGCCGCCTGGGTCGCATACGAGCCATCCCTATTGCGCTCAACCAGGCGCATCAGGTCCACAAAAATATCGAACTTCATTGGGTTCCTCACTTAGTCGGTGTTAACTTTGGTCAGTGTTAACTGCGGCTGGCTAAACCAGCCCTGGCACCGGAACCCTCGGGCACGCGGTACGGGTACAGCGACCAGCTTCGGCACCACCAGCGGGCCGGTGCGTCCCGTCAGGCACACATCGGCGTTTTGGCGACAACATGCCGGGACTACATGAGGCGGAGCCCTACGTCCACCTTCCTTACCTTCCCAACGGCAACGGTTGAGTTCCGTTCGTTTGGATGCCTGCTTTGAGAGTGCAGACGAACTCGCCAGATACAGTCCGGCCATGCTCAGGCTGTCCTGAGTACGCAATTAGGGGGAAGGGCTTGGAACCCCTTATGACGCTGCCGATTGCGGTCGCAGCGAAACGGCAAGAGTGGAAGTGGCACCAGGGCGCGCAAAACGCTTCTGACTACCGCTCAGGAATGCGAAGGGGATGGGAGAAGAGAGGAAAAGAGGGGATAGCCGCGGCGAGTTACGGAGCTCACTGCGGGCAGGAGATGGGCATCGGTGGACTTGGAACGGTCCGCCCAGATTGGCCCAAGAAATGGACAAGCGGTAGCTAAGGCAAGCGTTTAGAGTGCGAGGCGCTCGCCCCATCCCAATTGTGGCGCAGAACGCCTACCCGTTATCGACGCTGCCGGTACGGCCAGAGAGCGCCGAAAGTGGCCGGCACTAGGGCATGCGAAACCATTTGCGTACTGTTCAGGAAGGTTGCGAAGGAATGGAAGAAGCCAGGAAAACGGGAGATACCCGCAGCAAAATTACCAAGTTCACTGCAGGCAGGAGAACTGGACGGACTTAGACAGCCCGCCCGGATTGGCCCCAAAAATGGACGACGGCGGCTAAGGCAAGCGCTTACATTACTAAGCGCCCAAGTCAGTGATAGCCGTACCGCATCCAATCGTGGCGCGCAGCGCCAATGTCGATGCCCAGAAGGGCGAAAAGTGCGTACAGAATAATCTATCGAATTTGATTTGACAAGATTGCCAGCGTTCCATAGCCGCTCGCCTTAGTTCAGGCGAGCTTCTTGAGCTGCCATGCACTACGCCCAGTAGCACAGTTGACTTGTCCAATGTCCCCTTGACCAACGAAACCCTCGCTCACCGTCGACGCTACCACTGTCGCGCCGAGGAAAAAATGCTCGGGATTTTGACCGGTCGGTCGTGAAACACTGGTTGCCATGCCGTAGTCGGCCCCGCAGTGCAGTGGGCTCAGACACTCGAAGTTGACAATGACCACTGGCTTACCAATTTCCACGGACCTGATCGATGCGACCGGTTGCGTTGTGACCGTAGTGGAGCCCACCCGCTGGGCACTGTGCTGCTCGTGCCGGGCGATTGTGCCCTGGGATGGATCTGACACCGATAAGCCTCGGCTGTCTTTCTTGCCAGAGGGCTATGGAGGCAGTTGGTGGTCGGTGCTGGTCTGCCGGCGCCGGCAGTGGCAGCTGCGCCCACGGCGCTCCGCCCGTTCCGCCTCCTGTGCGCGAAGACTGTTCCGGGCAACCCAGATGAAGAATGCCGCGATGGGCACGCCCACGGCCAAGACGGCTAAGCCGATCGTCATAGCGATGCTCCCAGACTACAGTGTGAAATATAGGGATACAAATCCTGCCTGACCGCGTAGACGCGGCTCGACAGAAACAGTGGACGTGCCAGGCTGAATTCAAAGCGCAGCACCTGGTTGCGGATCCGGCGCCAATGGCACGGCAGCGCGCCTCTGCCCTGCCAGTAGGCGGTACAGGCAGCCACGCACTGTACGGCTTCCTGGTAGTGGGCCAGTTGGCCCTCCTGGTATTCCAGGTAGGCCGCCACCAGCCGCTGCAGTTGCAGCGCGGCAGCCTGCTGAGGAGCAGGAAGGCGAAACGGCCGCTGCGCCAGGGTGGCACCTAGGGCGTGGTACGGCGCGGCCGTCCGGGCGAGATCGCCGGCGTGGCGTGCCGTTTGCCAGAGGACAAACATGCCGCTCATGGTGAGAGTGTGCTCCGGTTCGGCGCTGGCAAGGGGTTGCCGACGCCGACATAGCATAGCCAACTCCGCCCGAAATGTCACGATTAGTGTGTGGCCGATTAGTGTGCACCATCCCACAGTAGGGGCCATGAAAACGATCCTACGCCGTCGCTTTGGCAAGCGCATTCGTGAACTTCGCCAAGCCACCGGCCTGTCCCAGGAAGCCTTTGCCGATCATGTGGGTTTTGCCCGCACCTACATGAGCCGGATCGAGACCGGCGCTGCCAACCCCTCGCTGGACGCGATCGAAGCGCTGGCCACGGCGCTGCGGATCAGCGTGGCGGAACTCTTCAGCACACTTTGAGCGCGGTGATCTGCGATCCTTGGGTCCCTAACAGGCTGCTGAAACAAACGATGAACCTTTCCCTCTGCGGTTCTTGTGCCCCGTTTTTTTCACAGTCCGGAAGCTGCGCGCCACTTCATCATCTCAGTGACTGGGGGCCGGTTTCCAGGCCCTCGTCCCAGCGAGCGCATGCGCACGAGGTTGTAGGTGACCATGCTCAGAACAAACCGCTGGTGGACCTTCTTCACGCTGCGCACCATCACCTGACGCATGCGCCCCACTGCCTTGACCCAGCCAAAGCCCTGCTCGATTAGCTTGCGCGTTGGCTGCAAATGGCATAACCATCACTGCGAGCAATGGCACCAGTAACGGTCCGAGCGTGGTCCCGAGGTGTTTTGTGCCACGTGCGGCGCTACCTTCATCTCCAAGCATGCGTGAATGTGTTAATTTGCATCCAAACCTGACCCAGGTAAGGCTGGTTTTTGCATCGAATATTGATCCACGTATAGAGCACTGTCCTGCTCGGGCACGGGCGCGGGTTGGGAATGATCGACGAGGCCATACTAAGCATCACTCGACGCTGGCATCTTCTCGTGATTAGATCTCGCTGCGCGAGATCACCAGACGCCGGGACAACTCCAGGAACACGGTCACCTGCGCGCTGACGGCCCCCGCCTATCCGGCCCGCCAGAGTCCAAGCAAGCTGGACGCCACGCTCTCGGCCTGGCTCAAGACCGAGGCCAATAAGCCACGCAAGCAGCATCCAACGCCTACCCTTGCATTCCCCGCGG
Organism: Cupriavidus sp. 05L310; assembly: GCF_056398185.1. Lineage (NCBI taxonomy): Bacteria > Pseudomonadati > Pseudomonadota > Betaproteobacteria > Burkholderiales > Burkholderiaceae > Cupriavidus > Cupriavidus sp. 05L310. Next base: position 220,627 of record NZ_JBFTOX010000007.1, read on the forward strand.
AATCACGCGTAGAATCGCGGTTTCGCGGGCGTCGTATAATGGCCATTACCTTAGCTTCCCAAGCTAAAGACGTGGGTTCGATTCCCATCGCCCGCTCCACATCAGATTTAGACGAGCCGCCTTCGCCACCTGATCGCATGCGCGATCAGGACTCGCCCGGCGGCTTTTTTGTTGCCATGCTCCCCCAAAATCCCAGCTCCGATCCGACGCCAGCCGACGACGCTGACAACGCGCCTACCCCGGCCGACACCGGCGCGGACGTCGCGCATCCGCGCCGCATCCGTTCCTTCGTGCGCCGCGCCGGGCGCACCTCCACCGGCCAGCAGCGCGCCATCGATGACCTGGGGCCGCGCTTCATCCTGCCGTATGCCCCGCAGCCGCTCGACTGGGAGGCCGCTTTCGGCCGCGCTGCGCCGGCGATCCTGGAAATCGGCTTCGGCATGGGCGAGACTACCGCGCATATCGCGCAATTGCGCCCGCAGGACAACTTCCTGGGTTGCGAGGTGCACGAGCCCGGCGTGGGCGCCCTGCTCAAGCTGATTGGCGAACGCGAGCTCGGCAATGTGCGGATCATGCCGCACGACGCGGTCGAGGTCATCGCGCACATGCTGACGGAATCCTGCCTGGACGGTGTGCATATCTTCTTTCCCGACCCCTGGCACAAGAAGCGCCACAACAAGCGGCGCCTGGTGCAGCCGCCGCTGGTCAAGCTGCTGGCCAGCCGCCTCAAGCCGGGCGGCTACCTGCACTGCGCGACCGACTGGGAAGAATACGCCCACCAGATGGTGGAAGTGCTCTCCGGCGAGCCGGCCCTGGTCAATACCTCGGGTGCCGCCGGCGGCTTTGCGCCGCGGCCGGACTACCGCCCGGTGACCAAGTTCGAGCGCCGAGGCGTGCGCCTTGGGCATGGCGTGTGGGACGTGGTGTTCCGCAAGCGGGCCTGAGGCCGCGCCGTAGCTGGTGGAATAAAAAAAGGCGTGGCCACGAGCCACGCCTTTTTCATTTGCTGCAATCCGTATCAGGCATACCAGGCGATCAGCCCCGAGTAAGCCGTCACCAGCACGATGATGCCGAAGACGATGCGGTACCAGGCGAACGGCTTGAAATCATGGGTGGCGACGAAGCGCAATAGCCAGCGCACGCACAGGAAAGCGGACAGGAAGGCGAAGACAAAGCCGATGCCGAAGATACCGAAGTCGTCGGCGGAGAGCAGCGCTCGCGACTTGTACAACTCGTACACCGTGGCGCCGAAGATCACCGGGATCGCCAGGAAGAAGGAGAACTCGGTGGCCACCTGGCGCGACAGCCCGAACAGCATGCCGCCAATGATGGTCGCGCCGGAACGCGAGGTGCCGGGGATCAGGGCGAAGCATTGCGCGAGCCCAACCTTGATCGCATCGCGCCAGTTCAGGTCATCGACGGATTCGATGCGCGGCGCGCCGGCCTGGGCAGCCTTCAGCAAGGCGTTGCCTTGCGGATGGGATACCCGGCCCCGATGGCTTTCACGCCACTCCGCCCACAGGATCACCACGCCGCCAACGATAAACGCGGTCGCCACGGTAATCGGGTTGAACAGGTGAGCCTTGATCCACTTACCGAACACCAGCGCCAGCACGATCGCCGGCACGGTGGCGACGATGACGTTGATGGCGAATCGCCGCGCTTTTTCATCGGTGGCCAGTCCGCCCACCACGGTGGTGATACGGCGGCGGAACTCCCAGCACACCGCCAGGATGGCGCCGAACTGGATCACGATCTCGAAAATCTTGCCCTTTTCATCGTTGAAGTCGAGCAACTGGCCGGCCAGGATCAGGTGGCCGGTACTGGAGATAGGCAGGAACTCGGTCAGTCCTTCGACGATGCCGAGGATCACGGCTTTCAAGGCGAGAGCAATATCCATTCTTATTGGGAGAATTGGGAGAGCGAAGGAAAACGAAGGAGAGGCGAGGAAAAGAAAATGAGTACCCGTACGGTCTCACACACAGGGAACCACCACTATCAACCACGAGCATGACGCTACCGTGTGCAAGGCAAATGCCTCGCACGCAGCGCGCCGCTCGCCCTTACGGCCGATTGATCTTGACGTTGATCCCGTTGGGCAAAACGGTGATTGTACCGGGCTCGACACTCGCGCCGGCAAGGCGCAGTTCGTCGGGGCGGAAGGTATAGAGCGGGTAGTCTTGCAGCAATTGTTCCGCGAGGATGCCGCCGAGCGCATTGAGCTGGCGCGAGAACTGTGGCGGCAGGCCATTGACGTCGAACTGCTGGACCTGCGGATCCTGCAACACGACCGCGCGGCTGGCCGGATCGTAACGCAGGCCGCTGTCCAGCGCGAAGCGCCCGCTCAGCGGCTGGCGGAAGAACAGCCGGTTGTCCACGGTCGCATCGAACTGCACGTTGACGCGGTTGCGGCCGGGATCCAGCGTGAGCTGCGGGTTGGCAAGCTGGATATCGAACAGCTCCATATATCGCTTGTTGAACGGAAACTTGCGCTCCAGGGCCGACTGCAACTGGCTCTGCGAGAAGGTGTAGTCGTTGCCCATCACGCCGCAGGCGGCGAGTCCCGCGAGGAGCGCGGCGGCACCGCTTGCTGCCAGCCAACGCCGGCGAGTCATCTTGAACATCTGTTTGATCCTTGCGGGTTTAGCCGGCATGGCCGGGCGCGGTAGCGGCCTCTAGCTTCGACAACCATGCCAGCGCATGCACACGCGAGTCGCCGCACATGTCGGCGGCGGGCTTCAGCCCGGCGCAAAACGCCGGCCGCGTGGGCTCGCCGAAAATCGCGCAGCGCCGGTCGGGCAGCAGCTGCACGCAGGGTACGCCGGCCGGCTTGCCGTTGGGCATGCCTGGAATGGGCGAAGTGATCGAGGGCGCAGTGCAACAAGCGCCACAATCGGGCCGGCAGGAAAGTTCAGACTGAAGGGGCATGGCAAAGGTTCAGGCGCAGGCATCTCCCGGCAGCCCCATATTGTGCCCCAAGCCGAGCCCCCTCCTTCACGCTTCGGCACCGGCGGCGCCATGGATTGGCTGCGCGCTTGACCGCCGGAATCGCGTCTACTACATTACTGACCCAAGAGTTATTTATCTGCAATTCTCGCGGAACGCGCCTGCATAGGTGCGCAGCGGCCCAGTGAAAAAGTCTCCAGACCAAAACCAGGAAGTGGCAAACACAAAACGTTGGGCTCGCCGCAAAGCCGCACGCCCGCAGGAACTGGTGGCTGCCGCACTCGAGCTTTTCGTCCAGCGCGGCTATGCGGCCACGCGGCTGGAGGATGTCGCCGCCGCGGCAGGCGTGTCCAAGGGCACGGTGTATCTGTATTTCGCCAATAAGGAAGAGCTGTTCAAGACCGTGGTGCGCGAGAACCTGGTGCCAACGCTGACCAGGGGCATCGACCTGGTAGAGAACTACCAGGGTTCCACGCCGGCGTTGCTCCGCGAGTTGCTGCGTGGCTGGTGGGGCCTGATCGGGGCCACGCCGGTAGCCGGCCTGACCAAGCTGATCATGGCCGAGTCCAGCAACTTCCCTGACATCGCGCAGTTCTACCATGAGGAAGTGGTGCTACCGGGTGACGAACTGTTCGCGCGCGTGCTCAAGCGCGGCGTGGAGCGCGGGGAGTTGCGCGAGACGCCGGCCAACCCGACCACAACGCTGATCTGCGCGCCGCTGATGTTCCTGATGCTGTGGCAGCGCGCGTTCAGCGCGTCGTCGCGCATCGAGATCGACCCCGAGGCTTTCCTCGACAACCTGCTCCAGATGTTGCTGTTCGGCCTGACCACCGGCGCGGCGCGCGATACGCCGCTGCCGCCCCAGGTTGGCCCCTACGTCTGGGAGCAGATACGAAAAGAACAACAAGAAGCCCTTGCACAAGCGCAGGGGCAGCAGGACGCGCGGGATCCCCCGGCGCGGCCGCCGGAGACCGCATGACCCGACGCAAGAAGATCCTGATCGTTGCGATTGCCGCCATTGCCGTGATCGGCGTGCTGAGCGCCGCTGCCGCGGTCCGCAAGGCAGGCAACGGCAAGCCGGGCGCGGCCCCGGCGCAAGCCACTGCCCAGGGGGCCGCCGCGCCCGGCCTGGTGGAATTCCTGCAGTCCGACCTGGTCGATGCCACCACGCAGGACCTGCGCGTTTCGCTGCCGCTGTCCGGTGGCTTGCGGGCGCTCAACCAGGCTTCGGTCAAGGCCAAGGTCTCGGGCGAGGTGCAGCAGGTGCTGGTGCGCGAGGGTGAAGCCGTGCGTGCCGGCCAGGTCATCGTGCGCATCGATGCTACCGAATACCAGGCCAAGGTAGCGCAGGCGCGCGGGCAGATGCTGGCGGCGCGCGGCCAGTACGAGAATTCGAAACAGACCTTCGAGCGCAACCGCGAACTGGTGGCCAAGGGCTTTATCTCCAAGACCGCCTTCGACAATTTCCAGAGCAACCTGGACGTGGCGCGCGCCAACCTCGATGCCGCCCAGGGCGGCCTGGAAGTGGCGCAAAAAGCGCTCGCCGATACGATCGTCAAGGCGCCGCTGGACGGCCTGGTGGCCGCGCGCGCGGTGCAGCCGGGCGAGAAGGTATCACCCGACACCCGCCTGATCGACGTGGTGGACTTGCGCGCGCTGGAACTGGAGGCGCCGATCCCGATGGCCGACGTGGCGCGTGCCGCCATCGGCCAGGCCGTGCAGCTTGACGTGGAAGGCAGCGGCCGTTTCGAGGGCAAGCTGGTGCGCATCAACCCCGCGGTCAGCCAGGGCACGCGCAGCATCATGGTCTATGTGCGGGTCGACAACCCGGACGCGCGCCTGCGCGCGGGCATGTTCGCCCAGGGCGCGCTGGTGCTCGGCCGCCATGCCGGCGTGGTGGCGGTGCCCGCCACGGCGGTGCGCAGCGATGGCGAGCGCGCCTTCGTCTACAGCGTGGAAAACGACGTGCTGGCAGAGCGCCAGGTCACGCTGGGCATCCGCGACGACGAGAACGGGCTGGTGGAGATCGCCAGCGGCCTGGCCGCCGGCGCCAAGGTGGTGCGCAACAATCTCGGCACCCTGCGCGCGGGCAGCCGCGTCAAGCTGGTCAAGGCGTAGGAGCCCCCCATGTGGTTCACCCGCCTGTCCATCCATAACCCCGTGCTGGCCACCATGATGATGATGGCCTTCGTCGTCATCGGCCTGTTCTCCTACCAGCGCCTGCCGGTCGACCAGTTCCCGGACATCACCTTCCCGATCGTGGTGGTGCAGACCGAGTACCCTGGCGCCGCGCCGGAATCGGTCGAATCGGATGTCACCCGCAAGATCGAGGAGATCGTCAACACCATTTCCGGCATCGACGAGATCTTCTCGCACTCCTACCAGGGCAACTCGGTGGTGGTGATCAAGTTCGACCTGACCGTGGACGTTGGCCAGGCCGCGCAGGACGTGCGCGACAAGATCGCGCTGATCCGCCCGCAGTTCCGCGACGAGGTGAAAGACCCGCGCGTGCTGCGCTACGACCCGTCAGAGGCGCCGGTGTTCTACCTGTCGGTGTCGAATGCGCCGGGCGCCGAGCGCACGCAGCGCGAGCTGACCACCATTGCCGACCAGATCGTGCGCAAGCGGCTGGAGACGGTGCGCGGCGTGGGCGCCATCAGCCTGGTGGGCGGCACCAAGCGCGAGGTGGAGATCCGCATCCGCCCTGCCCAGCTGGAGGCGCTCGGCATTGGCGTGAACCAGGTGATGGACGCCATCCGCAACGAAAACCAGGAACTGCCTGCCGGCGAGTTGCGCTCCTCCTCGACTGAGACGGTGGTGCAGATCAAGGGACGCGTCATCTCGCCGGACGACTTCCGCCACATCATCGTGGCCCGGCGAGCCGGCCAGCCGGTCACGCTGGAACAGGTCGCCGACGTGCGCGACGGCGAGGAGGAGCAGGAGAGCCTGGCCATGCTGGACGGCAAGCGCGCGCTGTTCCTGGCGGTGGTGAAGGCGCAGGGCCAGAACACCGTGGATACCGTCGACGGCCTGATCAGGATGACTGACGAGGTACGCAAGCTGGTGCCCGCTGGCGTGCAGCTTACCGTGGTCAACGACGCCGCGCGCGGCATCCGCAGCAGTGTCAAGGAAGTCCGCTCCACCCTGCTCGAAGGCGCCTTCCTGACGGTGGCGATCGTGTTCCTGTTCCTCGGCTCCTGGCGCAGCACGGTGATTACCGGGCTGACCTTGCCGATCGCGCTGATCGGCACCTTCGGCGTGATGTACATGTTCGGCTTCACGCTCAACGTGATTACGCTGATGGCGCTGTCGCTGTGCGTGGGCCTGCTGATCGACGATGCCATCGTGGTGCGCGAGAACATCGTGCGCCATAACCTGATGGGCAAGGACCACCGTACAGCGGCGCTGGACGGCACCAACGAGATCGGGTTGGCGGTGCTGGCCACCACGTTCTCCATCGTCGCGGTGTTCCTCCCGGTGGGCTTCATGGGTGGCATCATCGGCCGCTTCTTCCACCAGTTCGGCGTGACCGTGGTGGCGGCGGTGCTGATCTCCATGTTCGTCTCTTTCACGCTGGACCCGATGCTGTCCTCGGTCTGGCATGACCCGGACCTGCACGGCACCGGCAACAAGAAGAGCCTTTACGGCCGTACCGTGGGCCGCATGCTGGACTGGTTCTCGGCGCGCATGGATGCGCTCGGCCACGGCTATGGGTCGATGCTGGGCTGGGCGCTCAAGCACCGGATCGCCACGGCCATCATTGCCGTGGCGACGTTCTTCGGCAGCTTCGCGCTGGTGCCGCTGATCGGCACCGAGTTCGTGCCCGCCGCCGACCTCGGCGAAACGCAGGTGGGCTTCACCACGCCGGTGGGCACCTCGCTGGCGGTCACCGAAGCCAAGGTCAGGCAGGTGGAAGCCGCGCTCAAGACCTTCCCCGAAGTGGCCTACACCTATGCCACCATCAACTCGGGCAATACCTCCGGGCGCAACAACGCGCTGGTCTCGGTACGCCTGATCGAGCGCCGCGCGCGCAAGCTCACCACCACGCAACTCAACCCGATGATCCGCGAGCGACTGGCGGGCATCGCCGGCATCACACTGACCATGGTCGGCATGCCCGACGGCGCCGGCGGACAGAAGGCGCTGCAGGTGTCAATCCAGGGCGACGACCTGGAAACGCTGCGGCGCCTGTCGGTGGAGGCCAGCCGGCGCATGGCCGCGGTGCGCGGCCTGACCGACCTGGATTCCAGCATGAAGGACGACCGCCCTACGGTGGAAGTACGCATCCGCCGCGAGCTGGCGTCCGACCTGGGCGTGGGCATTGTCCAGATCGGCAACGCGCTGCGCCCGCTGCTGGCCGGCGACGCCATCAGTTCCTGGCGCGCTCCCGACGATCAGAATTACGACGTACGCGTGCGCCTGCCCAAGGACGCGCGCACCGGCATGGCCGACCTCAGCGCGCTGATGATCGCCAGCAACCAGACCAACACCGACGGCTCGCCGCGCATGGTGCCGCTGCGCCAGATCGCCGAACTGGTGCCCACCACCGGCGCCAACCAGATCAGCCGGCGCGACCTCAACCGCGAAGTGGAACTGACCGCCAATACAGCGGGGCGCTCGCAGGGCGAGGTCGCGCGGGAGGTCAAGACGGTGCTGGACGGCATGAACTGGCCGGCGGGCTACAAGTATCGCTTCGGCGGTTCCACCAAATCGATGAACGAATCGTTCGGCTTCGCGGTATCGGCGCTGGCGCTGGCGGTTATCTTTATCTACATGATCCTGGCCTCGCAGTTCGCCAGCTTCTTCCAGCCCATCGCCATCATGACCTCGCTGCCGCTCACGCTGATCGGCGTGTTCGCGGCGCTGCTGCTGTTCCGCTCCACGCTGAACATGTTCTCCATCATCGGTTTCATCATGCTGATGGGGCTGGTGACCAAGAACGCCATCCTGCTGATCGACTTTGCCAACCAGGCCCGGCGCGGCACCGACGGCCAGCCGCCGATGTCACGCGAGGCGGCGCTGGTGGCCGCCGCACGCGTGCGGCTGCGGCCGATCCTGATGACCACGCTGGCCATGATCTTCGGCATGGTGCCGCTCGCTTTCAGCCTGGGCGAAGGCGCGGAGCAGCGCGCGCCGATGGGCCAGACGGTGATCGGCGGCATCATCACCTCGTCGATCCTGACCCTGGTGGTGGTGCCGGTGATCTATACGTACCTGGACGATTTCGGCGCCTGGCTGGGCCGGCTGTGGCGTGGCAAGGAGGCGGCTCCCGCCCGCGCCGCCGCGCCGCGGGCGGCCGATGCGCCCGCCCACGGGCCGGCGAGTGCGGAATGAGGCAGCGCCGGCGGATACCCGGAATGCCGTGGCCCTGGCCAGACTGCGGCATGCAGGCCACACCCGGGGCCACGCGCTTGGGCAACTGCCTTGACGAAGAGTTAAAATCTCAGGTTTGACGGATTTCCCCGGCCCTGGCACCGCGCGGCCGGAATTCAGAACTGATTAGCGGTTGGCATTGGAAGGAATGGCAAGATGGATCTCGAGAAAGCCCGATTCAACATGATCGAACAGCAAATCCGCCCGTGGGATGTGCTGGATCAGGAAATCCTGGACCTGCTGGCGGTGGTCAAGCGGGAACAGTTCGTGCCGCAGGCCTACGCCGCGCTGGCCTTCGTCGACATGGAAATCCCGCTGCCGGGCGGCCAGAACATGCTGGCCCCGCGCGTGGAAGCCCGCATCCTGCAAGACCTGGCCGTGCGCAAGCACGAACAAGTGCTTGAGATCGGCGCCGGCTCCGGCTACATGGCCGCCCTGCTGGCGCACCGCGCGCGCCACGTGCTGGCCGTGGACATCCTGCCGGAACTGGCCGCGCTGGCCCGCAAGAACCTGACCGACGCCGGCGTGACCAATGTCGACGTGGCCGAAGGCAATGCCGCCGCCGGCTGGGCCGCCAGCGCGCCTTACGACGTGATCTGCATCTCGGGCGCGCTGCCCTCGGTGCCGGCGTTCATCCTGTCGCAAGTCAAGGTTGGCGGGCGCATCGCCGCGTTCGTCGGCGCCCTGCCGGCCATGGAGGCCCAGATCATCACGCGCGTCAGCGAGACCGAGTACAAGACGGTCAACCTGTTCGAGACTGCCGTCACGCCGCTGATCGGCGCCGAGCAGCCTTCACGCTTTCACTTCTGAGCGGGACCCAGGACATGCAGTTAATCAACGCCCCCGAACTGGCACATTGGCTGGCCGACACCGGCCGCGCACAGCCGGTGCTGCTCGACGTACGCGAAGGCTGGGAAGTGCAGACGTGCGCCATGCCCGGCATCACCCATATCCCGATGGGCCAGATCCCGGCACGCGCCGCCGAGCTCGATGAGGATGCCGATATCGTCTGCATCTGCCATCACGGCGCGCGCAGCATGCAGGTGGCCAGCTTCCTCGAGCGGCAAGGATTTGCCAAGGTCTACAACCTGACCGGCGGCGTGCACGCCTGGTCCGAGCAGGTCGACCCGGCGATGCCGAAGTACTGAGCATCACCAGCACTAGCAGCACTAGCAGCAGCACAAGCATCAATCCCAGGGCGCCGGCTTCCCGCGGCGCCGATTCCCTAGAACGCTGATCGTTAGAAACGTTAGCCGCGCGCCCGGTGCCCGGCAGACTGGAGATGTCATGAGGTTTGCGCTTTTCCCTGCGCGGGGCGTGCCCAAGACGCGCCTGGCACTGACGGGTTCCCTGCTTGCGCTGCTGCAACTGCCGGCCGCGCATGGCGCCGACCTGCTCCAGGTCTACCGCGACGCGCAAGCCAACGATGCGCAGTTCGCCAGCGCGCGTTCGCAACTGACGGCCACCCTGGAAAAGCTCCCGCAGGGACGCTCCGGCCTGCTGCCGCAGATCAACGGCACGCTCGGCGCCACGCGCACCAACATCGACCAGACCGTGCCGTTCGTGGCGGACCGCTTCATCAACAACAATAACTGGACCCTGCAACTGGTCCAGCCGTTGTTCCGCTGGGATCGCTGGGAGACCTACAAGCAGGGCGAACTGGCAGCGCTGGCTGGCGAGGTCACCTTCAGCCAGGCACAGCTCGACCTGATCACCCGCACTTCGCAAGCCTACTTCGACGTGCTGGCCGCGCAGGACAACCTCTACCTGGCCGGCGCGCAGAAGAAGGCAATCGGCGAGCAGTTGGCGCAGGCCAAGCGCAACTTCGAGGTCGGCACCGCCACCATCACCGACGCCAACGATGCGCAGGCCCGCTACGATCTCGCCACCTCGACCGAAATCGCGGCGCAGAGCGACCTCGAAATCCGGCGCGCCAACCTGCAGCAGATCACCAGCAAGCCGGTCGACGAACTGCTGGGATTGCGCCCCGCCGCCCCCCTTCCCGGTCCGCAGCCGGCCGATGTGAACACCTGGGCCAGCCAGGCCGAGAACACCAATCCGCAAGTGGGCCTGGCCCGCTACAACCTCGACACCGCGCAGCGCGAGTACAACAAGGCGCGCGCCGGCCACCTGCCCACGGTCGACCTCGTAGCGTCCTATGGCTTCGTCAACTCCACCGGCAATGCCACGCAGCAGGTCAATATTTCCAGCCGCTACAACAGCGCCCAGATCGGCGTGCAACTGAACGTGCCGATTTACAGCGGCGGCCAGATCCAGTCGCGCGTGCGCGAGACCGCGGCACTGGCCGACAAGGCCGCCAGCGACCTCGAGTTCGCGCGCCGCACCGCCGCCCAGAACGCGCGGCAGACGTACTCGGGCGTGTCCAACGGCCTGGCGCAGGTCAAGGCACTGGAAGCCGCCGAGCATTCGGCGCAGAGCGCGGTGGAATCCAACCAGCTCGGCTATGAAGTGGGCGTGCGCATCAATATCGACGTGCTGAACGCCGAGGCGCAGCTGTTCTCCACCCGCCGCGACCTGGCCAAGGCGCGCTACGACACCATCATGAACGGGCTGCGCCTCAAGGCGGCGACGGGTGCGCTGACCGAGGACGATGTCGTGCAGATCAACACGCTGCTGACCTCGGCGCCGGGCTCGATGTACAAGCTGCCGGACAAGGTAAAGCTCGGCACGGCATCGCCGGCGGGTATGCCGCCAGCGGCAAAACCCCCTGCCACACGCAAGGAAACCATCGCCGGAGCGCCCGCGCCACGCAGCTGAATGTGAATACCGGCTGGCGGACGGCCAACCGGTATCCGCTCAAAACAAAACCGCTGAAGCTTCAGCCACGGCGCCATCCTGCTGGCAAAGGTGGATCTACGCGGGCGGTCTCCCCTCTCCCCCTGAGGGGAGAGGGAGCAAAACCCGTCGCCATTTCAATCGGCGTTGGCGCATCTTGTCGGCTTCGGCAAATGTCCCAGGTTTGTCAGCAAGCTCAGTTGGCCCGCGTACGGGACTCCACGCTCAGCAATTGCCACCGGATAGCCGAAGCGTCGGCTGGCGGGTTCTCCACCCGGGTCTCGCGCACGCGCAAGGTGTATGCGATGCCCGGCTCGAAATCCAGTCCCTCGATCGGGCCATACCAGAGCGTCCACGGCGCATTCGGATTGTCGCGCACGCGATAGCACGTCTGCCGGCCCATGCCTGAGCATTCCACCCGCTGCGAATCCACGTACACCGTCTTCTCGACGCCGCCGGCCGCTGCCTGCGCATCCAGCCTGGCGCCGCGCCGGCCCACGCCTTCGCGCTCGATGAATTGCAGCAGATCGCCGTCGGCGGTCTTCCAGATGATCTGGCGTCCCGTCGACCCGGCCGACGGCTGCGTGCCCACGGTCGTGAACGGCGACTGCATGGCCTTGAGCAGCGCAGCCTCCAGCTCGCCGCGCGGCGGCACGCAGGCCATGCGCGTGCCGGCCAGCCTGTCGAAACGCATGCCGGTTGCCGTCTTGCCGTAGCCGCCGGTAAAACGATTGCAGCCGCTGTAGCCGCTGACGGTGCCTTGCGCCGAATCGATGCCGCCATTGAACTCAAAGATGATCGGCTCGCCGTTGTCGCCATGCGGGATGGACCTGAGCGTGCCGTCGGCCTGCTGCCAGCGCACCAGCTCCCAGCGGCTGGGGCCGCCGGTCTGCGCCTGGTTCAGGCTGACCCCGGCGCCGGGCGAATCCGGCGCGGGCGATGTGGCGCACGCGCCCAGGGCCGCGGCAAGCATGACGGCGGCGGCGGCACGCGCAGCCAGCGCGCCGGGCGAAAGACGAATGGTTTTCTGCATCTGAAAAGCTCCTGGTAGGGGGGGCGCGGCCTGGCCGGCCCGCGCGCCGCTCCGGGGCGGCTTTGCGGGCCTGATAGGGCCGCGAGTCTGGCCCTCACGGCAGGTAGTTTAGCGAACTGAGCGCTCGCGTCCCATCGGGCGCTGGCCTACAAGGCCCCGGGTTGCAGCGAAAGGGTCTGCACCTGGCAGGCTGCGCCTAGCCCTAGCGCACCTTGCCGAGCACCTTCTCCAGCGCTGCCACCGTCCGCGCGGTAGCGCCCCGGTGAAGTACCGCGAATTCGCGCGCATTCTCGCGCATGGCGGCAAGCCCGGGCGAATCGCCCAATATCACTGCGGCCGCGCGCATCAACTCGCCGGCATCCGCCACGCGCTCGCAGGCGCCCGCGGCGATCGCGTCCTCGGTGGCCTGCGCAAAGTTGAAGGTATGCGGGCCGATCAGCACCGGCGTGCCGGCGGCACAGGCCTCGATCAGGTTCTGGCCTCCCAGCGGCAGCAGGCTGCCGCCGATAAAGGCGATATCCGCTGCGGCAAAATACAGCGCCATCTCCCCCATCGAATCGCCCAGCAACACATCCGCCGTGACCGGCTCCGGCAGGCCCGATTGCTCCCATGCGGCGGCATCGCCAAGCGCACTACGGCGCTGCACGGAGAAGCCAGCACGCGTCACCAGCCCAGCCACTTCGTCGAACCGCTGCGGATGGCGGGGCACCAGCAGCAAGGCCGGACACGGCACGGCGCCGGGGACGTCGGCCGCCAGCGCGTGCCAGCGCGCGAACGCTTCAAGCAAGAGCGCCTCCTCGCCTTCACGGGTGCTGGTGGCGGCGAGCACGGCGCGCGCGCCGAATCCCTGGCGCAACACGCGGCCACGGCGCAGGCCATCCTCGGGCGGCTGCATATCGAACTTGAGGTTGCCGGTCACCTGCACCGAAGGCAGACCGAGGGCGCGAAAGCGTTCGGCATCGCCCTGCGTCTGCGCCAGCACCGCGGTGAAGTCGCGATACATCGCCGTCGCCGCCCGGCCAAAGCGCGCAGTGCGGCGGAAGCTGCGCGGCGACAGCCTGGCATTGACCAGCAGCAGCGGCACGCCCGCCACGCGGGCGCCTCGCACAAGGCTGGGCCATACCTCGGTTTCCATCAGCATGCCCGCCACCGGACGGAAATAACGCAGGAAACGCCGCACCAGCCAGGGCAGGTCATAGGGCAGATAGCATTGCATCACGCGCGGATGCCCGCCGTACAACTGGGCGCCGGTCTGGCGCCCGGTGGGCGTCATGTGCGTGAGCAGGATGCGATGGGACGGATAGCGCGCCAGCAGCGCATCGATCAGCGGCTGCGCGGCGCGAGTCTCGCCCACCGACACCGCGTGCACCCACAGCCAGGGCCCGGCGGCCGGCAGCTTGCCGTAGGCGCCAAGGCGCTCGCCCACGTGCTGCACATAGCCGGGTTCCTTGCGCGCGCGCCACACCAGGCGCAGCAGCGCCACTGGCAGCGCTAGCAGCCATAACAGGTTATACAAGACGCGCAGCATCAAATCCCCTGCCCGCGCACGCGCCGTGCGGCGGCGTAGACTTCATCGACCGTTGGCACCACGCCGTCGTCACCCACGTTGGCGATGCAATCGGACCAGTACCCTTCGGTCTTCCAGCGCCAGGTGGCGGTATAGATTTCCACGGTCGGCCGGCACAGCGCCGCGGCGATGTGGACCAGGCCCGTATCGACCCCGATCACCACTTCAGCGCGGTTGATCAGGCCGAAACCCTGCATGACGGTGAAACGTGGCAGCACCTGCGCCTGCGGCACGCCGGCGGCGATCTCTTCCGCCGTGCGCCGCTCCGCTTCATTGCCCCAGGGCAGCAGCATGGTCAAGCCTTCGTCCGCCAGCCGCCGGCCGAGGTCGTGCCAGCTGGCCAGCGGCCACTTCTTCTTCGCGCCCGCGGTGGCGTGGAAACATACCGCGTAGCGCGCCGGCAGGCCCGCCCATAGCGGATCGCCGACATGTAGCGCGCGCGCGCCGGGACCGAAAAACCGGGGCGGCTCCGGCGGCGCGAGCCCCGTCAGGGCCGCGCCCAGCAGGCGCGAGCGCCGTACCGAATGGGTCTGGCGCGGCACCGTCACCGAATCGGTATAGAAGAGCCGCGCAGCCGGCTCATAGCCGGAGCCCTGGGTGGCGTTGGCCAGCCCGATCACCGGCGCACCGGCGCGGCGGCTGGCCACTTGGGCCACCACGGCGGTCTTGAGCAAGCCCTGGGTCTCGATCACGGCGTCGTAGGCATCCTCGCCCAGAGCCCGCCTGAACGCACCGATCTCCCGCCAGGTAGCGGCCTGATAGAAGCGCTTGCGCCAGCGGCGCAAGGCGAACGGGATCACCCGCCGCACTTCCGGCAGCAAGCGCACGAGATCCACGTAGCCTTCCTCAACCACCCAGTCGATCTCGCAGTCCGGCCAGCGCGCGCGCAGGTCGTGGATCAACGGCATGTTGTGCACCACGTCGCCCAGCGATGAGACCTTGACCACCAGGATGCGCGGCCGCGCGGGCAGCGCATCCTGCGTCAAGGATTGGCCCGGTATGCCCGATTTGCCCTCCTGGGGCCCATTCAACGGCATCCGCTCAGAACGGGAGTTGCGCGTCCGGCTTTTCCGCCAGGATCACGCGTTTGAACTCGGCCTGGATGCGTGCCAGCGCAGCGTCGTTGTCGGCCTCGAAACGCATCACCACCACCGGGGTGGTGTTGGACGGACGTGCCAGGCCAAATCCATCGGCGTATTCCACGCGCACGCCGTCGATGGTGATGACCTCGCGCGCGCCATCGAACTTCGCATTGGCGCGGATCTTGTCGAGCAGCGTGAAGGCTTCGCCCTCGGCGCACTTGAGCTGCAGTTCGGGCGTGCAGTTGGAGTTCGGCAAGGCGTTCAGCAATGCGCTCGGGTCGGCGTGCTTCGACAGGATCTCCAGCAGGCGCGCGCCCGTGTACAGGCCATCGTCGAAACCGTACCAGCGATCCTTGAAGAACACGTGGCCGCTCATCTCGCCGGCCAGCGGCGCGCCGGTTTCCTTGAGCTTGGCCTTGACCAGCGAATGGCCGGTCTTCCACATCAGCGGCTCACCGCCGTGCTGGCGGATCCAGGGCGCCAGCTTGCCGGTGCACTTGACGTCATAAATGATCTGCTGGCCGGGATTGCGCGACAGTATCTCCTCGGCAAACAGCATCAACTGGCGGTCGGGAAAGATCACCTGTCCGTCCTTGGTCACCACGCCCAGGCGGTCGCCGTCGCCGTCGAAAGCCAAGCCCAGTTCGCAGTCGGTGTCCTTCAGGCAGCGCATCAGGTCCTGCAAGTTTTCCACATGGGCGGGATCGGGATGGTGGTTGGGGAAGTTGCCGTCCACCTCGCAGAACAGCTCCGTCACCTCGCAACCCAGCGCGCGGAACAGGTCGCCGACAAAGGCACCCGCCACGCCGTTGCCGGCATCGAGCGCGATCTTCATCGGGCGCGCCAGCTTGACGTCGCCGACGATGCGGTCCAGGTACTGCTGGCGGATGTCGACCTGCTGGTAGCCGCCGGCGCCGCTGGCGAACTGGCCGGCCTCGATCCGCTGGCGCAGCGCCTGGATCTGCTCGCCGTAGATCGCCTTGCCGGCCAGCACCATCTTGAAGCCGTTGTAGTCGGGCGGATTGTGGCTGCCCGTCACCATGATGCCGGAAGTGGCGCGGCGCCCTGCCAGGTCGACATTGGTACCGAAATAGACCATCGGCGTAGCAACCATGCCAAGATCGATCACATCCATGCCAGCGGCGCGCAGGCCTTCGACCAGCCCGCCCAGCAGGTCCGGGCCCGACAGGCGTCCGTCGCGCCCCACCACCACTGCGCGCTCGCCTTGCTCGGCGGCGGCCGTGCCAAAGGACAGGCCAATCGCGCGCGCCACGTCGCGCGTCAGGGTCTTGCCGACGATGCCGCGGATATCGTAGGCCTTGAAAATGGAAGGATCAATTTGCATGGGTCATCCTGAATATTTGCGGTTGAACCGGTCGACTTTGCCGGCCACCCGTTCCGGCCTGAGCCGGCGCGGCGGGCAAATGCGTCAAAGGCCGTATTTTGCCGGATTGCGGAGGGCACGCCAGTTATAATCGTTCGGCTACGCACGAAAGGGGGCGGCCAGCCGACCCGCATGGCCCCAGGAACACCCGCCGCGCGGGGACCGGCCAGACCTGCCGCAAACTGCTTCGGTTGGCCGTTAGCGGGTTCGCGTCACTCGTCCAGGATTCGGCCCACCGGCACCTCCGGGCCGTGTTTGAGTGCATTTTTCGGATTTTTTGCCCTTTTTTCATCCTGGGCACCTGATGGAACCTTCTGCCGGAGCGACGGCCCTACCGATCAATCCCAGCTCCATTCCCCTAGCCCCCTTTGCGATTTGCCCAGTGCCTTCGCCCCTGCCCCACCACCACCCGCTCCGCCCGCGCATCGCCTACCTGATCACGAACTCCGAGATCGGCGGGGCGCAGACGCACGTCGCCGATCTGCTTCAGGCGCTGCGCGACAGGACCGAGCCCGTGCTGCTGGCCGGGGGGGATGGCCCCCTGCTGGACATCGCACGGGCCGCCGGCGCCCGCACCGTACGCCTGCCGCTGCTTGACAATGCCCTGTCGCCGTTGCGCGCGCTGGCCACGCTGAGGCAACTGCTGGCGGCGTTGCGTGTCGCGCAGCCCGACCTGATCCACGCCCACAGCGCAAAGGCCGGCGCGCTGGGCCGGGTGGCCGGCTGGCTACTCGGCGTCCCGGTGGTCTATACGGTGCACGGCTTCGCCTTCAAGGCCGCGGCCCCGGTCCGCCAGCGCCTTGTCTCGCGCGTGATGGAATGGCTGCTGGCACCGCTGACGGCCCGCCTGATCTGTGTAGCTCAGGCTGAACGGGCGCTGGCCGCGGCACTGCCAATTCCCGCCGCGCGGATCAGCGTGATCCGCAACGGCATTGCCGACAGCAGCGCGCACGCCACGCCCGGGGCGCCGCTGCGGCGCATCGTCATGGTGGCGCGCCTGGCCGCACCGAAGCGCGCCGACCTGCTGATCCGCGCCTTCGCGCGCGCCGCGCTGCCCGATTGCGAACTGGTACTGGCCGGCGGAGGCCCCCAAATGGCCGCCTTGCGGACCCTGGCCGACACCATGGCACCGGGGCGCGTACGGTTTGCCGGCCCGGTCGCAGACGTTCCCGCCCTGCTGGCCTCGGCCCAGGCCTTCGCGCTCGCATCGGACCACGAAGGCTTCCCGTTGTCGGTCCTGGAGGCCATGCGGGCCGGGCTGCCGGTTATCGCCAGCGACCTGCCGGGCATCCGCGAGCAGCTCGACGACGGCGCCTGCGGCCTGCTGGTCGCCGGCAACGACGAACATGCGTGGTCAGGCGCACTGGAACGCGTGGCAGGCGACACCGCCTTGCGCGAGAATCTGGGGCGCGCTGCTCGGACCCGATGGGCGAGGGAGTTCGGCCTGGCGCCGATGGCCGAGGCGACTTGGGCGATCTACCTGCAAGCGCTGGCGGGCGGGCTCGCCGCCGCCCGTGCGGCGGCCAGCACGGGAGCAAGCGAACAATGAACAAGATACACATCGTCGGCCGCCCCGCCCAGCTGACCCGCGCCCAAGGCTCGGAAACCATCCGCCGCGCCAGCCGCATGCTGGCCTGGGCGCTGCTCGGCCTGCTCTTGTTCGGCCTCAATATCGTACTGGCCGAATTCGCGCATCACGCCGGACTTGTCACCTACGTCTTCACCCGCACGCTGCTGTGGTCGGCACTACCCTACCTGTTCTCCTTCGTGTTGTTGCACCGCTCGCTGCACCTGCCCGCCATGGAAGGCAACAGCCTCGTCGGACTGGCCGCCACCCTGCCCTTCGCGGCGCTGCTCTTCGCCTTTGCCGCCTTCCACCTCGAATACTCGCGCGGCGCGCTGCTGCTCAGCTACCTCACCACGCTTGGCTGGATCTGGTTCGGCTACCGGCACTTCGTGCGCAATTACGTACCGGTATTTGGCTACACCGATGCCGCCACGCTGGCACAACTAGAGAAGATCCTCGCCATGCCAGGCGCGGCGCCCGCCAGCCCCACCCGCTTCCAGGCCATCAGCTCGCTCGAGGAAGCGGTGCATTGCGACGGCCTGATGCTGGACCGCAACGCCACCGCCGATCCCGAGCGCACCCGTGTGCTCGCCCAGTTCAAGCTCAGCCACGTGCGCATGTATTCGGTGGACCGGATCGGCGAGATGCTGACCGGCCGCGTCGGCCTGGCACACATCGACGAAAACTTCCTCGACGACTATGCCGCGCACTATTTCTATAGCTTCGCCAAGCGCCTGATCGATCTCGCCGCGGTGGTTTGCCTGGCGCCGCTCGCGCTGCCGTTGGGCGTGGCGGTGGCCATCGCGATCCGCCTCGAATCGCCCGGGCCCGCGCTGTTCCGCCAGGCGCGGGTGGGACTCTTCGGCAAATCCTTCACCATGTTCAAGTTCCGCAGCATGGGATTCGACGCCGGCGCGCCCGCGCAATTCGCCGCCCGCCGCGACCCGCGCGTCACCCGCGTAGGCCGCGTGATCCGCAAATACCGGCTCGACGAAATCCCTCAGCTGTGGAACGTGCTGGCAGGCGATATGAGCCTGATCGGCCCGCGCCCCGAACAGGTACCCATGGTCAAGGAATTCGCCCATACCATCCCCTACTATCCCTACCGCCACCTGGTGCGGCCTGGCTTGTCGGGCTGGGCGCAGGTGCAGCAAGGCTACGTCGGCACGCATGAAGAAACGGTGACCAAGCTCAGTTACGACCTGTATTACGTGAAGCACTGCTCGTTTGCGCTGGACCTGCTGATCGCGGTAAAGACCCTGCGAACATTGTTGACGGGATACGGGGCTCGGTGAACACGCCATCGCTCTCCCAGGGCGCCACGGCCCCCATGCGCATCCTGTTGCTGAGCACCGGCCTGCAGCTTGGCGGCGCGGAGCAGCAAGTGGCGGCGCTGGCGCGGCAATTTGTCGCACTGGGGCATGCCGTAGCGGTGGTCAGCCTGACACCGGGATGCGCGGTGGACCTGCCTGCCACGGTCAGACTGCTGGCGCTCGACATGCGCAAGACACCCCTATCGATGGCTCGGGCATTTTGGCACCTGCGCAGTTTTGTGCGAGAGTGGCGTCCGGAAATCATTCACGCCCATATGGTGCACGCCAACCTGATCGCTCGGGTCCTTGCCGCAGTGTCGCCCTGCCCGCCCGTCATCTGTACCGCGCACAGCGCGCGCGAAGGCGGCAGGATGCGCATGCTCGCCTACCGGCTCACGGACCGCTGGGCGAGCCTCACTACGCATGTCAGCCCGGAAGGCCGCCTGGCGATGGCGAAGTCGGGTGCCGTACCCGGCGCACGCATCATCGTGATACCGAATGGCATCGATACCATCCAGTTCCGCCCCGACCCGGTGGCGAGGAACATGGCGCGGACGGAACTTGGTTTGGATGACGACACGCGCCTGCTGATCAATGTCGGGCGCCTTGTGCCTGAAAAGGCGCAAGACGTATTGATCGACGCATTCGCCCTTTTCCGGGCCGGCACCGAGGTCAAGGCGCGCCTGCTGATCGCCGGCGAGGGACCTGAACGCGCCGCCCTGGAGCGACGTATTCGCCAACAGGAGCTAAGCGGCAGCGTCATGCTGGCGGGCACCCGCCGCGACGTCCCGGCTTTGCTCAACGCGGCCGACCTGTTTGTTCTTTCCTCAGAGATCGAAGGCATGCCCCTGGCTGTGGGCGAAGCGCTTGCATGCGGGTGTCCGGTGGTCGCCACCGACGCCGCCGGCGTCGCGGCGTTGCTCGGCGACTGCGGGACGATCGTGTCCAGGGGCGACGCCCCAGCTCTCGCCACCGCCATCGGCGAAGTGCTTGGGGCCGGCCGCGGCGCGGCGGCCGAGCAGGCCGCCCGGCGCGAGCGCATCGTGTCGCGCTTCAGCCTTGAAGCCGTGGCCCGCCAGTGGCTGGCCTGCTATGCGAGCCTGGCCCGGATGGCTCCCGCGGCCTGTGCGGAGCCCGTCTGATGCAACGCAAGGTTGCCAGTAACCTGGTATGGATGCTGGTCGAACGGGGCCTGCAGGTGGGCGCCGGCATCGGCATCGTGGCCATGCTGGCGCGCGGGCTGGGGCCGGAGGGCTTCGCGCATTTCCAGTATGCGCAGGCCGTGGTCTACATTGCCTCATCGATTGCGCTGATCTGCGGTGGCGAAGTCGTTATCCCGCGCCTGGTGGCCAACCAGAATTCGCTGGCGCAGCATCGGCTGGTGGTCCACGCATTCCGGCTCAGGCTGGCGGCCGGTATTCTCGGCTATCTGCTGATGTGCGCTTTCCTGGTCGTCACCGGCCAGACCATCGAATTCTGGCTACCGGCTTTGATCATTGGGCTGGCTGTGGTGCTCAGGGAACCCTTCGGCATCGTCACTGCGTGGTTGCAAGCGCATACAAGGACCCGCCCGAACACGCTCTTCAATCTTGCCTCGCTGTCGGTAAAGGCCACTGTTGTGGGCCTGCTATTTGCCTTCGGCATTAGCTATGTGCCCGCCTACGCGCTGGCTTTTTCCCTTGAACCGGTCGTAGTGGCCATCTTGCTGACCTCCTACTATCTGGCGCGCTCCCCACGCGCTCGCATCACTTACGACCCTACTCTGATCCGGGATCTGTTCAGTAATGGACTGCTGTTCTGGGCCAGCTTCATGCTAATGATGGGCTCCCGCCGCATCGACCAGTTGCTGCTCAAGCCGCTTGTTCCCCTGAGCGAACTGGGTGCTTATGCGGCCTCCATGCAGATCCTTGACAACTTTGTCATGGTCGCTACCATTCTCTCCGCCGGTATCGCACCGATCTATGTGTACGCACAACCGACGCTGGCTCAGGCACGCCGCAACATCCTCAAGATCGCTGGCGCCATGATGGCAGTCGGCGTCGCCGGCGGCGCATTGATCGCTTTGAGCGCACATTGGATCATCCACCTTCTCTATGGATCCGCCTTCGCCTCGGCAACCGGCCTGCTGCAACTCTCAGCGCTCGCTTCGACGCTGATCTTTGCCGACGTCGGACTTACCTTGCTGCCGATCTATCTGCGGCGTCCGCGCCTGGTCGCGATCAAATGGGGTCTGGTGTTTGCCGTAACGATCGTAATCGATATTGCCGCGATCCCGCGCCTCGGTGTGTATGGTGCCATCCTGGGCTATGCTGTCGCCAACCTGCTCTCGGTTCTGTTTGGTATTGGAATCTGGATGCGAAGTGTAAGAGCGCATCCAGCCACGCAAGAGGCTCGTGCATGACGCGCCCACTGCCACGTCTCTGCTTCCTCACCGGGACACTGAATGTGATGGCCGGCGCGGAACGCATGACCGCCACCATCGCGAACGCGCTGGCAGGGCAAGGCTACACGGTCAGCATCCTGAGCCTTTGGGACCACGCGAGCCGCTTCAGCTTGCATCCGAATGTCAGCCATGAGACGCTGTTTGCGCAACGTCCTTCATTCAAAAGCGCGTACGCTGCCACGGTAGCGGGCATACGACGTCATGTCAGGACACGCAGAATAGATGTGCTGGTGCAGGTCGACACCATGCTCGCCCTCTTTGCGTTGCCGGCAACTCTTGGCCTGGGCGTACGCCACATTGCCTGGGAGCATTGCCATTTCGACGAAGACCTCGGAAAGCCGGCGCGCAGGCTTGCGCGCCGCCTGGCTGCGCACCATTGCGAGGCAATCGTAGTGCTCACGGAACGGGATCGCCGCCGCTGGGTCGAAGCCCTGCGGCCCCGCAGCGCAGTGGTTTGCATCCCGAACCCGTTG
Source organism: Cupriavidus sp. 05L310 (assembly GCF_056398185.1). Lineage (NCBI taxonomy): Bacteria > Pseudomonadati > Pseudomonadota > Betaproteobacteria > Burkholderiales > Burkholderiaceae > Cupriavidus > Cupriavidus sp. 05L310. The sequence continues at coordinate 242,604 of NZ_JBFTOX010000007.1, forward strand.
CCCTTTGCGATGCCAGTGCAAGCCGCACCCAGGACTAACAAGCTAGTGCTAGCAGTAGGACGCCTGGTAGCTTCCAAGGGTTTCGATGTGTTGATACGCGCTTGGTCGCAGGTGGTTCCGAAGGCTCCGGGCTGGCAAATCGTGATTGTAGGCGAGGGCGAAGAGCGTGCGACGCTGGAAGGTTTGCGCAATCAACTTGGACTTCAGGACAGTGTCACACTACCCGGCGTCTACGCGGATGTGACGGTGGCCTACCAACAAGCATCTATTTTTTGCCTCAGTTCGCGCTATGAGGGCTTTGGGCTAGTACTAATCGAGGCAATGGCATTCGGTTTGCCGATCATATCGACTGACTGCGAAACCGGGCCGCGAGAGTTGCTAGAGGATGGGCGGGAGGCGGTGGTCGTAGGGGTGGACGATGCACAAGCGCTATCGAAGGGAATATTACGACTAATTCAGAATCGAGGCGAAGCCGATCTCCTGAGCCAAGCGGCCCGGGCCAGGGCATATCAGTACTCGCAGCAGCAAATCATGAACCAATGGCAAGTCGTCCTGCTTCAAGAACTCTAGGGGCGTTAGCTTAGCTGTATTAGCTGGGACTCGATCTGACAGATAGTCGGGCTGTTGAATCGAGAAGCGCGACTCAATGCGGGATCAGTTTCTCCTTGGCGAGTTCCAGCGAGTCGAGGAAGGTGCGCATGGGCGTTTTGCCGTAACACCATCGCCCCTGATGTGTACTCGGTGCCGCGGTCGGTCAGCACGCGCGACAGCGGGATGCCATAGCTGTCAAAGAACGGCACAACGCGGTCGTTGAGCAGGTCGGCGGCTGGCAACGGGGTCTTGCGATCGTAGAGCTTGGCAAAGGCCACCTTAGAGTAGGTGTCGACGAAGGTCTGCTGGTAGACGCGGCCCACGCCCTTGAGGGTGCCGACATAGAAGGTGTCCTGGGCGCCGCAATAGCCGGGGCACTCGGATTCGAATTCCCCGTGGGTTTCCTTTTCCAGCTTGGCGCGCTCCAGCGCGGCCAGTTGCGACTCGGTCAGGACCAGCCCTTCCTGCGCGGATTTGGCTTCCAGCGCCTTCAGGCGCTTGTTCATGGTCTCCAGGTCGTGACGCAGCCAGATGCTGCGCACGCCCTGCGGCGACACGTGCAGGGCATGGCGTTTGAGGACCTCGTTGGCAATGCGGATCTGGCCATAGGCGGGCAATTCGAGCGCCAGGGCTACCACGGCGGTTTCGACCTCGGGATCGACGCGATTCTTGAGCAGTGGCCGGCGTCGCGAAATCTCCTGCAACGCGGCTTCGCCGCCTCGCTCGTACAACTCCTTGAAGCGGTAGAAGCTATCGCGCGAATAGCCCATGACGCGGCAGGCCTGGCTCACGTTGCCCAGTTGCCGGGCCAGTTCCAGTATGCCGACCTTGGCACGGATGACTTTCTGTTCCTGAGTCATGGCGGACTCCTTGTGGATTCCGCCGCACACTGGCACTCTGGGCTACGCCCTTCGCACCGATGTGCGGCGGCATGGATAACCAACCACTGTCAGATTTAGTCTAGGCTATTACA